>CACZJF010000008.1 GCA_902781455.1 uncultured Lachnospiraceae bacterium | reverse complement strand
TGTCCGAAGAAGGAAATGGCGGCTCCGGCAGCGGAGCAGACTACACCGGCCCAGCCGGAAATCAAGGAGGAAAAGAACGTGAAAAAGATCATCTCTGTGGACAACCGGGTCCAGAAGGAGGCGAAAGGCAACACCACCGGAATTAAGGCGGGCGCCTGTGTGTATGAGGAGAATCTTAAAACCTATGAGATACATGACCGCGCGCGCAATGCCCTGAAGTGGGCCGGAACCGACCTGAACAGCATCTGTTATTTCTATACCCGCAATGCGGAGGATCAGTTCTGGCGCCAGCGGTATATCGTTGAGAATTTTGACAGGGCGTTGAAGGAAGGCTGGATCAGGGTGTACTACCAGGCCATCGTCCGGACACAGACAGGGAAGGGTGCCGCAGTCGAAGCGCTGGCCAGATGGGCAGATCCGGAGAAGGGGATCATTCCGCCGAATGAGTTCATCCCGGTTCTGGAGAAGTACCACCTGCTTTATAAGCTTGACCTGTATATGGCGGAGCAGGTCTGCAGGGATATACCGCGCAGGGTGGAACACGGCCTTCCCCTCATTCCTGCCACAGTCAACTTCTCCGCGCAGGATTTTGACTATGTTGATATTCCGTCTGAGCTTGACCGGATTTACCGGAAGTATTGCCCGGACCTTCCGCTGGACAGGAGATATCTCATAGTGGAGATCACGGAGCAGGATATGGCGCAGGCGGCCGGAAGCTTTCATGAACAGCTGGGACAGCTCAGGAAGCTTGGGTTCCGGATCTGGCTGGACGATTTTGGCAGCGGATATTCATCGCTGAATGTGTTCAGCAGGTTTGACGTGGACCTGGTCAAGTTCGACATGGATCTTCTGAGACACCTGGACGACCGCAGCGGCGTAAACAGGCATATCATGAAGGCCATGACCGAAATTGCCAGGGAGATGGGTGTCCATACGCTGGCGGAAGGGATGGAGACGGAGGAGCAGAGACAGTTCCTGATGGAGATCGGATGTGAGTTGGCACAGGGATTCCTGTTTCATAAGCCGGAGCCTCTGGAAGAGACATTTCTGTGGATGGGCAAAGGAAAAAGCAAAAATGACTAAAGCAAGACAGAGTGAAATTCTTACCCCCCTGATCAGAGGCTGGAATGACATCATCGGGATACAGCTGACACCGGAAGAAGAGGTCCGGCTGGAGAACGAGAACCTCAGGATCATTGCCGCGGTGTCTTTTCCGCTTGGCTTTCTGGAAACCATTCTGCTGTTTGGAACGTTGGTGATCTGCTGGAATTCCATTGCAGCATATGCGACGAGCCTGGTGAGCCTCGCAAGCTGCGCGGCGATCTGTTTCTTATCCTGGCTTCTTACCCGGAAATGGATCCGGCAGGAAGCAGACCGGAAGAAGATCCGTCTTCTGACCGCCTTTCTGTTCTGGGTTTTTTGTATATGGGGAATCCTGGGCTCCGTCCGCCACTACATGGATGGTTCCCAGATGCTTATCTTTGACACGGTGCAGATCGCCTTCGCGCTGTTTCTGTATGTCTATCCCCTCAGGGCAGCTTTCCGTGTGCTGGTCTCCTACTCAGCCCAGCTGTTCATTCTGTGGAGGATCGACCACGCGAAGGGAATCCAGATTGTCAATTACTATGTGCTCGCGCTGGTGATTCTGGCCGGATACGTGATCCGCTACATCCAGAAGATCCGTTCCATACAGCAGAAGTCCACAATGATTGGGAAAAATGAGGATCTGGTCTTCGATTCCACACATGATGAGCTGACAGGAACGAAAAACCGGCTGGCACTGCGCAGGGAATTTCAGAATTATGTCGGGAAAGACCTGTATGTCGTTATGGCAGACGTCGACCGGTTCAAGCAGTATAATGACTGGTATGGACATGAGATCGGAGACCGGGTGCTTGCCGGGATCGGGAAGCTGACACTGGAGATGTTTGGATATGATGCGGTTTACCGCTATGGAGGGGACGAATTCCTGATCATCATGGAGCGGGGTCTGTATGAAAATGTGAATGAGCTCCTGCTGGTATGGGAGCAGGAAGTAGGTTCCCTGGAGATTGAGGGACTGGATATCTCCCAGCCGCTTCACTGCAGCTACGGAATGGCCCGGGGGAAGACGGAGTCGAAGGACGATGTCAGGAGGCTGCTCCTGGAGGCAGACAGCAGAATGTATAAGATGAAGCAGACAAGAGAACGTTGAACCGTGCGCGGAAAACATGGGAACGGCTTTACACAGTGAAACAGAGGTTGAAAGGAAAAGGGGAAGCGGAAAATGAACACGGATTTTCAAAAAGTAGCGGACGGCATAGCTGCAATGACCTGTATTGTCTCTGTCGAGAAATTACCGGACGGGGGCTGCGGCGAGATCCGTCTTGTGACAGGAAACAGGGCATATATTGACAGTATAGAGCGTCCCATGCAGGGTGTGGTGATGCTGACGAAGGAATTCGTCCCCAATTCTCTGTATACAACCTACATGACAAGGGACCTGAATTTTGAGGACTTCTGCTACCGTGCTGCCGTGCAGAAAAAGTGTCTCCATTCCTACGCACATCCTGACAGGTACGATGTGTGGTTCAATATGTCGTTCCTGCCGCTCTGGCCGGACGATGGCAATCTGTGCTACTGCGCGTATATCATGGAGATCAACTTCGAACCCAGTTCGGAACGGATTTCAAATATCTCAGGTGATATAGCGGCATCGGTTCTGGAGACTGCGATCAAGCTTCGTGAGGCTAAGGATTTCAAGGCGGCCATGAAGGATGTCGTAGGAGATATCCGCAGGCTGTGTGAATCGAAGTACTGCGGTGTGCTGCTTGTGGACAATGAAAAAGAGACCTGTGAAGTACTGGGGGAGGATTATGCTCCGGATTTCAAGCGGGAGCTGCCGGATGACTTCCTGGAAAATGATTTCTACCGCGTTGCCCGAACCTGGAAGGATACCATCTCGGGAAGCAATTGCCTGATTGCCAAGAACGAGCGCGAGTTTCAGGTAATAGCGGAAAGAAATCCGCTCTGGTATAACTCGCTGAAGAGAGCGGGTGTCAAAAATATCGCGCTGTTCCCGCTCAAGTCCCGCAATGAACATCTGGGCTATATGTGGGCTGCGTATTTTGAGGAGGACCGGTCCGCGAAGATCAAGGAGATCCTTGAGCTGACAACATTCGTTCTGGGGTCTGAGGTGGGAAACCACCTGATGGTGAACAAACTCAAAGAGCTCAGTTCAAGGGATCTTCTGACCGGCGTGATGAACCGCAATGAGATGAACAACTACGTTGATTCTCTCAGAAATCTTCCGGACGGTCAGAAGAAATCCGTGGGGATCCTTTTCAACGACCTGAACGGCCTCAAGAAAGTCAACGATACGCAGGGACATGAAGATGGCGACAGGCTTCTGCAGAACGCGGCCGGCGCGCTCAAAGAAGTATTCGAAACCCGGAATATATTCCGGGCAGGAGGAGATGAATTTGTCGTGATATTGACGGACGTCTCCCGGGAGCAGATGGAAGAAAAGGCGCAGGCACTCCGTGCGGCCGCTGAACATTACCCGGCTGTTTCCTTCTCGATCGGATGCGGCTTTGAGGAGGACTGCAGAGATGTCCGCAGGGCGCTGATTCAGGCAGATGAGAGGATGTATGAAGCCAAGAAGAAGTATTATGCGTCAAGAGGATGAACGCTGCCGGAAATGATCAGAATTGACAGAGCGTATATGAGATCGATATGAGTTTGTATGCAATCGGAGATCTGCACCTGCATTACCAGTCTGTTCTGAAGGCAGCGAACCAGCTGCATGACCGGGTGTGGAAGAATCATGAAGAGAAGTTTTTAAAAAACTGCCGGAAGGCGATAACAGATGAGGACACGCTTGTGCTGGTGGGGGACCACAGCTGGGGGAAAAACCTGTCGGAATGCGAACGGGATTTTCAGTACATCAGTGATCTGCCGGGAAGGAAGATTCTGATCCGGGGCAATCACGATCTGTTCTGGGACGTGAAGAAAACAGGGAAGCTGAATGAACGCTTCCGGCCCGGGCTGACATTTCTTCAGGACAGCTATGAGACCTACCGGGATTACGCACTGGTCGGTACGAAGGGGTTTACCTTTGAAGGACCGTTTTACCTTGACCGGTGGGGCAGAATCGTCGGTTGGGATGAAGAAGCCAGGACGCATGCAAAGAAACTGGTGGAGCGTGAGCTTGGGCGGCTGCGGAAGTCTTTTGAGCTGGCAAAGGCAGACGGATACCGGAAGTTCATCATGTTTCTGCACTATCCGCCCACGAGTATTCTGGAGGAAAGAAGCGGTTTCACCGATATGGCGCAGGAGTATGGCGCGGAGCAGGTGATCTATGCGCACTGTCATGGAGAGAGCCGCTTTCATGACAGCATACAGGGTGACTTTCAGGGGATCAGATACAGCCTGGTGTCAGGAGACTTCCGGAAGTGGAAGCCGCTGAAGGTACTGGATGGCTGAAGGCATTGGATGGCTGAAGGCATTGGATGGTTGAAGGTACTGGATGATTGAAGGGATTGGGGACCGGAAGATGGATACATTCAGAGAGCTGTTTGAAAGGAATGTCCGCAGTCATCAGGAGGATCCTGCCGTCATAGATCCTGCGGCGGGGATCCGGCTGACATACGGGGAACTGGATGCCCTTGCCGGCAGAGTGGCAGCAAAGCTTCAGGCGGGGGTGTAGGAAAAGGCGATGTGGTCGCTGTCGTGCTGCCGCACAGCATCGAGTGCATTGCCTCCATGCTGGCTGCCGTGAAACTCGGAGCGGCTTTCGCACCGTTAAACGGTACATACCCGCCCGACAGGCTTGCGTATATCTTTCATGACTGTCAGGCAAAAGCGGTGATCACTCCGGATTTCATGAAGGATGTGGCGGATTATTCCCCTGCTGCAGGGAACGCGCCGGTCATAACAGATCACGCCATCAGATTGCCAGAGAGCCAGATTTTGTTCCCGGTTTCGAGTCTGAAAGACGAAGGAAACGGGATTACAAAATCGGCAACCGGAAACAATAAGCCAGGTACATTTCTTTGAAATGGGAGGAGGAGACGGCATGAGCAGAAAATATATCATCGAGATCGAAGAAATCCCATTCGAGCAGTATAGCCCGGATGTTTTCACAGAGGAAGGCAGGCTGGCAAGTCCACTCTCGAAAGAACGGCTGTACCGTGCGATCGGATTTCATTCGCTGGTATTCACCCAGGAACAGCTGGACAGACTGACTCCGCTTGAGGAGGTATCTGCGCCGGAGAATGGCGCGGGTCAGGAGTAAAAGAAGGCACAAAGTACGATCGCCCGAAAGAGAAGATTCTTATCATCATGAACCAGGGAGGTACGATAGTGCTGGAAAGAATCAAACACTTTTTGTTATACAGGACCTCTTCGGAAAGCAACTATCAGGCGGTTCGAATGCAGATCATGGAGGAAAACCGGATATTTGCCATCAGATGGTCTGCGGTTCAGATGCTGTACTGGGGCTACTGTCTGTTCATGACGACAAGAGAGCCGGACTTTCTGATGTGCCGGAACATCTATATCATGGCGCTTGCCTTATGCGCTGCGGCACTGTTTCTCGCGGTGTTTGCCGTACCCAAAGCTTCCTGGCTGATCATTCCGACCTGCCTGGCTGTCGATATCGCGCTGCTTGGCGCCGGGATAGGAATCGCACGGTTCCTCGCGCCGAAAACGATCATCATTTTTGCCTCTGTGCTCATCGTTCCGGCGTTTTTCATCAGTAATACCTTGTCAACGATCCTTTTATTTATCCTCAATGCAGCGGTGTTTGCGGCGATCGGCAAAAACAGCATGGAAGCCGGAGCATACCGGTGGACTTTGACCAATCTGATCATCTTCTCTTCGGTAGGAATCGCCTTCGGCTATTTTATCAATAAGGCCAGATATGAACGGTATGTCTATTCCGAGTTCGCGGTGCAGCTGGCGGAATCCAACGCGGAGCTGGTAAAGCTTCAGACCCGTTACGCCTATTATGATCAGATGACGGGACTTCAGAACAGGCGTGCTTTTAAGGAGAAAACGGATCAGTTCATGGAGTGTATGCCTTCCGGCTGCTGTGTGGTTATGGCAGACATCAATGGCCTGAAAAAGATGAATGACAGGTTTGGCCATCATGCAGGGGACGAACTGATCACCGGCACGGCGCAGTGCCTTCAGCAGAGCTTTCCTGATGTGGAATCGATCTACCGGATCGGCGGTGATGAGTTTTGTGTGATTATGACCGGGACGACAGACCGCGTTGAGGAATGCCTGAAACAGCTGGAGAATGCCGCGGGCCGGTGGAAAGGGGAATATGTCAGCGGCATCTCTGTCTCCTATGGGTTTGCCGCAGACAAAGAGTTCGATGATTTTGATTCCATGCTGAAAGCGGCGGATCAAAGAATGTATGCGTTCAAGAGAAACTTCTACATTACTTCCGGCAACGACAGACGGCACAGGCAGTAACAGACAGAATGGTGGGAAAAATGGATCTGACATTCCTGAATCAGACAGAATATCTTCTTGATGTATGGTCAAAAAAAGCAGCAGACAATCCTTCCGCCCGCATGCTTACAGACGAGCGCCATCCGCACGGTCTTAGCCGGCGTGATGTGGATGATCTGTCCGGACGTGTCTATGCATGGCTGAAAGAAAAACAGATCGGCAGGGAGGACTTCGTGCTTCTGTGTCTGCCCAGAGGGGCTGCTGCTCTGATCAGCATGCTTGGTGTGTGGAAAGCAGGGGCTGCCTTCACCATGGTAGAAGACAATTATCCGCCGGAACGAATCGCCTATATCAAAAAAGACTGCAGCTGCAGGGCAGTGATTGACATTCACGTCTGGAATGATGAAATCCTGAAAGCGAAAGTGCTTTCCGGTTATGAGAAGCCCGGTATGCACGACGCGGCGCTGGCGATTTATACGTCCGGGACAACGGGAAATCCCAAGGGAGTGCTCCATGAATATGGCAGTATCAAAATGATTCAGGCTGCCGCCGTCGACCGGAGGACAGGAAACCCCAGGCTTGAGGAATCAGACCGGCTGTCCCTGATCACGCCGCTTAATTTCAATGCGTCGATCAGGCGTTATATCAATGCGCTGTACGCCGGATGCAATCTGCATATTGTGCCCTACAGCATCATAAAGAATCCGCCGCAGCTTCGTCAGTACATTCTGGACAACCGCATTACAGTCATGTGTGCGTCGCCTTCGCTGCTGCGCATGATTCAGGATCCGGGTCCGTACGTCCGCCAGATTCAGATCAGCAGTGAACCGGCAAACGGTCTCTTCTTCGAAGGACCGGAGCTGGTGAATGCGTACGCGATGAGTGAAAGCGGCTTTCCGGTGGCAGAATTCATCATCGACAAGCTTTATGATGAGTGCCCTGTCGGAAAACCAAATGTGGAACAGATTCATGTCCGGGTTGTGGACGAGGAAGGAAAGGAAGTTCCCCCCGGAACACCGGGAGAGATCACGGTGGAAGATCCGTTTTTCCGCGGCTATATCAATCTGCAGGAACAGACCAGGAAGGTCCTTCAGGATGGCGTCTACCATACGGGAGATATCGGAAAGAAACTGGAAGATGACAATCTGGTCCTGATCGGCCGCAGCACAGACATGATCAAGATCAACGGGAACCGGATCGAGCCGGCGGAGATTGAGGCTGTCGGGAAAAAGGTCCTTGGCGTGGACTGGTGCGCGGCAAGAGGGTTTGAGGATCCGGTCCATGCCTTTGTATGTCTGTACTATACCGAAGACATATCCTTTGACGAGATGGAAGTCCGCCGTCAGATGGAGCAGTATCTGCCCTATTATATGATTCCGGCATATTTCATCAAAGTGGATGAAGTTCCGATGCTTGCGAACGGCAAGATGAACCGGAGAGCACTTCCAAAGCCGGAGACAAGGCCCAAGCAGGAGGATTACGCCGCACCGCGGACGGAAACAGAACGAATTCTGTGTGAGGCATTTGAGAAAGCGCTCCAGGTGGACAGGGTCGGCATTCACGACAATTTCTATCATCTCGGCGGGGATTCGCTGGGAACGATGCGCGTACTGTCACTGGCGAATCTGGAGGGACTCCTTGCAGATGACATCTTTGAAGGGTGCACCCCGGAGCGGATCGCTGATCTGTATGAGCGCCGGCAGGCCGGGCCTTCGCAGGAAACAGTTGCTGTGACAGAGGAACGGGAGAGAAAGAAAGCACATCCCCTGACGCCGAACCAGATTGAGATGTTTGACTATACCATCTTTGCGGCAAAGGCAATCTCCTGGAATCTGCCCCGTCTGTACCGCTTCCCCGCGGATCTGGACGCGCAGCGTCTGTGCGACGCTTTCAACAGGGCAGTCGCGAACAGGCCTGCCCTGTATACGATATTTGAATTCAATGAAGAATGTACGCTGGTGCAGCGGATCGCGCCGGAAAAGATGCCGAAGATTTCCGTTGAGAGAATCAGCGAAGCTGAATTTCAGGCCCGGTCAGAAGACCTGCAGCAGCCGTTCACGATGGTTGGCGAACCTTTGATTCACGCGGGCATCTGTCAGACGGAAGAAGCGGTCTATCTGTTCTTTGAAGTGCATCATATTATGACAGATGGAACCGGGATGCATCTTCTCAATGAAGATATTGTACGGGCATTTCACGGGGAAGCGCTCCCGCTGGATACCTATTACGCATATCTCTTTCATCAGGAGGAGCTGCGCGAAAGCAAAAAGTACAGAGATGACCGGGCGTTCCTTGAAAAAGCCTATGGACAGGGTGACTGGTGCTTCCAGTTTTCTCCGGATGTGGAGCTGCGTCCGTCCGGCCGGATGATTCTTCCGCTGAAGCGGGTGGTTGGCCTGGAAGAAATAAAAACGTTTGAGGAAAAGCATCATGTATCCAGAAACCGCCTGTTTACCGCAGCAGCGCTGCTTGGAATGGCGGCTGTTGAGAAGAAGAACAGGGTGATGCTGAACTGGGTTTACCATGACAGGACAGATGAGGTACGAAAGAACGCATTTGGCTGTGTCTTCCGCTATGTGACGGTCGGGGTGGAGATTACGAAGGACATGACACTTGGCGGATTCCTGAAAGCGGTATCGGAACGGTCCAATGAGAGCCTCGCCCATTGCTCCTATGAATGGAGCCTGAAAAGAAACAATGTGTATGATCATGACGCATTGTTTATCGTCTACGAGACAGCGGAAATCATGAGCTCGAATGACATCGGATCCATCGGAGGGACAAGGCTGAACGTGGGGAGCCATGCAAGGTTCAACACGTTTACCATGGCCATTCAGATGATCGAGAACCCGGATGGAATCAGCACATATCTGGTGATGAATCAGACGATTTTCTCTGAGCAGAAGATGAACCGGATGGTGGATGTCTTCTCCGGCCTGGTGGATACCATCCTGAAGGCGGAGAAACCGGATCAGATTATGCTGTCGGACTGCCTGACACGTATAGCAGCACCTTGAATTAACTTGTTTTAACGAATATAATGATTGGGTAGGGAGGCTTGGCCAGGGTCATGTGCAGAGTTTCCGTCAACCGTTCACAGTGCTTTTCAGCCCGCAGGGCGGAAAGCAGACAGACGAAGCAGGAAAGAAAAGAGGACAGTTTATGGGAAAAGTTATACGGAAGTACAATGAGACCAGCCTGATTCTTCGCATCATCATCGGTCTTGTGATTGGAACGGTACTTGGGCTGATCATACCGGGCCTGCCGGTGATTCCTTTGTTTGGAACCATCTTTGTAGGAGCGCTCAAAGCGGTTGCGCCCATCCTTGTTTTCGTTCTGGTCATTTCATCTCTTACACAGGGAAACACGGGTTTTGACAACCGCTTCGGGTTTGTTATTTTCCTGTACCTGCTGTCCACGCTGCTGGCAGGTGTTGTCGCGGTAGCGGCAAGCTTTCTTTTTCCGCTTACTGTAAAGCTCGCGGGGAGTGTAGATGTGAGTGCTGCTCCCTCCGGCGTAGGCGAGGTTCTTCAGAACCTGATCGTTTCCATGGTAGGTAACCCGGTGGCTTCTATAGGAAGCGCCAATTATATCAGCATTCTGTTCTGGGCGGTACTCCTGGGCATCATCTTTAAGAAGATTGCCGCGAAAGAAACCAGACAGGTCATCGCGGATCTGGCGGATGCAGTCTCCATGCTGGTGAGCTGGATTATTGCACTTGCGCCTTTCGGAATCATGGGCTTGATTTATGAAACCATCTCAGAGAGTGGTCTGTCGATCTTTATCGATTATGGAAAGCTTCTGCTCCTTCTGGTGGGAACGATGCTGGTTGTGTCTCTGATCCTGAATCCGATTCTTGTATTTCTTGCCCTCCATACGAATCCTTATCCGCTGGTGTTCCGCTGCCTGCGGGAGAGTGCGTTTATGGCATTCTTCATGCGGTCTTCCGCAGCCAACATTCCGGTGAACATGGCACTGTGTGAGAAGCTTGGCCTGGACAGGGATATCTATTCGGTCTCCATCCCTCTGGGCTCGACGATCAATATGGACGGTGCGGCGGTCGTAATCACGATTATGACGATGACGGCGGCCAATACGGTCGGGATTCATGTGGACATTCCTTCCGCCATTGTGCTTTCGCTGCTTGCCACACTGGCAGCCTGCGGCACTTCCGGCGTGGCAGGGGGTTCTCTGCTGCTGATTCCGATGGCATGCTCTCTTTTCGGCATCCCACAGGATACAGCTATGGCAATGGTTGGCGTAGGCTACATCATCAATGTGATCCAGGATTCCTTTGAGACGGCGTTGAATTCGTCCGGAGATGTTCTTTTTACGGCGACCGCAGAATACCGTTACTGGAAAAAAACAGGGAAGAGCCTTCCGACTTTCCTGGGCGGTACGACAAAAGTGGATATCTGATGTATCACACAATGGCCTTTTATGCGGCTGCCGCATAGAAGGCCATTGCGCTGTCGACTGCGTCATCGGAGCCTGTGGGCTCCTTTTTTTCATTTCCGGAAAACGAGTTCATGGAAGGAATGATTTTACATTGCAATTCTGCTCCATTCTGATAGCATGATGTTAGGGTCAAAAGCCATGAAGCCGGGGCAGGCCTGCGACGCGAAGCCAGTCCTTCAGGGCTTGCCGAAGCGGGAAAGGAGTGAGCGGAATGAACAGACCAATCTGCTGTAAATACAGACTGCTGCGTTTGTGCCTTTTCTTGCTGCTCATGCTCTCTTTGACAGGGTGCAGCGCGCACAGGGACTCCCGCCTTCGCTGGGTCACCTATTCGGAGACCGGCGCGCCTCTGGACGCGAAAGAAGTTATCGCGGCGGCAAATGCCGTTTCCGAAGAGAAGATCGGTGTTACGGTAAACCTTGAGTTTCAGCCGCCCGATAAGATCAATCTGATGATGGCCTCCGGGGAATACTATGACATCGTGTTTACCTGCGCCTGGACCAACGATTTCGATAAAAACGCGGAAGCCGGCCTGTACTACGACATTACGGATCTTGTGCAGAAAGAGACACCGGCGCTGTATCAGTCCATCGGGAAGTACTGGGACTGCGCGAAAATCAATGGGCGGATCATGGGAATTCCGATCCTGAAGAATATGGGTGCGCAGAATATGTTCCGGCTCAACGCGGATTATTTTGAGGGACAGAAAGGCATGGAAATTCCGGAGGAAATGGACGGACTGGAGGCTCTGGAACCCTACCTGAAAGCATACAAAGAGGACTTTCCGGCGAAGTATCCGATTGCGATGGACAGAGGCGGACCTCCCGGATACATGAATTTCGTGGAGCAGATCGCCGGAGGAATCATAGTGATTCCATATGACCAGGAGTCAGAGATTCCGCAGGCCATGGCGCTGTGGGACTGTGAGAAAGTGATGGACCGCTATCGCACACTGCACCGCTGGTACAAGGCAGGTTACATTCATCCTGACGCAGCAACGATTGATTCCACAGCGGCCGACAAATCGTTCCCTGTCCGCTTCGGCGTTGCCTGGAAAGGATATATGGGATACTCGAATCCGGCAGACTGGGGATTCCACGTAAAAACCCCGACGTATGAAGGGCCGTTCATCTCCAGGCAGAGTGAACAGGGAGCCATGTTCGGGATCTGCGCCGCGTGCAGCGAGGAGCGTGTCATCGAATGCCTGAAATATATCGAACTGCTCAGCACTGACCGCAAATTCCGGGATATCCTTGCGTATGGGATCGAAGGGAAGCATTTTGAATATCTGGACAACGGAACGGTCCTGACAACCAGGACCGGCGCCGACCGGTACGCGACACGTCTGTACCAGACCGGCTCCTTCGTCAATGCATCCGTGGCTTCCATCAGCAGGGACATTCTCGCGGATCCGGATCAATGGGAAAAGGTATTTGAAGAGTACGACACGGAAGGCATCTACAGTAAGACACATGGATTCCACTACAGCGAAAGCCGGAAGGAGAGCATTATCACAGCCCTGCAGGCGATTTTCGGCGACTATTCCACGGAGCTCAGGACCGGAACCAGCGATCCGGATGTGGTGATCCCGAAGATGCGCGCGCGTATGGAGGCAGCCGGGTTTGAGGAGCTGCTTGCGGACGTGCAGGATCAGATCAACGAATGGTTTGCCAGCGGGCACTGAGAAGCCGGAAAAGGGACTGAAAAAGAGGCGTGTGATTTTTTCACACGCCCCTTTTGAAAGCAGATCAGAACGCTGCCGCAGGGTTCCCTGCTTCAATCAGCGGTCATCAGTCGCCTTCGCCGTCGCCCTGGGAAACCTCAGGATGTGCTGCCAGCATGTGGTTTCTGAAGTCGTCGCCGGCGCTGAACCATTGGCCGCAGTAATCGCACTGAATCAACTCGCCTTCGCCGTCACCCTGGGAAACCTCAGGATGTGCTGCCAGCACGTGGTTCCTGAAGTCGCTGCCTTCGTGGAACCATCCGCCGCAGTAATCGCACTGAACCATATCATCGTCATCGTAATCATCGTCATCGGCATAAGCGTTGGGATGCGCGGCCATGACGTGATTTCTGTAATCATTGCCGGGGCTGAAGTATTCGCCGCAGAATTCGCACCGGACCAGTTCATTCTCGCCATTTCCGGAATTGGAAGGGCTCTGATTATTACTGCTGCCGGCGGCAGAAGTGGAAGGCTCTGTCTTGGAAAGATACTGATCAGAGACGTACGCGGTGCTTCCCTGATACTGAATCTTGCACCAGCCATAATCCTGGCCGCCCTTTGTCACTTCTCCGAGTACCCTTACCTGCTCTCCTCTGTAAAGCGTTCCGATAATACTGGCGTCGATGGAGAAGTCGGTCCTGACCATCAGTTCAGAAGCGGTAATGTAATAATCCTCGTTGATGTCACGCAGCCCGAATTCGGGTTCTTTCGCTTCCGGAGCAGGAGCAAGCGCGGTTTTGGTATCGTATTTCAGGATCTTGATGGAACCCATCGCTTTCATCAGGCTTTCAAGATCTGCCTGCTCGGCGGCCATCCCCTTCACGACAAAGACTTCATTCAGCGTAGAGACAAAACTCTGCGAAATCGCCTTATAGTGTTCATTGGCGACTTCAACGGCAGGAAGGCTCTCGCCGTTGCTCAGATGGTCAAGGGTGATGATGCTTTTTCCGTCGGAAATGACAAACCAGTAATTCGGATCTGTGGTCAGTGCCCAGGAATCATCCGGAGTTTCAATCGAGACTACGCCGTCGCCGGAGGTGATGGTTTCAGCACAGGCGGTGACAGGAGCGAACAGGAGCGCTCCGGCGGCAAGAGACAATAACAGCAGACTTTTTTTCATAATACTCCTCCTTGAATGAATTGGAATGGTTTCAGTACCATAACTCCAGTAAAACAAATAACCCTTATTGACGAAAAATGTAGCACAAAGGTTTCATTTTCGTCAAGGTTATGGTAGGTATACGATAGGAAATGCGTTATGTCTAAAAGGAGTGAAATATGATAATGAAGAAAAAAACATTCTGCATACTGACGGCTATTCTGCTGCTGGCCTTGATCAGCACATCTGTCCCGGCAGCGGAGAAAGAAGCCAAGCAGGCCGATTCTTTCGTGATTGACAATCCGGAGTATGGCTTCCACTTTGTGATTCCTGAGAAGTACCGGAATCTCAAGGGGACCCTGGACATAAGAGCGAACGACCTTGAAGATGGTGTCTTTCAGTTCACGATATCTTACTATGCTGTTTCGGAGGAAAACTTTGACGCTTACAATGATTACTCTGAGAAGTTTTACGAAGCGTTGATGTCAGGGGAAGAACCTCCTGCATCCCCCGATCCCAGCTGGATGACCGACCGGGAAAGTGCCTATCTCTATGATTTCTTCAGCATCAACGCAGGCCGCGGAGAGGAGGAACTGCGCGCGGAACTAAAGAAGTGCAACGGTGCCCGCGAAGATGACTTTGCCTGGCTTGAAAAGCTTGGAAGTGACGGGGAATACAATTTCTTCGGCGGCCAGTACGCAGAGCTGGAGAAAAACATGGAAGAGTACCGCGAAGTGATGGGTGAGGAGTACTTCAGGGAGTTCGAAGAATTCGCGTCCGACCGCGAAACCATCCTTCAGGCTCTGACGTTCCACGCTCCCGAGGAAGAATCTGAAGCGGATCAGACCGACACCGATGATCTGGTTTCTTTTGAGACGACCGATCTGGACGGCAATCCGGTGAGCAGTAAGGATCTTTTTGCCGGAAGCAAGGTTACGATGATCAACCTTTGGGCGACCTGGTGCTATCCCTGCAAGAAGGAGATGCCTCAGCTCGCTGAACTCTCGAAGGAATTCGGGCAGAAGGGCTGTCAGATTGTCGGCGTCTGTCTGGACGCGAATCAGGAGGGAAAGGATGCGCTGGCCAAAGAGATTCTGGAAGAAAACGGTGTCGGCTACCTGAATCTTGTACCGCCTGAAGACCTGGATCAGGTGCTTCCTACCGATACCTACCCGACCTCGTTCTTCTTTGACAGCAATGGCCGGACGATCGTCGAACCGATCCGTGGTGCCCATGTAGAGGAATATCTTCCGGCACTGGACGCTGCACTTGCGCAGTCTGGGGAGGTGGAAGAAGCGGAGGAAGAAACGGAGGCGGAGAGAGAAGAGGCGGAGGCAGAAACAGAGGAAGTACCGGAGGTGGATTACAGCTATGACATCGGATCGATTCACGTGGGGCAGACGCACAGATGGACGCCTTATTCTGCTTATCCACAGCTGCAGGTGACCTACAAAAGCAGTGATCCGGAGGTACTGTCGATTGATGAGAACGGAATGCTGACAGCGCATCAGAAAGGAGAGGTGCTGATTGAAGCGGACATTTCAGGAGCACCTGAATATAAAGAGGACGAATACAGTATTTTTCTTTATGTCCTTCCCGAAACGGACGGCCTCTATCTGACGGATATTGACCAGCATTTCTATTATCAGGGCAGCTGCTATCAGCCGGGGGAGCTGCCTCTGGAGACGGAGCGTGCTCTCTGCCTGACCCAGCCGGATCTGAAGGTGTTTCTTGAGCAATATCTGGAGCCCTGCCAGGCGGAAATCGCTGACCCGACGGAGGCAGCGCTGACAGCCATCCTGAATTACGGCGCGGAATACTTCAGCAAGAACAGTCTGTTTGAAGGATTTGTCAGTGCTGTGGAGGCAGGGAAGACGGACTGGATGATGCTGCTTCTCAGGAAGCGGGGCATGTGTTCCTACAATGCGAGCTATTTCTGCTATCTGATGTACCTTGCAGGGCTTCCCAGCATGCAGGTGGCCAATCCGCCAGAGAACGATGAACGCGCGCACAGCTGGAACATGATCGCGCATGACGGATATCTGTTCAACCTGGAGGAGTATGATTTTCTGCACCAGCCGTACGACCGCTGCGCACTGCCTCCCCTTTCAGAGAAGACGGCAGCGTTTTTCCCGGGGAACATCATCGGTGCATCCATGGTGCATTTTCCTGTGGAAGGCGTTTCGCCTGCCCCGGACCAGAAGGTGGAGGAGATGGGCAGGGATCTTTCCGCGTCCTGTCCGGTGCTTCTGTATGAACGCGGAGAAGACGGGAAATACCGTGTCTGGTTTGACACAATCTCAAAAGGGCATATCCCGGCCTGGTCCGATGGCACGCCGCTAAGCCAGGAGGAGGTCATCTACCGGAATATGGAGACAGACACAAGAGCCGGCCAGTATAACGAAGAGGCAAAACCGTTGTTTGACGAGGCGAATCAGATGCTGCGAGAGGAGACCGGAAGCCTGATGTGCCGGCTGGTGGATTGAGAGCGTTGAGGAAGTACATGATGAGCCGGTCAGAAAAGGAGTGACAGAGTGTTCTGGGATAAGGTTTCACCATTATATGATCTGTTTGAAACTGTATATAACGGGAAGGTCTACAACGGAACCGGTGAAAAGGTCGCAGAATTGACAGATCCCTCTGATATTGTTCTGGAATGTGCCTGCGGAACCGGGGCAATCACGCAGTATATTGCGCAGAAGTGCAAAAAGCTGCTCGCTACGGATTATTCGATCGGCATGCTGCGTCAGGCTTCAAAGAAGTGCCGGAAATATGAAAATGTTTCTTTTCGGAAAGCTGATATCACAGATCTTAGGTGCCCGGACAATCGTTTTGATCAGGTTGTGGCAGGAAATGTGATCCATCTGCTCCCCGAGCCGGAGAAAGCGTTGAACGAATTGGTGCGAGTTGTAAAGCCGGGCGGAAAGATCGTCATCCCGACTTACATCAATATGTCCAGGAACACTGGCACTGTTGCGGTGAAGTTCATCACCCTGCTCGGAGCAGATTTCAAGAGACAGTTTGACCTGGAATCGTACAAAGCTTTTTTTGCAGACATGGGTTATAACGATGTGGAATACCATGTGGTGGATGGACGTATGCCCTGCGCCATTGCGGTGATCACAAAGGATTGCGCCTGTCATACTCCGGAGTAATTACCGGCAGTGTCCGTATGATCGGGACGGAGATGAGTATCGGGTAGTGAAGAAGCAGATGTGAGCGGCGTCTTTCGGACGTGGGGCAGGAGTAGTTGCGCGAATGAAGATTATGGTCAGTGCCTGTCTGGCAGGCGAGAACTGCAAGTATAATGGAGGAAACAACCGGAACGAAAAGGTTCTTCAGTTGATAGCCGGAAATGAAGTGATAACAGTGTGTCCGGAGCAGTTGGGTGGTCTGCCGACACCGAGGGTTCCTTCCGAAATCTGTAACGGTGTTGTCACAGCAAAGGACGGAAGGATTGTTGACAGGGAATTCCGTCTTGGCGCAGTAAGATGCCTTGAGATTGCCGAAAGAGAACAGCCGGACTTGATCATCTTGCAGTCTCGAAGTCCAAGCTGCGGAGTAAGGCAGCGGTACGACGGAACTTTTTCCGGAACATTGGTGAATGGATCCGGTGTGACAGCGCAGCTGCTGATGGAGCATGGTTTCAAGGTGATGGACGTAGAGGACATAACATGAGCAGAGTCAGAGGCTTACAGAAGCAGGTGCATAAGATTCTGAAAGGATGATCGAACCAGAAAAAATAAAAAGTGAGCTTGCGGAAGTCTTTTACACCATGGAGATGACCTGAATACAGATTCCGTTGATGTTGAGAAGGGAGGACTATGATGAAGAGATCCGAAACAAGTAGCAGAAGAAAAATCGTAAGGCTTGATGCTGTTCTGGCAGGTTTACTCTGCCTGATGCTTTGCTGCAGTATGACCTTTATAGTGATGGCAGAGAATGCTGCGGATGAACCGGAAACTGCTGCGGCGCAGGAGGAAACGCCGGATACCACCTATGCCGGGTACCTGAGATGTGCGGCAGACGCAACGACACAGATGGTTGCCCGCGCGATTCAGGAGAATGTATTCCTGACAGAGGGGGAGAATGGCTGGGATTTCAGGACAGTGCAATTCGCGTCGCCAAAACTGGCGCTCATTGCATTTCCGTCTGAGGAGCAGCGCGCGCAGATCAGCCAGGTGTTCATGAACAGCAGTGTCGAGGCAGTCAGACCGATGGCCAGCGCGATCAACAGCCAGTTCAGTGAGGATTACGCCAAGCTGGCGGACAGCCTGTATCAGAGCGGAGACTACACTTATTCGGACGCTGAGGGGATTACAGCGGCGGTTGTCCTGCTTTTCTATGACAGGCACATCTCCCTGACGATGATTGTAAGCCCGCAGGACGCGCCTCAGGAAGAAAGGCAGTATGGCGCGGTATTTTTGATGAGTGACCATACGGTGCTTCCAACGGTGGACGAGACGTACCTGTCGCAGAAACTGTCCGAGGTGGGTCTGACGGGAGAGATTTCGCAGGTGCTCTACGACGCGGACGCGTATGAGGCAATCATGGAAGAGGCAGGATATGATTTCGGCGCGGAGAAAGCGCTTACAGCGGCAGCGGCCACGGATGATACTTATGTGCAGATGGGAAAAGAGCTGGTCAGCGGGCCGGCGTATTCCCATAATTCCTATATCTCCGCAGATGAACTTGTCAATGCATACGTAAGAGAGCATGAGGAGGAATATCCGGATCCATGTGAACTGATCATAAAGGTACGGGATCTGACCGGACAGGCGATGGCCGGAGTGGAAGGCTGGACGTGGAATGGGATCAGCGCGGTGTCATCCGAGCCGTATACAGGGCCTCTTCCGGAAAAGGAAGACGGAATGTATCAGGCGGACAAAAAGATCCTGGTGGTGACGCATGATGAGGATCATGAGGAAGGAACGATCAGCTACAGTATGGAGAGCGTTCTGCCGACGGAGAACCTGCCCGGGACACCGGAGGAAGCGGATCAGATTATCTATGTGGATTCTTCCTGGATCTATTCGGGCATGAACAACGGAATTAAGATCTATGACAGCGTGTCCAGCATTGCCCTGTATGACGCAAAGACCATGGAGAAGATCGGAGATATCGGCAGTGCGTCCAAGACCCTCAGCGGTTTCGTCATGGTCAGTGGAGACAGCTATTACGCGCCGGTCAACTGGTCCAGCATCCAGGAACAGATCCTGGCATGGGTCGGCGGCCAGAGTGATGCAGAGACGGAGGAAGAAGGGGCCTGATGGTGGAACGGATACGAATCTGATTAAGAGATGAAAGACCACCGGAATCAAACGGAGAGAGCCATGCTGAGAAAAGTAGAAATGACAGTTCTGATCGATAACGTTGCAACCGAAGCATTGCCTGGAGAATGGGGGCTCAGCATCCTGATCAGTGCCGATCACAGGAAAATCCTGCTGGATACCGGAGCAGGCTCTCTCTTTGCGCAAAACGCGGAAAGCCTTGGAATCGATCTTTCAGAGGTTGAGGCCGGTGTCCTTTCCCATGCACATTATGACCATGCGGATGGGATGGATACTTTCTTTGAACGGAACCGGAAAGCGCCGTTTTTCGTGCGGGAGGGAGCCTGTGAGAACTGCTTCGGCATAAAGGAAGGGGTGCAGAAATATATCGGGATCCGCAGAGGGATTCTTGCTGCATATGAGAACCGGATTCGGTATGTGAAGGGGGTCTGTGAGATCGCGGAGGGAATCTGGCTGATTCCCCACCGGAAGGCGGACTACTCAGCGGTCGCGCTGAGGAATCATCTCTATACCATCCGGGATGGAACGTGTTGTCCGGATGATTTCTCGCACGAGCAGAGCCTGGTTCTTGACACCGAAAAAGGACTGATCGTCCTGAACAGCTGCTCCCACACCGGTATGACGAATATCCTTGCGGATATTCAGGAGATGCTTGGCAGGAATGACATCTATGCGTATGTGGGAGGACTGCATCTTTACAACCTGACGGACGAAGAGCTGGACGTTCTGTGTGAGGAAATCATACAAACCTCCATCGGTCATATCTTTACAGGCCATTGTACGGGAGACCATGCATTCCATGTACTGAAAGCCCGGCTTGGCGGGCGGATCGAGCAGTTCGCGTCCGGTTTTTCATACTGCTTCTGATCAGACAGGAAAAGAGACTATGGAAAAGCACGTATCGATCCTTGCGAGCATCAATACAGATATTACGGCATCGGCCAGCCGCCTGCCGAGAAAGGGCGAAACGGTCGAAGGATATTCTGTCGATATGTTCGGAGGAGGAAAAGGGGCCAATCAGTCCATTCAATGTGCCCGGCTGGGGCTGGATACCCGGGTGATCGGCATGACAGGTGACGACATGCAGGGCGCATTTGTCCGCGAAAGCCTTATAAAGAGCGGTGTCAATATCGATTCTGTTGAAATCTCCAAAGAATACCGCACAGGGTGCTGTTCCATCTATGTCGATAAAAACGGAGACAATACGCTGGTATACGCGCCGGGCGCCAACAGGCAGATCACAAAAGAACTGCTTGAAAAAAGCCGCGGTGTCATCGAGTCGGCTTCGGTTTTCATCACACAGCTGGAAGTCAATACAGATGCCGTGGTCTATGCGCTGAAAATGGCACATAATGCAGGTGTCACCACGATCCTGAATCCGGCGCCGGCGATTCCATTTCCGGAAGAGGCGTATCAGTTTGTCGACTACCTTACTCCCAACGAGACCGAGTGTGAGGGCTATACCGGTATCCTCCGATCCGGCATGCCTGCTGAGGAATGGCAGGAAAAGACCTATGCATGGTTTCATGCACGTGGAATCAGAAACCTGTGTATTACGATGGGGAAAGAGGGCTCGTACTTTGCCAGTGAGGAAGGAGCTCTGTCTGTGCCGGCATTTTCGGTAAAGCCTGTGGATACGACAGCTGCAGGGGATGCCTTTCACGGAGGTCTGGTCTACGGGATCCTGAACAATCTTTCCATGGAAAAGACGCTTCAGATTGGCAATGCCTGCGGAGGGCTTTCCACCCTGACGATGGGGGCCCAGAATTCTATTCAGCCATTGGAGACAGTTCTCTCGTTTCTCAGAGAGCATCAGATTGATGTATCAACAGCAGACAGCACCGTCTATGGTGCAGAAAGGATGCAATGACCAACATACCCGTTTTATTTCGCAGCACCAGGACGGTTCGCAGCCTGAAAGCCTACATGGACTCTGCTTTCAGCGAAGTGCTTCACACGACTCTGAACCCGGACGGCCCCGGCGCTATCCGTGTCCACCTGATTCCCCCGAAGACAGAGGATCATGCATTCGGCCCAAGCGTTGCTATTATCAACGGCACGGATATCCTGCCGGTCAATTTTATCTGGGCAGTCATCCTGGCAGAACTTATTCGTGAGACCAACCATTATGACGGCATGCAGATTGACCAGACAGACATTCAGAAGATCCTGGACCGGACCGCCGGCAATGTGCACCGGATCATACCGGTCCTTTCCCTGAAACGGATACAGAAGGATATTCAGACGATCTATACGACGATCCGGCAGATCGCTTACCGCGAGGAAGTCACCACCAAAGTGCAGTACATGAGCATCGGGGATTACGCGCCGTTCATGAGGGCGCCTCACAGGATGGATCTGATGGTCAGTGCCATGACAAAGGATGGCGCCTGGCACTGCAACCAAAGATGCGTGCACTGCTATGCCGCGGGGCAGACGCTGTCCGGCGAGGAGGAACTGTCTGCCGATGACTGGAAGAAGATTCTGGATCGCTGCCGCAGTGCCGGCATTCCGCAGGTGACCTTCACAGGCGGAGAGCCGACGATGCGCGAGGACCTGATCGAGCTCATCGCGCATGCCCGCTGGTTTATCTCCCGCCTGAACACCAACGGAATCCGGCTGACGCCTGACTACTGCAGGAAGCTTCGAGAAGCGGAGCTGGACAGTGTACAGATCACCTTCTACTCTGCTGACCCCGCGGTGCATAACCGCCTGGTGGGTGCAGATCGTTATGAGGAAACCTTTGCCGGGATTCAGAACGCGCTGGCGCAGAATCTGTCAGTGAGCATCAATACGCCTTTGTGCACACTCAACCGGGAGTATGAAAAAACGCTGGAGCTCCTGCACCGGCTCGGCGTGGTCTATGTGACATGTTCCGGCCTGATCACGACAGGAAGCGCGGCCACCCCCGCTTCCGAGGCGCTGCAGCTGAAGAAGGAGGAGATGGAGGACATTCTTCGCCGGGCGGTTTCCTTCTGCCATCAGAACGGTATGGAGATCGCATTCACGTCCCCCGGCTGGCTGGACGGGCAGGTGTTTGAAGAGCTGAACATTCCTTCCCCTTCCTGCGGTGCCTGCCTCTCCAATATGGCGGTTTCGCCCGGGGGAAATGTGATTCCCTGCCAGAGCTGGCTCTCCGGCCAGCCGCTCGGAAACATGCTTCAGGATGACTGGAACAGAATCTGGGAAAGCGCGCCGTGCAAAGAACGCCGTGCCTTTTCTGCGCTGATGACCGGAGAATGTCCCCTCAGGAGGTATTGCTGATGACACGGAATACAAAAACGATAACACCTCCCGCGATTCTGACTGCGGTGCTTTGGCTGATGCTTGGATTGGGCATTCTGTGCTTCGGCACAGTGTCAGCGATGGCCGCGGATCCCACTGATGAGATCGAGCATTTTCATATTACCGTAGACGTACAGGAGGATGCTTCTCTCCGGATGACCTATCAGATTGACTGGAAGGTGCTGGACGATGAACGCTACGGTCCTCTGACATGGGTTGACATCGGTCTGCCCAACAGCCACCATTCCGGCGTCACTGCGCTTGGAAGCAGCATCAGCCGGATCGAAGACAAGGGGAATTCTCTGGCTGTCTACCTGGACCGCGATTATTACAAAAACGAGGTGGCCAGCTTCGAATTTTCCTTTGTCCAGGACCACATGTACCAGATTGACCGCTATGTCGAGGGGGAGACGGTGTTTGCCTTTACTCCGGCATGGTTTGACGGGATTGCCGTCAAGGATCTGACCATCCGGTGGAACGCGGACAAGGCCGGTGCCTGGCAGCCGGACTGCCTGATCGACGGCAGTTACCTTGTCTTTTCCGATGCCCTTGTGCCGGGCGGCCGCTTCACCATCTCCGTCACTTATCCCAATGATGCATTTGCCTTCTCCGCGGACCGGCAGGCGGGCGGCACGAAGCAAAGAAGCACCGGCGATGGTTTCAGTTTTTCGATGCTCATCGGCGCTCTGGTTGTACTGTTCTTCTTTGTCGTGGTCCCCATCATGGTGATCGTAAAGTTCATCCGCTGGATCGCCAGCGGGCTTGGTTTCGGCAGTTCCTCCTCCGGCTCCGCCGGGAAAAAGATCGTCCGCACCAAGATCGTATATTATGAAACCTGCCCCGGCTGCGGTGCCGGCAGGCAAGAGGGAAAGGACAATTGTCCGTACTGCGGACGCAGTATGATCAAAAGCAAGGAAATCGTCGAAGAGAAGGATCTGGAACAGCCGTCTGCCTACAGGAAAGCAGGAACCTACAGGTACGGGAACTCCCCGAACACATACATACACGTCAACGTGATCCCGGTGCCCGTACACATTTCTTCCGGACGCCGGCATTCCTCAGGCTCCGGCAGGTCACACTCTTCGTGCGCGTCTTCCTGTGCTTCCAGCTGCGCCTGCGCCTCGAGCTGTGCCTGTGCCTGCGCCTGCGCTTCCTCCGGCCGGGCAGGGTGCTCCGTCAAAGAATTCTTTCTGGACAGAATCCAGAAAGGAAGAGTCCGGGTGGAGACAAAAGGGTGATCATGGAAGCAGCAACGCCAAAGAAGCGCAGTGTGAGTACTGAGGGTGAAACGATGACAGTCGGCAGGACGAAAAAAAGCACAGATCCATGCCGCCGCAGCTGGCATGGACTGCTCGTTTTGATTATGACAGCGGCCCTGATCAGCAATTCATTTTTACGGGCTGATGCCGCCTCATCAGAAGGAACTTATATTGCAGATGAGATAATGATTTCTTCTGTTATTAACCCGGAAAAAAGAGCAGCAGGCGAATGGTACTCCGATCATTACTTTGATCAGGATAATGTCCGGGATAATGCAGGCTTGCTGAAGGCATCGGCCCTGGCGTCCGCATCCACCTATGGGGATTCTACAGAGAAATATCTGAAAGATGCGGGTTTTGGCAGAGTTGAGCAGCACTATACGGGCAAGGGAAAAGAAAGCACTCTGGAAGATAATGATCACTGTCTGGTTTACACCGGGGTGAAAAGGGTCTCTGATCATAGCAGAATCATTGCTGTTATCATCAGCGGATACAGTAAAGGCGGCCTTGAATGGATCAGTAATTTCAATCTCGGGCATGGTGAAACACATGAAGGATTTCAACTGGCCTTTGCAGAAGTGGTTCAGTATCTGGATCAGACTTATGCTCCGGGAACCGGCGATCTGCTGTGGGTTACAGGGCACAGCAGAGGAGGCGCGCTGACAAATCTTGTTGCCCGACATTATATTGACAAAGGCGCGTGTAAAGTGTTTGCGTACGGTTTTGCTGTCCCTAATGTGGCTTATTCCGATGTCTGCGTTGAAACCCCAAGAATTGTAAATATCTCGAACAATGGTGATTTTGTTCCATGTATTCCGCCGGGAAATGAATGCGATGACTGGAATTACGGAAAGAATGGAGTGACTGTTACTTTTGATATCAACCATCTGATGGCGGATAAATTTAAGAACTATACAGGGCAGAAGAGATTTGCGGGATACACCGTGAATAAGCGGAACAAGCTGATCGATCTATTCCGGAAGTCCTGCAGCTACGAAAAAGAAGGCTTTTTTACGCCCAGGCATGAAAAGAAAAAAACATCGGTTTCTCCGCAGGAATACTTTCAGAAAGGGCTTGCGCTGGCCATGACAAAGCACATTCTTTATGAGGGAGACGGTGTAAAAAACATGTTGAGATACGCGGAAAGTGATAAAGTATACTTTGATATGACCTCCATTTTTGTGAAAGACGGAGGGCTGCATCAGAAGATCAATGACGCTCATCGTATGGAGATATATCTGGCCTATGCGGATGCTCTCTAATGCCCTGAAACAACAATACGGAGAGAAGATCTATAAGCTCTCCCTCACTTCCGGCTGTACCTGCCCGAACCGGGATGGAACGGTTGGACGTGGCGGGTGCGCATTTTGCTCGGAAGGAGGATCGGGCGAATTCGCAGCTTCTGCAGATGAGATCGAGGTACAGATGGAGGAGGCGAAGGAGCGCATCCGGAAGAAAGTCAGCGCAAAGAGGTTTATCGCCTATTTCCAGTCCTTTACCAACACCTACGGGGACGTTGACCGTCTGACGAAACTGTATGAGAAGGTGATCCGTCGTGACGACATCGTGATCCTCTCCATCGGAACAAGGCCGGACTGTCTGGGGGAGGATGTGATGAACATGCTGCGGCGCCTGAATCAGATCAAGCCGGTCTGGGTGGAACTGGGACTTCAGACGATGCATGATGAAACCGCCGCCCGGATGAACAGGGGCTATTCACGGACCATATTTGAGGAGGCGCTCGGAAAGCTGAGGTCCGCCGGCATCCAGGTGGTCGTTCATGTGATTTTCGGTCTGCCGGGAGAGACCAGGGACGACATGCTGCAGACCATTCGTTACCTTGCCGGTCTGGATCCTGCACCGGACGGTATCAAGCTGCAGATGCTGAATATCCTGAAAGGAACCTTGCTGGCGCAGCAGTATGAAGAGCATCCTTTTCCGCTTCTTTCGATGGAGGAGTATACGGACCTCGTGGCCGAAAGCATCCGGCTGCTTCCGGAAGAGATGATTCTCCATCGTATGACCGGGGATGGGCCGGGGAATCTGCTGGTCGCGCCTGACTGGGTCAGGAACAAAAAGAAGGTATTGAACACGATACACAAAAAGATAACAAAGGGTTAATCAGAAGTGCTGAATTATTACAAGATTCTCGGGCTGGAACCGGACGCGGATGCAAGTGAGATCCGGAGGGCATTCCGCACGCTGGCCAAACGTCATCATCCGGACGAGGGCGGGGATGAAGAACTTTTCAAACAGATCGGAATCGCTTTCTATGTGCTGTCGGATCCACAGTCGAGGGAGGAATACGACAAGCTGATGCATTTTCGGGAAGGAGCACAGAAGAGACATCTTCGCGAAGCACCGGTCCCGGGTGAAATGGCCCCGTATTCCGGGACGATGGAGTCTGCGTGGAATCTTTGGAATGAGATGTTCGGAGAGGAAGAGCAGCAGGCGCGTGATGCCTGGGAGAGAGAGCAGAAGAGCGGAAGGAAGAAGAGAACAGACGCAGAAGATCTCTGGGAAGACGGATACGGCGCGTACGCGGAGGACGGAGAGGATGATCTGATGGAATCATACTATCGTTTCGCGAGGAGTATGCGTTCAAAACCGGACGGGAGAGCTTCGCGATGACGGGTATGACAGGAATACTGGCCATGCTTGGCGCGTCTGTGTGTTTTTCGACAGGCGGCCTTCTGATCAAGCTGATCCCGTGGAACCCGCTGGCGATTAACGGCGTAAGAAATCTGATTGCCTGCGGTGTGATCGGCGCGTATATCCTGATCACGCGCCACAGGATAAAGTGGAATGCCACGGTTCTGATCGGGGCGGTGAGCATGGCGGGTGTCACGACGTTCTATACGATTGCGAACAAGCTGACCTCTGCAGGCAATGCGATCGTGCTGCAGTATACGGCTCCGGTCTGGATTATCCTGCTGATGGTCCTGATTTTTCAGAAGAAGCCGGACAGGATAGAAATCACAGCGATCCTGATCGTTCTGGCCGGGATTGTATGTTTTTTCTTCGAGGGTATGACCACAGGAAATATCCCGGGCGATGTGATTGCGCTTCTGTCCGGCCTTTTCTATGCCGGCGTTTTTATGCTCAATCAGTTTGAGAAGGGAGACGCTCTGTCCTCCATGTTTTTCGGACAGATGATGTGCGGCGTATTCCTCTCCCCGTTTGTGCTGAAAGAAACGCAGTTCACGCCGATGATCCTGACGGCAGTCTTTGTTCTGGGAACAGTTCAGGTTGGCCTGGCCTATATCCTGTTTTCCATCGGGACCAGATATACCGATCCGGTTACCGCGTCCATCATCAATGCGATCGAACCGATCCTGAATCCGATCCTGGTCGCGGTGTTTTACGGGGAGAGATTGGGAAGGCTGTCTTTGCTCGGCGCCGCAGTCGTGATCAGCGGGGTTCTGTTCTACAATGTGGCCGGTGCGCTCAGCCGAAGACGCGGGTAGAGACAGCGTTGGGAGAAAGTGCCTGATTCACACAGGAGACAGACAAGATGGAAAGTGCCTGATTCACACAGAGACAGACAAGATGGAAGTGCCTGATTCATACAGGAGGCAGAAACGATGAAGGAAGAAGCGGTATACACAGCCCGTTATCCGGTAGATCTGCACAGTCATTCCACAAGGTCAGACGGATCAGATTCGCCGCAGGAGCTGATCGACCACGCGGCCGCTGCCGGTGTGCGTGTTCTGGGACTGACGGATCATGACATCCGCCCGCCGCAGACGATTTCACTTTCCACGGGGGAAACTGCTGACGCCGTGGCGTATGCTGCCGCGAAGGGAGTCGCATTGATCCGCGGGATCGAGATTTCCTGTGAGACGACTGCGGAGGACTGTCATATCGTCTGCTTCGGCTGCAACTGGGAAGATCCGTTTTTTGACTGGCTCGAGGCCTTCGTTTCCCGGTCCAGGATCAGCAGCTACCGGGAACTGGTGAAGCGCCTCAGCGCTGATGGCATGAGCATCACCTGGGAAGAGGTTCTCGACAATGGAGGAACCCCTGTCGCAGAGGATCGTGTGCAGAAGAAAATGATCTTTGAATTGCTTGCCCGGCGGGGGTTCGCGAAGGACTGGGCGCAGGCCAAGCTCATGGTAAAGAATACGCCGGCGTATCAGATTCTCAGGGAGAAGCCGGATCCGGTGGAAGTCATCCGAAAGGTGCACAGAACCGGCGGAATCGCAATCATGGCGCACCCGTATCTGGTTTATGAGCCGGTTCATGTCTCAGCCGGGACGATGTCCCGCTTCGCGTACATTGACCGCCTGATCCAAGCCGGCCTTGACGGGATTGAGGTTTCCTATCCATACGACAAGACCAGCTATGGAGGCACACTGACTCCGGAAGAGATAGAGGCGCAGGTCCGGGAACGGTATGCTGACAGCATAAGGATTCTCTCCGGCGGTTCGGATTATCATGCGGACTGGAAGAAGGGAGTCAGGAATTCCAGAGAGCTGGGGGAAAGAGGCCTGACGATGGAAAGCTTTCGCAGTCAGGAGGCATTAAGAAGGCTGCTGCCTTCCGTGTGATGCCCAAGACAGCAGCCAAGAGCAGCAGGAAGATGCATCATAGCAGGGAGATTCATCATGGAGACAAACTATTCCATACTCGCGGCGCAGCTGAAAGAGCTGGCGGAGATTGACCGGAACGCTGTCAGCATCATGGCAAACGCCTCGGCGCTTCTCATGCAGACGATGGAGCAGGTGAACTGGGCCGGGTTTTACCTTGTGAAGGATGGCATGCTGAAAGTCGGCCCGTTCCAGGGAAGGCCGGCGTGTGTTCTGATTGGCAGGGGCAAAGGCGTCTGCGGAACCGCCTGGGAGAAAGAAGAAACCCTGGTGGTGGAGGACGTGCATGCATTTCCGGGGCATATTGCGTGTGACAGTGCGTCCCGTTCAGAGATTGTCATACCCATCCGTTCTGATGGGAAGATTGCCGCGGTTCTGGACATTGACAGCCCTGTCGAAAACCGGTTTTCCGGGGAGGACAGACAGGGTCTGGAGGCATTTGTACGGGTGATGGAAGAAGTCATCGTATGGGGATGAAATGGCATGCGATTACTTCGGTAAAAACGCTATAATCTCTTCCTCTCCTGGCGCAAACGGCTGCGATCTGCCGCAGACAGACTTCAGCGGGCGGTGTATCACAGCGAGGAAAGGGAGCCTGACAGAGACAACGGAGGAATACGAATGTTCAGAGAGATGAGACGGAAAGCCCAGCAGATGACAGAAGCCGAGTGTGTGGATATCCTGAATCATGCGACTTCCGGAATTCTTGGTGTTTTCGGGGATGACGGCTATCCATATACCGTTCCGGTCAGCCATGTCTTCTGCGATGGAAAGATTGCGTTTCACTGCGCAAAAGAAGGGCATAAGATTGACGCGATCCGCAGAAATGAAAAGGTCTCATTCTGTGTTGTCGCGCAGGATAAAGTGATGCCGAAGGAACGAACGACAGCTTATATCAGTGTCATCGCGTTCGGCCGGGCAAGAATCATAGACGACGAAGCCGGAATGCGCCGCATAGCCGGGCTGATCGGTGAGAAATTCTCGGCAGACTATCCGGAAGAATGCCGGAAGGAAACGGATGAAGTGATCGCGGCGGGCAGGATGTATTGCGTGGAGATTACGGTTGATCACATGACAGGAAAGTGCGGGAAAGAGGTTATGCGCAAAAAGAGGACAGGAGAATGGAGCTGAAGAAGATCAGGCATAAACTGACGGTCTGTAAAGTGGCAGACCTGTCTGAAACAGACTTGTCCGCAGAATTTTATTTCATCGGGAAGACGGATGAAGAGCTGTCACTGGTGTGTAAGACGGAAGATACGCCGTCAGGGACAATAGAACGCGATGATGGCTGGAGAGGGTTTCGTATTCAGGGCGTTCTTGATTTTTCTCTGATCGGGATATTGTCAAAACTGTCCGGAATTCTCGCAAAGCACAACATAGGAATCTTTGCAGTATCCACATACAATACAGATTATATTCTGGTGAAAGAAGAAAACTTTGAGCGTGCATTAAGCGTACTGGAAGCAGAAGGATATAGAATTGCGCCATAAATAAGAGGAATGCTGTTCATGGATCGGACAGCTTCCGTGCCTTGGGGGCTGCTGAGGCAAGACAGTTACCGGGAGTGGCTTTTTTGTGAAAACAATTGCTCCTGCTCCTGCAGACATAAAGTCAAACGAATGAAGGAGGAAGAAAATGAGAAAGAGACTGGCAATGATTCTGATGGGATGTATTCTATCGATTTCAGCAGCAGGGTACGGAGCAGAAACGGAAGCAGACATTACGACAGACCGAAGCGGAAATCCCATCTCCCTTCCGGACAAGGTGGAGCGCATCATCTCCATGGCGCCCTCTACGACAAGGGTTCTGATTGACCTTGGCCTTTCTGATCAGATCGTCGCCTGCGATACCTATTCCTACGCAAGCTATGGAGCGGAGCTTCCGGAGGATATTCCCCAGTTTGACATGATGGCGCCGGATCAGGAACAGATCATCGCGCTTGGCGCGAATATCATATTTACGACAGGGATGAGCGCAAGCCAGGGAACAGACGTGTTCGAAGCGGTCCGTGAATCGGGCGTATGCACGGCAGACATTCCAAGCAGTGCTTCCCTGAAGGATATCGAGGAGGATATCAGATTCATCGGCGCATGCGTCGGCAAGAGCGAAGAAGCCGGAGCGATCGCAGATGATATGCAGAAGAAGATCGAAGCGCTGTCAGAGATCGGAAGCAGCATTCCTGAAGAGGAGAGGAAGCAGGTTCTTTTTGAGCTGTATACACCTTCGGCGGATAACCCGATGATCTACACGGCAGGAAAGGATACCTATATCAATGAGATGCTGGAGCTGATCGGCGCCGTGAATGTCGCCGCCACAGAAGCAGATCAGTGGCCTGCCCTGTCGGAAGAGGCAGCGATCGCGGCAGATCCTGATGTGATTCTGACAGCGGACATGTACACACCGGACGTCATCAACACGATCCTGCACATGTCCGGATGGGAGCATGTCAAGGCAGTTGAAAATGCACAGGTATATCAGCTCAGCAGTGACGCGGTCAACCAGCCAAATCAGCATGTCGTGGATGCCATGATTGAGATGGCGCAGTCTGTTTATCCTGATCAATATGAAGAATTTTCCGAGGAAGAAGCCGCGTAATCAGGCTTCACAGTCAACTTTTACATTGCAGATCGGTGCAGCCATCCTTGCCGGACTGGCAGCACTGATCCTTGGAATCTGCATCGGGAGCGTGAACATCGCTCTCTCCGATACTGTGTCAATCATACTTGCGAAGCTGACCGGCGGGGCTGTAAAAGACTCCATCGATGCTTCGCTTGTTTCCATTCTGTGGGAAATCAGAATCCCGAGGACACTGTGCGCCTTTCTGGTCGGAGGCGCCCTGGCTGTAAGCGGGGCGGTCATTCAGTCCATCCTTCAGAATCCGCTTGCCTCTTCTTATACGCTGGGGGTATCTTCCGGGGCATGCCTTGGTACGGCACTCATCATCATAACCGGAGCGGGGAGTGCTTCCATCGGGTATTTTCTGCTGCCGGCAGCAGGCTTTGGCTGCGGACTGGGAACGGTTCTTCTTGTGATTGTGATCGCGTCAAGGTTCGACTCGGGATTTCAGAATCATACGATTATTCTGTTCGGAATGATTGTTTCGCTCTTTGTCAATGCAGTCATGACCATGCTGAGCGCGCTGAATGAGAGCCATATGCAGAGACTGATCCTGTGGCAGATGGGAAGCTTCTCAGGGAGACGCTTCTCACATGCAGCGGTGATTTTTGCCTGTGTGCTGGCAGGGACAGTCTTGACTGTGTTTTTTCACCGGGAACTGGACATTCTTTCTTTCGGAGACGAAGAGGCAGCCGCGGTGGGCGTTGACCGGAAGAGAATCAAGATCCTGCTGCTGGTCCTGTCCTCATTTTTAACCGGTGTTTCGGTGTGCTTTACCGGCGTCATCGGGTTTGTGGACCTGACGATCCCGCATATTGTCAGAAAGATATACGGCTCCACGCATAAGGTTGTGATTCCAATGAGCTTCCTTTTTGGGGGAGCGTTCATGACACTCTGCGATCTTCTCGCACGGACACTCATGGCACCGCAGGAGATTCCGATCGGAGCCATCACGGCCTTTATCGGCGCGCCGTTTTTCCTGTGGGTCTATTACAAGGGGAGAGTATAGATGCCGGAACGTATGATCATTTTAAAACATGTGTCCGTCGGATATGGAAAGTACAGGGCGGGAAAACCTGCGGAAGAAGCGCTCGTGGTAAAAGATGTGTCTTTTGAGATCGGGCAGGGGCGCAGTGTCTGCCTTGTCGGTCCGAACGGGAGCGGAAAAACCACGCTTCTTCGCGCGATCGCAGGAATGCTTCCTGCATACGGGGAGATCCTGGTGGATGGCAAAAATCTCAGGGAAATCAAGCGAAAGGAAATCGCGTCCTATCTGTCTTTCCTGTCGCAGATGTCCCGGGTTTACTATTCCTTCAGCGTATATGAGACTGTCATGCAGGGCAGATATGTGCATGGAGGCTCATTTTTCTCCCAAACGGCTTCAAGAGACAGGGAGGTCGTCGAGGAAACGCTGGAAAGCCTTGGCCTGCAGGATTTATCGCACAGGCAGATCACCACGCTGTCGGGAGGACAGATTCAGAGAGTCATGCTTGCAAGGTGCATCGCGCAGGAAAGTCCTGTCATGATACTGGACGAACCCTTGAATTATCTCGACATGAAGATTCAGTCAGAGTTTATCGATTACATTTTCCGGTGGCGTGAAAAGCCTGTGAAGACGGACTGGGGAAAGGAATATCAGCCCACCATCATCGGCGTGTTCCACGATATCAACATAGCTGCCTGCATAGCTGATGATATGGCCATGCTCTCGGACGGAAGACTGCTGGCTTTTGGTGAAAAGAAAGATGTCCTGACGGAAGAGATGCTCGAAAAAACATACCGGTTTGACGCGGCAGGATATCTGAGGAAATACAGATCCTGCTTTTCCGTGTGACGCCGGCATCCTGTTATGTTCTCTTTCTGATCCAGGGAAGATGGATTTCCGGGAGCCTGAGGGGCACGGCCGGCTGAGTCTCATAGGGGATGCCGTTTTCTTCAGGTTGGCCAAGGAACGCTTTCCAGTAGATGGGGCTTGAGAAATTCTGGCTGAAATCGAGTATAAAGCGTCCGTTGATCGCGGAAACCTCAATCAGGATATTCTCGTTCATGGCATTTGCCCACGCATGAAAGTCCCGTATATACTGTTCCGCGTCTCCCATATTACCCTGGCCAACATAGCTGACCGTGGCAGTCAGCGCACGCTTCAGATCATCACTGTTCTTTTTTGCCTCGGCGGCCCGCGCTTCATCGGAGTCTATCGACAAAAGACGCCGCGTGTTCCGGTTGATGTAGGTCATACCCTCCAGCACCCGTTCGTCCATTGTCTGCAAAAACACCATGCCGCGATAGACCGTAGCCTGTTTTTCCAGCGGCCAGTTCCGCATCTTTTCCTTGAATTCCAGCCATGCCCCGCCCACCAGGCTTTGATGTGCCAACGGTGCGCCCAGCGCTTTGCGCTGGTTGACCGATTTGCCGCCGCATGCTCGTGACTAGTCGTGAGTAAGGCGGCTAAAACAAAATATAGAAAAGCAGAAAAACGAAAGTATGTTCCGAAAATATGTTCCCTTTTTCCAGGGATAATGTTATACTTATCATATGAGGACGTATAGCTGTTATAAAGTTCAGATTCATGGTTTCAACAAGGTTTTTCAGGATACAGCAAAGGTTTATCGTGAAGCTGTAGACTGGTATATTTCATTGAGTCTGAAAGAATGGGATGCTCTTATTCTCATGAACGGGTCAAAGCAACAGTTAACATATCTGGAAACCATTTCGATTCCAACAAAGAAGCATCCGAGTGTATCCAATAACTTCAGTAAGGCATTCTATAAGTTCCCGTCTTACCTGCGGAGAGCGGCAATCAACGAAGCAATTGGAAAAGTATCGTCCTACATGAGTAATCTTGCCGCATGGAACAGCCTGTCTCCTGTGGAAAGAAAAGGCATGCCGTCCCTGCCGAAAGCCGGTTATGTATATCCTGCAATGTACCGGGGGAACTGCTATGTCCGAATCGATGATTACACAGCAAGAATCAAGGTATTTATCCGAAACACATGGGACTGGGTAACCGTTACTTTTCGGAAAAGCGACGTGGACTACATAACGCGCCATTGCACGGGAAGAAAGGAGTGCGTTCCGACTCTCCGCAGGAGAAAGAAAACCTGGTATCTCGATTTCAGCTTTGAAGAGAATGTTGAATCCCTGCCAAAGACGGAGGTATTTCATACAACAGTTCTGGCGGTAGATCTGGGGATCCATTCAGCGTGTACCTGCTGCGCCATGCTGTCAGACGGCACGGTCATCGGTAGACGTTTCATGCGTCTGCCGCAAGAAAACGACTGTCTGAACCGCAGGACGAACAGGATCAGGCGGGCACAATGCCATGGAGCAAGAGGGTGCAGCAGGCTGTGGGATCTGGCTCGTAATGCAGCGGACGACATCGCGGCAAAAACTGCAGCTTTCATTATCGAAACAGCGGTTTTATACAATGCGGACGTTATAGTGTTTGAGCATCTTGGTGTCGGAGGGAAGAAACGGGGATCAAGGAAGATGCGTCTGCATTTATGGAAAGCCCGCTGTGTACAGGAGATGGTTAAAGGAAAAGCGCACAGGTCAGGAATACGCATCAGCCGGGTGAATGCGTGGAATACATCACGGTTGGCCTATGATGGTTCCGGTCCTGTGAAACGGGGCAGGGAATCAGAAAAGACCGGCGGCAGTTACAGTGTATGTGAATTCACAAGTGGAAAGATCTATAATTGCGATCTGAATGCAAGTTACAATATAGGTGCCCGGTATTATATCCGGGAAATCATAAAGTCCCTTCCTGTGAAGGAAGGGCAGCGCATGCAGGCTAAAGTACCTGCATGCGTGAAGAGAAGTACCTGCACACTGTCTACTCTAATTAGTCTGAATGCAGAACTTTATGCTGCGGTGTAAAGAGTCGGTATCAGAACTGTATCTGTAGTCAGTGAGTCCATGCTCTATGATAAAGGGGTATGGAAGCACGCGACTTCAGTCGTGTGAGACTTCACAGTGGTGATCGCCGGCCTGGTTGTACCGGCTATGCCATACCTTCTGTCGTTCGCGGCCGGCGCCATGCTGTATGTAGTTGTCGAAGAACTGATTCCGGAAATGTCAGCAGGGGAACATTCCAATATCGGAGTTGTGTCCTCTGCAGTCGGATTCAGCCTGATGATGGCGCTGGACGTAGCGCTGGGCTGATCCGGAAATGTTTTTTCTGTCAGGGGTGTCCTTTTCTGTTTCTCCATTCGTATAGGAATTGTGAACGGCGTTTCATGATTGTTCCACAGAACTGACACATGCTGCAATTAATCTATAAGCGGTCAGGCAGTAAAATCGGAAAAAGGGGGTGTGCCCGCATGGAGAAAAAAGACAAGCTGCAGGAGATACGGATGTGCTTTCAGACATACATCAATCTTTATGGCGTAGCGCCGGATGTGCTGAAACTGCTGGAATGGCTGGGCGCGTCCTATAAGGACATGATACCGGAGTATATGAGACTGAGAACGATGGCATCATGAAGAAAAAAGCGATTCGTTTTATAGAACGGATAAAAGCAGAGTGCGGCAGCAGGGAAACGGTGATTCTGTTTGGAATGGTAGTTGCTGCCATGTACTGCCCGGTATGGGGCGGATATCTGCTGTATGCCATCTTCCGATGGAAATGGTGTTTTGCGGCGGCGTCTGCTTACCTGGTGTTCTGGGCAGGCCCGTTTACACCGTTCTTTCCATGCTGTATTGCGATTACATTGTTTATAAAGAAAATGATGAGGAGACGTCAGAGAGACGAATGAACCGGCAGGGGTCTGAAGCAATCCCTTCGGTCTGATCTGACAAGACGGGGCTGTCGTATGATGCGGCAGCCCCGTCTTCATAGCGGCTGTTTCATCAACTGTTCGAAGAGGCCCGAAAGAAAATGCCAGGAAAACGTTGCAAAACGATCAGTTCGATTGAGACAGGACAGTTCAATCCTACCGCGAAACTGGCGCTGGTGCTTTGCATTGCGCTGGAAAAGAAGTTTGAGGATATCTTTTATTTTTAACTTTCTTTTTTATAGAAATCCGGATCGCAAAGCCTGTACTTCCTAAGCGTGTTCCTCAGTTTATAACAGCGGGGCATAAATGTGACATAGGTCAGCCCGCCGGAAAAGGCGGCACCCAGAACCGGGACCGCGGAGGCGAACAGATCTGCAAAGCTCTGCGCAGAGGCTTTGGATCCGATCTTTGAGAGAATCTTTCCAAAGAGAGGGTTGATCACACTTTTATTCAATGCTTTCTGCGGAAGCTTTCTGGCTATATTGTCCGCCATCTTTGCGGCAATCCTGTTTGCTGTTTCGGACGCGCCGTGGACACCGAACATGATCCCGACAAACACAAGGATGTAATTCAGGGTTTCCTCGTCAATGGAATTCTCATTTAACTGGAATTCGGGGAAACCATACAGATACGCAAGTTTCTGCACGATTCGCAGGATATGGGCATAATACGAAACCAGATCGGCACTTACAGAGCCAATCGCAGCGATACCGCCGGGCAGACTGGCAAGCGCGGAAAGAGCGGTCACCTTGTTGGTCTCATAATCGATCGCATGTTTGGCAAGGGTATCGACTGCGATTCTGGGAATGCCGGCCCTTGCAGGGTTGTACCGGATCGCTTCTTCCACTGTATCCTCGCTGTAGTATTTGATCAGTTCCTTGCGAAGGAAGGAGGCTCTGTCGATCTTTACGCCCGGGACCTGAATGGCATGGTGAATGATCTGACGGATATCCAGACCTTCGATATAATTCTTTGCAGCGGCGGTAAGATCAGGCAGCTTGAACACTTTCATTCCGAACCTCTTCTTTATGATCAGATCTGGTGTGTGCTAAAATGTTTCATAAGTGCTACGATAACAGATAGCATCGTATCTGCAGGAATCATACTACAGTATACCATATGAAAAACAGGCTGCGGAAAGACGGACGCAGCCGTATGATGGATGGAAAGATGTTAAGTTTTGAAGACTTTACCGGAATTCTGAATGAGGAAGTTGAGGCTCTGCCGGAATATGTTCATGAAAAACTGAACGGAGGTGTTCTGGCAGATTCAAGTGTTTATCTCCATCCGGGAAGAGTGGCGGACGATCTGTATATTTTTGGAACATACTCTGCAGATCCGGTCTTCGGAAAGCAGATCGTTCTGTATTATGGATCCTTTGCGGCAGTGCTTGGAGATTCACCCGAATCCGCTTACCGGGAAAAAATCCGGGAAACCGTCAGGCATGAATTCCTGCATCATCTGGAGACCAGAGCCGGGCTGTACAGCAAAGGAACACTTGCAGAAGAGGATGCCATAAAAATGCAGGAATACTATAACGCCCATGCAGCTGACAGATGATCGTAACTGCGGAATGGTGGAAGAGGTTTGACTGTGAAAAGGTTTGTTTTTCATGTAGACGTGAATTCCGCGTTTCTGTCCTGGTCAGCGCTGAAACAGCTGCAGGAGGATCCGGGAAGCGTTGACCTTCGCACGATCCCGTCTGCGGTCGGCGGGGACATCCGGACACGTCATGGCATCATCACCGCGAAGTCCATACCGGCGAAAGCGTATCATGTCCAGACGGGAGAGCCGGTTGTGAGGGCACTGGAGAAGTGCCCGCAGCTTGTCCTTGTCCGGTCTGATTTCAAGACATACCGCATGTATTCGTCCCGGTTTATTTCCATCCTGAAAGAATACACGGATCAGGTTCAGCAGGCGTCGATTGATGAAGCATACATGGACGTAAGCGATCTGGTCTCTTCCCGGGAAGATGCCATCACACTGGCAGACAGAATCAAAAACACCGTGCGCGGCAGGCTGGGGTTTACTGTAAATGTCGGTATCTCCGAGAACAAATTCCTGGCGAAGATGGCCAGTGATTTTGAGAAGCCGGACAAAGTGCATACGCTTTTTTCGGATGAAATTCGCCAGAAGATGTGGCCGCTTCCGGTGCGGGACCTTTATGGCTGCGGGGCGGCGACTGCGCAGCAGCTGAATGAAATGGGCTTCCGGACGATCGGTGACCTGGCTGCGTGCAGCGAACAGATGCTGAAAACCATTCTGGGTGAGAAGCGTGGCGAATATATATACCAAAGAGTGAGAGGGATTGATTCCTCTTTGGTGGAAACCGTCCGGCAGGAAGCGAAGAGCTGTTCAAATGAAACGACGACAGCGGAAGATATCGGCCGCCGGAATTATAACAATACCGCCCTTCCCATTCTTCGTCAGCTGAGTGAAAAAGTTTCCGGGCGGATGAAGAAGGATGGTGTTTTTGGGGCGACCTGCTTTGTACAGGTGAAGACCGGCGGATTCCAGCGCCATTCCAGGCAGACCAGGCTCAGAAATTCAACAAATGACGCCCGGATAATCTATGAGACGGCCTGTGCCTTAATGAAAGAACTGACAGAAGGCCTGTTTGACGAGGGAGAGGTTCTGCGTCTCATCGGCGTCGGCATGTCTGATCTGGACCATGGCGAGTACCGGCAGATGGGAATGGAAGACTGGCTGCAGGTGAACGAACAGAACCAGCGGAAGAAAGAGAAGAAGGAAAAGCTGGACGAGATGGTCCGGAAGATCCGCGCGCAGTACGGTGAAGGGGCGGTTATTCTTCACGGAAATCAGGCAGGACCACAGAAACACTGAGAACGAAGCAGCAACATGTAATAATATGATGTAAGGGTCAAAAGCCCTGAAGCCGAGGCAAGCTTGTGCGGAGTGGCCGAGGAGCGCGGGAGTTGCGAAGCAACGGAGCGATCCGTACATCATAGTTGGGGGCAAAAGGTACTTTTGACCCCAACATCATAATATTACAACAGGTATGTCATAAATCATAAAAAAGAAAGCTGAGGAATACACTATGACAGAATTACTGCAGGAATTGTGCGAGCTTCAGATTGAAAATGAAAAGGCTGTCAGAAAGGCTTCTTTCCTGGAATTCGACGATGTGATCAAAGTCGGAGCCCTGTTCTATACGGCGAAGAGAATGACACCGGACGCAGAGAAGATCCGTGCGTGCAAGGAGATCCTGAAGAGGAAGACCGGATTCTTCTCGAACTTCCGTGGTCTTCTCATGTTTGCGATCCAGGTGAAGATGTCGGTCAGTCCTGATCCGGAAGCATATCTGGACGCTGTTCTTGCGATCTACAAAAAACTGGCAGAAGGCAGGATCCTGCCGGGTGAGATTCTTGCGATGGCTGCGATGACCATATATGATCAGTCACAAGGCGGGGATGTGGATCTGGTGATTGCCGAAGTCAAAGAATCCTATGCGAGAATCAAGCAGAAACATAAGTTTCTTACTGATGAAAACGATATCTCCTTCATCGCGCTGATGGTACTGTCAGGGAAGGATGTGGATCAGACACTGGAGGAGGTAGAGACGCTGTATACGGCCCTGAAAGAGCGTTTCCGCATGCCGTCTGATACAGCACAGTCCGCCGCTCTGGTTCTTTCCATGAGCAGAAAGCCGGTGGATCAGAAGGTAGAAAGTTTTATCGGCCTTTATGAAGCTTTGAAAAAGGTAAAACATGCGACCTCAAAGGCGAAGGCGATGTCTGTCTATGCTGCTTTCACAGATCTTGCCGTACCAAGGGAGCAGCTTGTAGAAGAGATTGGCGAGGTGGATGATTGGCTGAAACATCAGAAAGGCTATGGCTTCCTGTCATCCTCTGATGTCAGACGGGTGATGGCGGCAACGCTGGCACTGCAGCTGCATGAATCGCAGAGTGCGGTTCCGCTCCAGACAGAGGCATCCACGGTTGTCTCTCAGCTGATCGCCGAAGAAGTGATCTTCACGATGATTATGATCATTGTCATTTCGATTTCTGCCAGCAACGTGGCGAACTATTCATGATGAATGGAGAAAACCCGGACGTCATTGGAAAGAACAGAAGAATATCTGAGATCAAAAGGGTATGAATGCCAAACCTGACGCAGGAACGGCAGGTTTGGCAAAACAGCGTAGGGACACTATGGATGTAAAGAAAATTTATTTTGATATGGACGGCGTTCTCGCAGATTTTGACCGGGGTGTACAGGAACTGTGCGGCATGGAAGCCAAACCGCAGGACCGGAGGGCTCCGGGAGAAGACCGTGTGATGTGGGATGCAATCCGGGAAGTCGGACACTTCTATGATAAGCTGGAGTTCATGCCCGGCGCGAAAGAGTTGTTCGATACGGTCTATGGAAAATTCGGCGACAGGTGCGAGATCCTGACAGGCATTCCAAAACCGGGGCGTGGCATCACAACCTCAGGCGAAGATAAAACCAACTGGGTCAGGCGGCTGCTGTCACCAGACATTGTTGTCAACATCGTATTCAGAGAACAGAAGCCGGAGTACTGTACCGGGAAAGACTGTATCCTGATCGATGACCTGGGCAAAAATATCCAGGCGTGGGAACTATACGGCGGGACAGGGGTGCTGCACAGGAGCGCGGAAGAAACCCTGTCCGTGCTGAAAGGCATGGGAGTGCTGTGATTATTCTCTGCTTTCAGGCAAGACGGCCCAGGGGAGCCTTCCGCCGGAACGCTCAGACATAACGCTCGATCTGAATGAGCAGGTTCCCTTTCCGGGTCTTTCTGACAGGGCCGATGTAGCGGAGCTTTCCATGGTGCCGCACAGATACCTCTTCGCCCTCATGCAGCTGGACGGATACACTCTGGACCATCCGGCCGCCGATGAATACCTGCCCGCTCTGAATCAGCTCCTGCGCCTTCGACCGGGAAAGCCGGTGCGCCTGGGCGATCACAGCATCCAGACGGTTGGAGCCTGTCTGGATCTCCTGCGTGACCAGTTTTGGCTTCAGTCCGTTAGGAAGTGAGGCGGCCGCTGTAGTGTGCACACTCGTATGCTTTACCCGGGTCAGATTCTCTGACAGATATTCCGCCATCAGGGATTCACACATGACATAGCCGGTCGACCCGTCGATCAGGATGTCCCCGATGACTCTGCGTTCAATTCCAAGGTTCAGAATCGCTCCGAGGAAATCCCGGTGTGTCAGCACATCTGCAAACTTCTCCATGAGCGGACTGACGCGCAGGACAGTGATGGGAAATGCTTCTTCGTATCCGAGTATCTCCGGATCCCCGAAGCGGACCATGACGCGGGACGCTCCTTCAAAGCCTCCTTATGCCTGCATGCCGCAGGCCGGCACACCAAGCGAAAGCACATCCGAGTACTCTGCCTCATTCAAAAAGTCTGTAAACACAAATCTGGATTCCTGCCAGGAAGCTTCTTCGAGCTGGCGGATCCTCTTTACAAATATCTGCTGATCCTGGTTCATGTGATGAATCCCTCCGGTAAAATGCAAGTCTGCCGCCGGCAGACCGGCCATGCTGTATACGGCGCTCTTTGAGTATATCCGATTGCGCGCAGGAGCAACAGTGGAAGGAGTATGAATCCGGAGCGGGACGTGACAGAGCATCGATACGTGAAGTATAATCAAGATATCATCTGACAATGCACTGTTAAGGCAAAGGCAATAAAACAGCGGGAGGGCAATATGGAAAAAAAGGAATTCAAATTGAACATGGATGAGATAACGCCGTTTACGGAAATGACAAGTACGGAGCTGTTTATCATTCTGACTGGGGGCCGCGGCGTCATGCAGCAGATGTATCTGCAGAATATCCTGAAAGAATATCTGAAAAAGCACAAAGACACATCAGACCTTGTAACGATGGTTCAGGCTGTGGCGGAAGGAAAGTAATCAACGCCGGGACCGGGAGAAAGCCGGTGCGGGTGAATAAGGAGAAGGGGTCTTATGAGAAACAGAAGCCATTGCGGAAGAAAAGCAGTCATTCGACTGGCAATGACAGCCATCGTTCTTTCGCTGATGACGGTGCTGCCGTCCTATGCCTGTACGGAAGTTTATGTCGGACCGGAGGTCAGCGCGGACGGAACTGTGATTATCGCGCGGTCAAATGACTGGCAGCAGATTATGGCTACGCGCCTGTGCGTAACAGCGCGGGTGGAGCACGCGCCTGGCCGGACGATGCCGGTCAACGATGCCGGAGATGTCCGTGCTGACATCCCGGAGACGACCTTTCACTATACATCAACACCATGGATGACGAATTCCACCGACCGCATGAACATAGAGCGTGATGCTGCTGTCTGCGCGAATGAATATGGTGTTTCCATGACGATGTCCGTGACGGCATTTTCCAATGACAGAGCACTTGCGGCAGATCCGCTTTTGACAGACGGTCTGACAGAGGATACCGCGGATGATCTCGTCATCTGCCAGAGCCGCACAGCGAGGGAGGCAGTGGATATACTGCTTGGTCTGGTTGATACCTATGGGAGCAACGGCGTCAACATCGCGACCATCGCTGACCAGAAGGAAGCCTGGTATATCGAGATCTATACCGGACACCAGTATGCTGCCGTCAAGCTGCCGCCGGATAAGGTCGCGGCTTTCGGCAATGAATTCTGTATGGAATATCTTTCTGCGTTCGAAGAGTCTGTCACATCAGAGGATCTGCTGACGCTTCCGGAGGAAAAGGGATTTGCGAAATACGGGGAAAACGGAGAGCTGAATCTGTATGAAACCTATTCCGGGGATGAGATGCGCGAAGAGTACAGTCATATGAGAACCTGGATCGGCCATCAGTTACTGGCTCCCTCTGTCTACGGAGATTATGATCAGTCAGAGTTCTATCCGCTGCTGTTTGACCCTGACAGGAAGGTCTCCCTGTCCGACGTATTCAGCATCATGCGCAACCGCTTTGAGGGAACGCCGTACAGTCCGGACGAGACCGGGCGCATCGATATGCGCGTCATCGGAACAGACACTGCGCTCAGTGTTCATGTCCTTCAGATTTATCCGGATCTGCCGGCGAAGATGTCCGTCATAACCTGGGAAAGCCTCGCGCCGGCTGTCTATGGTGTTTTTGTTCCCCTTTCCAATCTGTGCACAGAAGTCAGTGAGCCGTACGGTGCTGATCAGCCGGACAGTGCCGGCCAGTCCTTCGACACCGCGCATTATGCCTGGTATGCCCTGAAGTGCCTGAATACCATCGGAATCCTGGAGCCGAAGGTATATGGGGAACCTGTCGCAGATTACTGGAAGCAGGCGGAAGAGGGGATGATGTCAGCCGTTCCGGCCGTCCTTAAGACCATCGCCGGACTGCTTGAGACAGATCCGGAATACGCTGCTTCCGGTATGACAAACTACTGCAATTATCTGCAGCAGAACGCATTTGCTGACGCGCAGAGCATGCTGAATACGGATCTGTGGTTCCTGAATTTTAATTCCAATACCCTGAAACTGGCCAGGAATCCGGAAACCAATGAACTGACCGGGGAAGAACGTGTTCTTCCTCCCGTCCCCATTACGCTCTCTCCGAAAGCATATTACACGGTATTCTCCATGGCAGATGGCGCGGATGGACCTTGAAAGGAGAAAAGATGATTACACAGATTTATTCGATTCAGACTGCGGAAGAAGCATTGGCCTGCATTGACGCAGGCGCGGACCGCATCGGCCTTCTGGTCGGCGTCCACGGGGGCAAATTCCCGTGCGCGATCACACAGGAGAAGGCAAAGGAAATCTTTGACGCAATCGGGAACAAGGCGGTCAAGGTGCTGATCTCCGTGGAGTATACCGCGGACGCTGTACTTGCCCAGACAAAAGCACTGATGCCGGATGTGCTCCATCTTTGCGCGAATTATGAAGGAAACGCAGAATTCGCTGAGCGCCTGCGCAGGGAGATCCCGGGTGTGAAGCTGATGGAGGCGGTAGGCATTACCGGTCCGGAGAGCATCGAAGACGCGAGGATCAAAGCTTCTTACGCGGATATCATTATTCTGGATACCGTGTCGAAGACCGTGCCCGGTGTCGGCGCCGCGGGAGAAGTGAATGACTGGAACATAGACAGGCAAATCGTGGACATGGTAAATGTTCCGGTGATCCTTGCGGGAGGCCTTGGCCCCGACAATGTAGCGCAGGCGATCGAGGCAGTTCACCCCGACGGGGTAGATTCACTGACCAAGACATCGGATAAAGAAAACGGAGAGCTTGTGCGCAAGAATATTGAGAAGGTGCGGGAATTCTGCCGGATCGCGCATACGTACTGAGGTTGGCGGGTATGCAGATTATATGTGTCGGGGACTTATGCTGTGATCTGATCGTCCCATACGGAAAGATGCAGGAGGCTCTTGCATGCGGCGATATCAGGAAGGAGACGGCGGATCAACTGCAGGTACGCATGCAGTGCGGCGGTTCTGTCGGGAATGTCGCCAGGCATCTTGGTCGCCTGAAGGCACAGCCGGTCTTTGTCACACCGGTCTGCAGGGATCCCCTCGGGGATTATCTGACGGATCAGATGGAGCAGGCAGGCGTGGATATGCGCTGGACCTGTGACTCCCAAAGATCAAATATGTACTGTGTCGCGGTTCTGGATCAGACAGGCGAACGCACGATGTTCTGCTTTGTTCCGCCGTGGGCGGACTATCCAAGATTTGACAGGCACAGCTTTGACCAGATCCCGCGCGGTTCCGGGCAGATTCTTTTTACAAGCGGGATGGCTTTTCTGGATGACGCGCAGAACAACGCAGCTGTCCTGGAATACTTCACGAAGCAGAAGGAATCAGGCGCGATGATTGTCTTTGACCTCAATGTGCGCGCGGAATCCTACGGATATGAAGGTGAGCGGAAAGCTTCGATGGAGAAGATGATTGCGCTGAGCGACATCCTGCTGGGGTCCGGAACAGAGGAATTCCGGCAGGTGACAGGCAGGCCGGAAATCAGGGATGCTGCCGAATCTTTGCTTCATGACGGGGCAAAATGTGTGATTGCCCGGGATGGAGGCAATCAGATACTGGTTCTTGGAGAAGGCCTGGATCAGTATATTCCGGTTAAGCGGGTGGAAAGCGTATCAACAATCGGAGCAGGTGACTGCTTTGACGCTGCGTTTCTCAACGGCATCGCGTCCGGCGCGGATGTCATCACCGCTGTCCGGGCTGCGGCAGAATATACCAGAGCTTATCTGGCAAAATGAAAAAACAAAAGGGAATCCGGCAGTTGTATGATTCGGTGAAAATGTGTTAACGAAAATTGTGAAATGCGACTGAAAAAGGGCGCTGAGGCGAACAGCTATGTCCTGAAAAATGCGCTGATCTTCATGACGGAAAGCTACACCCGGAAACTGAGCCTGAGCGATGTGGCACAGCATTGCTATGTCAGCAGCTGGCACCTCAGCAAGCTGCTCAACCAATATACGGGAAGAGGGTTTTTTGAGATTATCAACCGGATCCGCCTCGACAGGGCGATGGAACTGTTAGAGGACAACGGAAGAAAGATACAGGATATCTCTGAAGAAGTTGGCTTCCAGGATGTCGCGCATTTTTCAAGGATATTCAAAAGCTATGTCGGCTGCTTGCCGAAGGAATACCGGAACAGCAAAGATGTGAGGAACCAGCATATATGAAGATCATTCACGGCAGCGTATACACACCTGAGTTCAGATTTGAGAAGAAGCGCATAACGATCAGGAACGGCCGCTTTCAGGGATTGTCTGATGAAGAAAACAGTCCTGAGGCGGAGGGCGCTTTGAAACCGCTGACAGAAGCGGACTGCGTCTCAAAACCGTCAGCAGAAGAGAAGAACAATGATGAAGAAATCATCGATGCCTCGGGGTGCTATGTCGTCCCGGGGCTGATTGATATTCACTTTCATGGATGCATGGGGGAAGATATCTGTGACGGAACCGCGGAAGCTGTCAGGACGCTGGCGCGCTATGAAGCATCGCAGGGTGTGACGGCGATCTGCCCGGCAACGCTCACGCTTCCGGTGGAGACGCTGCGCGATATTCTGCGCTGCGCTGCGGATTATGCACAAGAGCAGCATGACCCGCAGGAAGCGGATCTGGTCGGCATCAATATGGAGGGCCCATTTATCAGCCGTGTGAAGAAGGGCGCGCAGAATGAAGACTACATCATACCGTGTGATGTGTCTGTCTGCGAATCGTTTCTGGAAGCATCGCGCGGACTGGTTAAGATCATAGGCCTGGCGCCGGAGGAGAATCCCAACTTCCGGCAAGATATTGCATCGGTGAAGGACCGGGTCAGGGTGTCGCTTGCCCACACAAACGCGGATTATGAGACTGCCATGGCGGCGTTTGAGGCAGGGGCCTGTCACGCGGTCCATCTGTTCAACGCGATGCCTCCCATGTCCCACCGCTCGCCCGGCGTTGTCGGGGCGGTCAGAGATTCGGACCAGGTGATGGCGGAACTGATCTGTGACGGCAACCATGTCCATCCGGCTGTGGTACGGGCTGCCTTCGACATGCTCGGGGAGGAGCGGATCATTCTGATCAGTGATTCCCTGCGTGCCTGCGGTATGGGGGACGGAACCATGATACTGGGCGGGCAGGCGGTCGAGGTTCACGGAACCAGGGCCACACTGGCGGGCACAGAGACGCTCGCCGGCGCTGTCTGCAGTCTGACCCGGTGCCTGCAGACTGCTGTCAGACAGATGGGTATTCCGCTGGAGAAGGCGCTGCGGTGCGCGACATACAATCCGGCGCGCGCAATCGGGATCCTGAACCAGTATGGAACCATTGAAGTGGGAAAACACGCAGACTGCGTGCTGCTGGATCAGGAGGATCTCAGTGTGCGGGAGGTGTTCAAGGACGGCGTACGCATCCTGGCATGAAACCATTGACAGACCTTCCGGAAAATGAGAATGTATCCATATTGGAATAACAGGAAACGGCAAAAGACGATTTCTTTTGTCGTTTGTTTCGTCGGAGGCACAGACCGCTATGATGAATATTCTGGAAGAGGCCATCATCTATGCAACGATCATGCATCAGGGAAAGGTCCGCAAATTCGGGAATACGCCATATATTTTCCACCCGCTGGAAGTGGCACAGATTCTGTCCGGTATGACAGATGATAAGGAAGTTATTACGGCAGGCATCCTGCATGATATTGTGGAGGATACAGACGGAACCCTTGAAGAGATCGAGAAGCGTTTCGGAAAAAGAGTCGCGGATCTGGTGTCATCAGAATCGGAGACGGATGTTCCCGGAGTAGACTGGAAAGAGTCTTGGAATCAGCGGAAGGAAGAGTCGCTGCGTGTTCTGAGAAACAGCGAGGATATCGGTGTGAAGATGCTCTGGCTCGCGGAAAAGCTTGCGAACATACGCTCCCTGTCGGCAATCTATTCCGAAAAAGGAGATGAGTTATGGCAGGATCTGAATCAGAGTGATTCTGCCATGCAGCTGTGGTATTACAAATCCATTGCTGAGATGGTGGAGCTTTCCCTGAACAAGACCGGAGCGTTCAAAGAATATATCAAGCATATTAATTTTATCTGGCCCGGCACATTTGACTCCGAAAAAGGTCGGTACCGGAAATACCGTGAGGTTTCCATAGACGATTGTGAAGTGATCGGACGCGGCGCCAAGGGAGAAGTATACCGCTATAACGATGAACTGATCATAAAGGTATTCAACGAAAAGAATACCTACCATGATGTGGAGCAGGAGATTGCGCTCAGCCGCAAGGCCTTTATCCTCGGGATTCCCACAGCGATTTCTTTCGGAATTGTTTCTGTCAAAGACCGGTATGGGGCCATGTATGAGCTGGTGGACGCGAAAACCATCTCGAGGCTGATTGCAAGGTCCCCGAGGCATGTGGAACATTATGCCGGGATTATGGCGGATTTCGCGCACAGAATTCATAATACCGCCGTCTCTGATGCCGATGGATTCCCGGACGCTTCCGAACGGCTGATGGACTATATTGATTTCGGGATAGGATGCGAAGATGAAGAACTGGCTTCAAAGTGCAGAAAACTGGTGTCTGCGCTTCCGGTCTCCACGCATCTGGTCCATGGGGATTTTCATACGAATAACATATTCCTGCTGAACGGAGAGCCTCTCCTGATCGATATGGACAGGGTCGCAAAAGGCCATCCGATCATGGAGATCGGCGACCTCTATTATTTCTACGTGGTTCGGGGGGAAGACGATCCGAAGGTTGTGGAAGATTTCATGGGCTATTCCTATCAGACGGCCAAAGCGTTTTTCCGCTCCTTTATGGTGCAGTACCTGGAAACAGAGGATACAGACAGAATCAGGGAAGTGGTTAAGAAGGCTTCCATCCTCAGTTACAGCAGGAAGATCTGTAAGCTTCGTGACAAGAGCCCCCAGACAAGGCAGGACAGGGAAAAGATCAGGCAGTGTCTGGACAGAATCAAAGAGTTGACCGATCAGGTGGATTCGCTGGAGTTTTGATGATATAAGGTGTGAGGATATGAAAACAGTCATAAGCGGCATTCTTGCGGGAATCAGTATTTCAATCGGCGGAACCGTATACTTGCTGTGCGATTCCAAATTAGCAGGAGCAGTCTTCTTTTCCGTCGGCCTGTTTTCGGTCTGTGTGTTCGGATTCAGTCTGTTCACCGGAAGAGTATGTTATGTATTCGACCAGGACCGGTCCTACGCAATGAAGCTTCCTCTGATCTGGGTGGGCAATCTGATCGGTTCTTTGCTCACTGCTTTTCTGGAGCTGCAGACCAGACTGGCGCCCCAGCTGACAGAAAAGGCTGGCAGTATCTCTCAGGCAAAGCTTGGGCAGGGGCTGCTCAGCGCGTTTATTCTGGCTGTTTTCTGCGACATCATGATCTATATCGCAGTGGAAGGATACAGGAACATACCGCATGAGACCGGGAAGTATCTCGCGGTTTTCTTTGGTGTAACTTTTTTTGTCCTGTGCGGTTTCGAGCATTGTGTGGCTAACATGTATTATTTCACGGTCGGGAAGGCCTGGAGCGGCACGGCCGTTCTGTATCTGCTGGTCATGACAGCAGGAAATGCAGCCGGCGGTGTACTGATCCCGCTTCTGAGAAAGGCTGCCTGATCCGGGAAGACAGAACAAGGGCATCCGTGCAGGAAGGATGATGTCATGGTAAATGAACTGAAGAGAAAGTTTATTATGACGACTATGCTGGTGGTAACCATTCTGCTGGCTGTCTTTCTTGCGTCTGTCAACATCATCAATGATGCGGTGACAAGGAATGAGAGCCGTTCCAGGCTGAACCAGATCGTGGAGCAGAATCTGAGAGCGGTACCGGGCAGCGGAGCGGGCGGTATGCGGGGGCCGGAAGAGATTCCGGACGACCGCGGCCGGGGATTCGGAGCCTACTTCATAGTGCGTGTTGATGCTGCCGGCACGGTTACGTTCAGCGATCTGACGCATGCTTCTGATCTGGAGTTTGATCAGATGATTGCCCTGATCAACAAAGCGGACGTGGCATTTGCTCCGGAGGCGACAGGTGAGACGGAAGTGGAACCGGCGCAGGTTTCCCTTGGTGAGGCACTTCCTCCGGAAGGAGAGGGCAGGCCCGGGAACGAACCGCCGTCAGGCCCGGGCGAGAAACCGGGGAAGGAACCTGCAGGGGAGACGTTATCTGATGGAGAAGCTGCGATTCGTCTGCAGGAAGAAAGAGGATCCGTGGACGGCTATCTTTATTACGCATCCCAGGATCCGGACGGATCTGTTTCCTACGCCTTTCTGGATATCAGCCAGGAAACAGCGTCGCTGATCCGCATCGGACTGATCACAGTCATGCTGGGTGTGGCTCTGTGGCTCCTGATCCTGGTGCTGGTTGTCTTCCTTTCGAAGAAGGCGATCGCTCCGATTGCGGAGAACATGGAAAAGCAGCGGCTGTTCATTACGAATGCGGGACATGAGTTCAAGACACCTCTGTCGGTGATTGTCTCTAATGTGGATGTGCAGGAACTGCATGGCGGCAAGACAAAGTGGCTTGACAACATCCGCGCGCAGGCGCTTCGTCTGTCTGAGCTGACAAAACAGATGCTGACGCTGGCAAAGATGGACGAATCCGGCACTTTTGCATTTACGTCGACCACGTTTGACGCTTCACAGATTCTGGAAGATACGATCGGTGTCTTTCGCGAGAGCGCGTCCCTTCGCGGCATCCGCATACAGACCCGGATCGAAGCAGGCGTGCAGATGCATTTTCCGAAGGATCAGTACCAGCAGCTGCTGGAGCTGATGCTGGACAATGCTGTGAAATACGGCAAAGAGAATGGATTTCTTTCCGTCGCGCTTAGCGCAGAGCGGAAGATGGTGCAGCTTACCTTCCGAAATGACTGCGACATGCTGCCGGAGGCAGATCCGGATCAGCTGTTTGACCGCTTCTATCGTCCGGACTCTTCCAGAAGCCGGAACACAGGAGGATCCGGAATTGGCCTTGCGGTTGTGCGCGCGATCGCGCAGCAGGGCGGAGGCAGCGCGCAGGCGAAGTATCTTCCGGACCAGATCATCGAGTTTGTGATAGAGCTGCCAAAGAAACTATGAAATATCGAAATTTAACGTTCAGCTAATATACGGCTAACGTTCGTCTTACAAACCTCCTTTATATTGGTCACTGTCAGGAAGCGCAGCAGTGCTTCCGCCAGCTGGAACAGACACAGGACCATATAAAGGAGGTATTTATTATGAAAAAGAAAACTTTGATACTGGCAGGAATCCTTTCGGGAAGCATGATGCTGACCATGGGGAGCGCGATGACCGCGAGAGCGGAAGAGGGAAACGCAGCTCTGACGGTTGCTGCGGAAGAAACCACTGAGAATGCGGAAAACAAAGAAACGCCGGGTAAAGGGATGCCGCCTGCGTTCCGTCTGAGAGACCGTTCGATGCAGCCGCCGAAGGAAAATCAGCAGAACAATACGGATCAGCAGAAATCAGGCAATGCCGGAAACGAAAATCAGCCGAAGGCGGACGAGAGCGGAAAGCCTGCCCTTCCGGATGGAAAGACACCGAATGAGAATGGCGCGACCGGATCAAAAGCAACATCGAGATTCTTTAAGCCGAATGAGAAGCCCCAGACAAAGCCGTGTGCGGAGAAAGCAGCCAGAGATGCGCGTGATCCGTGGGGGACCACGGACAAGGATCCGTATGACGCGGAACATGATCCTGCGAACGGTGAGGCGATGAAGGACGATCGCCAGGCGATGCAGAATGAGAATGGTCAGCCGCCGCAGGGCGAGGCACCGCAGGGTGAGCAGTTCCAGGGCGAGGCACCGCAGGGCGAGCAGTTCCAGGGCGAGGCACCGCAGGGTGAAGCACCGCAGGGCGAGCAGTTCCAGGGCGAGGCACCGCAGGGCGAGGCACCGCAGGGTGAGCAGTTCCAGGGTGAAGCGCCGCAGGGCGGACAGTTCCAGGGTGAAGCACCGCAGGGCGAGGCACCGCAGGGTGGAGCGCCGCAGGGTGGACCACAGGGACCGGGTGAGCACTGACCTTCCGGAGAATGGAACCATACACAATTCAGTAAGAAACTGCAGTGATCCCCATGTCTTCCCTGTGAGGACAGGGGATCCTTCTAATATCAGCAGGAAAGGAGAGATTGCAAAATGATCAGAAAACTGTCGGCTCTTTTATATCTTTCAATTGCAACACTTGGACTGACGGGTATGGTATATGCGCAGGAGACAGAGGATACTGCCGGTCAGGAATCCTCGTCCGTGAGTATCTGGCAGGGATATCTTGACTCTGTTTCTTACACATTTTTCCTGGATGCAGAAAGCCAGACCGCGTCTGTCAGTGAAACATCATCGGATGGCGCATTGTCGTCCTTTGCCGGAACCTATGCCATAGACGAGGAGGGTACGCTTGTTATTACTTCTCAGGACGGGAGCGAAGTGTCGTGGAAAGCATCACCGGTATCTGCCTGCCAGAACACTGTGTCAGGAGTCGATCTGCTGTCAGGGCAGGAAGTGGAAGTCACGCTTGTGAAAGCAGATCCGGAGATGGTGGATTCTGTCAGCGAGTACGCCTGGTATGCAGGTTTGTCGGAAGAAGGAGACGCATATACGTATGGCATATCTCCTGACTGTACAGACCTGATCTTTGCATTTTACACGCCGGAAGAGGAATCTCTGTACAGAACAGAATTTTCACTTGATATTACGGACAGTGGAAATGGGGTACTGACAGGCCAGGCAGCGGATCAGGAAGAAGGCGTATATTCTTTTTCCTATGAGATGATCGGTGAAAACCCGCTCCGTGTTGTGATCACGCTGAATGGGGAGGCCTGCGAGACCTCCGCGGTCGAAGCAAGAATCATTCCCGGATATACGCAAGAGCAGGCCGGTGTGACTTGATCCTTGCAGAGACAGGGGTTTCAGATAACAGCTTTTTCATCGTTTCGTCCTGCAGGAAAAAACCATGACTTATAGAATCATCAAGACAGGTCAGCCGAGCTGGATGCCGGCCGGCCTTTTTTTGTATCTTTTCGTTGCGTGTGTGGAGAAATGACAGTACAGGAAGAAAAACGGAATGATCCGGCGTATAATGGGATTGTAATTACAGCCATTGATTCTTTCAGAACAGGAGAAGAGAACGAGATGATGAAAAGATATCTGTCGATGCTGTTGATGGCAGCGATGATGCTGGTCTGGTGCGGCTATGCTGCAGCGGCTGAAGAAGCAGTTGGCACAGCTGCGCAGGTCAGCACAGAGACTGAAAAAGAGGACAACACAGGCGGGAAGACCGGAACTGTGGCCGGCATCAAAGAGCGCGGCGTCATTAAGGTCGGCACTGCAGGGGACTATCAGCCCATGTCTTACCTGGATCCGGACACAGGCACATACGTAGGCTTTGACGCGGCGCTTGCGCAGGACATGGCTCTGGATCTGGGCGTCGATATCGAGTATGTGAAGACATCATGGCCGACGCTGATGGAGGATACGCTTGCAGGAAAGTTTGACCTTGCTATCTGCGGCATCACCATCACCGATGCCCGCAAAGAGCAGGCGCTGATGTCGGACGGATACCTTGAAAATGGAAAGACTGTTCTGTGCCGCGCGGAAGACGCGGATCAATATATCAGCCTTGATGCGGTCAACCAGCCGGAGGTTCGCGTGATGGAAAACCCGGGTGGGCTGAACGAGAAGTTTGCCAGGGAGAACCTGCCGGACGCAGAGCTGATCATCCATAATGTAAACCAGGAGATTCCGGGACTGGTTGCTGATGGCGAAGCAGATGTCATGATCACCGAGGTCATGGAAGCCGGCTATTATGTCGGGCAGGACAGCCGTCTGGCTGCACCGCTCATCTATGAACCCTTCACACATGGCGAGCTTGGCGTCCTCATGCCGAAGGGAGCTGAGGATCTGCTGAATTACGTGAACGGGTTTCTGGCAGAAGAGAAAAAAAGCGGCAGGCTTGATGACCTGGCGGACGAATATATCTATAGGTACATACAGGATGAGACCGAGATGGAACCGGCGGCCTGAATAAGGATTCCGGTTTTTCAGGGAATCGTCTGTGAAGAAAAGAACTCCGGCCGGTCAGCCGGAGTTCTTTTCTTGCCGAAATCGGCTTTGGCGGGTGAATCATGTGACTGGCTGTGGTGTCAAAACATTATGAAAAAGCCCTGCTGAGCTGTAATATTTATGATCATTTTGTTTCTGTCCGAAAGATCTGTGTTTTGCGGAGAATGAGTAGCCATGGATGCGGCTGACGCGTATTAAGAGGTACAAGAACAGAACATGTCAACATGGCTGGCTTGTAAAGGAAAAGAAAATAAACAGTGATTTGAAAACAGCTCGTATATCGAGAAGAAAGGACACAATTATGAAGAAAGCAATGATCACTATGGCAGCAATCGCAGGAGTTATGGCAGCATCAATGACAGTCAGCGCAGCACCGATCAGTCTGGAAGACGCCCAGAAGAAAGCGCTGGAAGCAGTCGGGGTCAAGGAAGAACAGGTGATCTTCAAGCCGGCAGAGAAGGATCTGGATGACGGAAGAGAGATCTACGATGTTGACTTCTTTGTTCCGGGCGAGACCAAGTATGAGTTTGATATCGATGTCAACACCGGCGAGATTGTCGAGCAGGATATCGACCTGTGGGAAGCAGATGATGATGCAGAGTATGCGGATCTGATTAAAGCGGCGGCAGGCACACTCGAAACGGAAGCTGAGGCGGTTGCAGGTGAGATCTCAGAGCTTCAGGCTAAGATGATCGCGCTGAAGGACGCCGGGTTTAAGGCAGATGAAGTGAACGTGAAGTGCAAGAGAGATCTCGATGACGGTGTATGGCAGTTTGAGATTGAACTGAAGACCGCGGACGGAACGGAATATGATTACGAGATCAAGGCTGCGGATGGAAGTATCCTGGACAAGGACGTTGATTTTGACGATTGAACCGTTCGGACAGCATCAGGATTTTCATTCAGAGCACTGCTTCAGAGAATCACGGATAACGGAAGGAACCACTTCAATGGTTCCTTCTTTTTTTGCTCCCGGTTTTGCAGCTTCGTGTATTGAAATACCGGTTTTCATTTTGCTATCATGATGTTAAAGGCAATTCGGTTGCTGCGCAGAAGAAGCTGAGAGGAGAAGAGATGGTAAGGCTGTTTGTTACCGGAGACAATCATTTGGGAAAGAAATATGACCGCTATCCGGAAGTGAAAGAGAAACTGATTCAGAGCCGGTTTGACGTACTGCAGAACATGGTTCAGAAGGCAGAGGCGGAAGGCTGCGATCTGTTCGTTGTGACAGGCGATCTCTTCGACAGCGTAAGCACGGTAAAAGTCTCTGACGTGAAGAAGGCCGCGGATATTCTGGCTTCTTTTACAGGCAGCGTGATTGTGCTTCCCGGGAATCATGATTATTACACAGGGGAGGAAAAAGTCTGGAAGGATTTTGAGCATGCGCTCTTCTCCAGAGACCACAACATTACGCTGATCAAAGAGTTCAGGCCGTACTTTTTTGATGCCGGTGAGGAGAAGATTGCAGTGTACCCGGCGTTTTGTCAGTCCAGGCATTCCAGGGAAAACAATCTTGGCTGGATCAGGGAAGCACAGATTCAGGCAGAAGGGATCATCAACATCGGCCTTGCCCATGGGGCAATCAAGGGCGTAACGCCGGACATGGAGGGAATCTATTTCCTCATGACGGAGGAAGAACTGTCACATATTCCGGTGGACGTCTGGCTGATCGGACATACGCATATCCCCTATCCGGATCATTTATCAGAAGACGCCGATACACCGGGCTATAAGATCTTTAATGCCGGGACACACGAGCAGACGGATCTTCACAATCACACGGATGGAAACGGATTCATCCTGTCCATAGAAAAGCAGGGATCCGCAGCCAGCGTATGTGCAAGAAAGTACGTGAGCGGCAAAGTGCATTATTATGATCTTGATATCCCGGTAAAACCTGACAGCGATACGGCACTTGCGGATGCCGTCAAGGCGGCGGTCAACGGCAAAGACCGGAACGCAGTTGTCCGGATCCGGGTGTCGGGCTCTGTCAGACAGGCGGAGTATCAGGAGAAGGACAGAATCTACAGAGAGCTGCTCGGCTCATTTCTCACTTATGAGACAGAGGATCGCGAACTGAGCGAGGAGATCACGGTTGACAGGATCCGCGAAGAGTTTGCCCAGACCAGCTTTGCGGCGCAGCTCCTGGAGGCGTTCATCGATCAGCCGAAAGAACTGCAGATGGTATATGAGCTGATACAGCGCTGCAGGGAGAATGAGAGGAGATCATCAGGATGAGAATCAAGCGGATCGCATGCGAACAGTTTGCCGGCCTGACGGGAAAAGCACTGGAACTGGAGCAGGGCCTGAATCTTGTCATCGGGGAAAATGAAAGCGGCAAGAGTACGCTCATTGACCTGATCTATCTGCTGCTGTTCAAGGACGTCAGGCTTGATGGCCGGAAAGATGTGGATTTCATCGATCAGTATTTTCCGAAGAAGGTAAGCGGGCCCCAGGGAGATTTCATTGACGGCGCGCTCGTCTTTGAAACACCTTCCGGCACATTCCAGCTGAAAAAGGAATGGGAGAAGGGAACGGGAAGCTGCAGGCTCACAGTTCCGGACGGGACCTCGATCAAGGGGAATGATAAGATCAATGAAATACTGAAAGAAGAGCTGAAATACCGCGCCGGCGTGTACGGTGAGATCGTGTTTGCTTCCCGGAAGAGAGACCAGGCTGCCGTTGAGAGCATTATGCGGGCACTGGGGAAGAAGGCGGATGCTCTGTCAGATACGAGGGAGGATCTGACCTCCACCCTGGAGCGCGCGGCCCTGGAAACAGGCGGTGTTTCCCTGGATCTGATGGAGAAGGCCATCAAGGAACAGATGAACGCGCTGATCGGACGCTGGGACTGGAACGCGGACGCACCGGAGGGCGGGCCGAAGCGGGCAACTTACAGGAACCCATGGCTGAAAGAAGCGGGAGAGATTGTAAAAGCATATTATGAGCTGGATGAAGTGCGCAGCAGGCAGGCTGATGCGCTGAAAGCAGAACAGGCAGCAGAAGAAGAAAGGGAACAGATCAAGGTACTCCAGGGCAGGAAGAAAGAGGCGGAAACAAAGTGGCATACATTTCAGCAGTACCGGGGACTGCTGGGGCAGCTTTCCTATCTGGAAAGGTCCATTCAGGAGACGGAAGAAAAAATCAGGGAGCAGGCTGCGGCTTATCAGAGGTGGCCGGGGCTTAGCAGTGACATCGCGAAAGCCAGGGAGCTTCAGACGAAGCGCAGACAGGCACAGATTCACGATCTGTACCTGAAAGCAGAGCCGGCCCGCCGGTCCTGCCTTCAGATACAGGCTGAACTTGAAAAGTACAGGGCGGTTGATGCTGCTGACCTGAAGCTGGCGGAAGAACTGATCAGAAGCAGACAGCGGGAGGAAAGCAGGCTGGCCGGCATGAACGTGGCGGTGAAGATCAGGGAACCATGGCCTGCAGAATTGACGGTCACTTCAGCAGTATCCGGGAAGGCGCTGGAGCCGGCCGGAGGGGAGATACAGATCACAGAAGCGGCAGACATCCGGATTCCGGGCATTCTGGATATGCAGCTGATGCCGATGGGGGTCGATGTTGAAACCGTCAGGCAGAAGCTGGCGTCCATAGAATCGGATCTGCAGTCCATTTACCGGAAGTATGGTGCCGGAAGTGTGGAGGAATTGCAGACGATGTCCGCCTCTTATACTGCGGCAGAGCAGGAAGCAGAGAAACGGAACATGCATCTCGAGCGAATTCTCGGTGAGAGCAGCTGGGAAGAGATCAAGGCAGCCAATGACAGTGTTCCTGCCGGGATTGAGACAGAGAGCGAGATTCTGCGGCAGATTGCGGATCTGTGCGGACACAGGACGGTTGACGCGATGATCGGCGGTCTGGAATCCACTCTGGCTGATTATGAAGGAAGATACGGAAGTCCGGACGAATTAAAGGCGTCCATGGAAAAGCTGAAGGAAAAGAAAGACAAGGAGAAGAAGCAGCTGGAATCCATGGAAGAGATTCCGGAGGAATACCGGGGGATCGATGATCCGGACCAGTATGACGCAGACCTCAGGAAAGAATCGGAAGACTTTGAGAGTCAGATACAGACACACAGTGAAAGACTGCGCGCGGCAGAAAGAAACCTTGGAGAAAAAACGGCGGAAGAGTATTCCGATGACCTGCAGGAAAAAGAAGCTGTCCTGGGGGAACGGAAGGCGGAATATGGGCACTGGAAGAACATCTATGGTGTTTTCTGCAGGCTGAAGGAACAGAGCAAAGACAACCCCGTCGAGGATATCGAGACAAGGTTCCGCGCGTATCTGGAAGAGATCACGGACGGATCCCTTCAGCTGCACGCAATGGACGAGCAGATGTCAGTACAGCTTGCCAGCGGCCCGTCTGCACTGACCTATGACATCCTTTCGGATGGAACAAAGGATACCGTCTCTCTGGCCTTCAGACTGGCCATGCTGGAGCATCTGTATCCGGAAGGAGGCGGGCTGGCTGTTTTCGATGATCCCTTCACGGATATGGATCCAAAGCGGGTCCGGCAGTCCTGCAGCCTGATTGAACGGTTTGCCCGGAACAATCAGGTGATCTTTGTCACCTGTGATGACAAATACCGGAATTATCTGAGCGGGAATGTGATTTCTGTTGTCAGATCATAGTCGATTACGGGTTCCGTGCTGTGCGTTGTAATCAAATACTGTTTAAACATGCAGGGCTGTGGTATAAAGGAGGTATCATAGTTGGGGGCAAAAGGTACTTTTGACCCCAACATCTCAATATGGAAAAGGAGGGAATCGCATATGAAGAAAGCGCTGTTTTTTGTATGGACTGCTGTATTGTCTGCGGGAATGGCCGCAGCATCCTTCGCTGCAGAAACCGAGGCGGAGCCTGAGGAGAAGCATGATATCGTGATTCTGGCGACCAGCGACGTCCATTGCGGTGTCGATCAAAACTTCGGGTATGAGGGACTGGAGCAGATCCGTAAAGTACTCGAAGCGGATGGCTGCGATACGATCCTGGCGGACTGCGGGGATTCCATTCAGGGAGAACCCATCGGGACACTTTCCAAGGGAGATTCGATCATCGATCTGATGAATGAAATGGCTTATGACATCGCGATTCCGGGAAATCACGAGTTCGACTATGGCATGGAGACGTTCCTGAAGCTGACTGAGAAGGCGGAATTCCCCTATATCTCCTGTAATTTCAACAAAGAGGGTGAGCTGGTCTTTGATCCGTATCTGGTGCAGGAGGTAAACGGGACAAAGATCGGTTTTGTCGGAGTCACAACGCCGAAAACAGTGATACAGTCCACCCCGGCTTATTTCCAGGACGGAGAAGGAAACTATATATACTCCTTCATGCAGGAAGATGAAACCGGACAGAAGGTTTATGATGCCGTCCAGGCTTCCGTGGATGCTGCCCGTGCAGAAGGCGCGGCGTATGTGTTCCTGCTGTCTCACCTGGGAGGACCCGGAGAAGGAGGACCCTGGACGTATGAGGATGTCATTTCCCACACAACGGGGATCGATCTCGTGCTTGACGGCCACAGCCATGATACCGACCAGGTCACCGTAAGTGACAAGGAAGGAAATGAAGTTCCCCGCATGGGACTTGGGACGAAGATGAACGGAATCGGCTGCGTCAGGATCAGCGCTGAGGACGGGAGCGTCAGCCATGAGTTCTATGTCTGGAACAATACGCCTTCCCTTCCTTCGCTGACCGGCATCGAGAACGATATGACGGATCCTCTGGACGGGGAGATAGGAGAACTCGGGCAGGAGATGGAGAAGGTAATCGCTGCCACTCCGTATGATCTGGTGATCTATGATCCGGAAGAGGTTGATGAGAATGGAGCTCCGGTCCGGATTGTCCGGAAGGAGGAGACCAATCTGGGGGATCTGGTTGCGGATGCGTATCTGTCGGCTTCCGGCGCGGATGCTGCGATCGTGAACGGCGGTGCGGTCCGGGTTCAGATTCCGGCAGGAGACATCACTTATGGCACCATTCTGAATCTGCAGCCTTTCGGCAATCAGCTGTGTGTGCTCGAGGTGACAGGACAGCAGCTCCTGGATGCCCTTGAGTGGGGCGCAAAGGATTATCCGGAAGAATCCGGCGGATTCCAGCAGGTCGCCGGTATCACGTATGAGATTCATGCGGACGTGGAGTCTTCCTGCACAGAGGATGAGAACAGTATGTTTACCGGTGTGGACGGGGATTACCGTGTGCAGAATGTAATGGTTGGCGGGGAAGCGCTTGATCTGGAAAAAATGTATTCGCTGGCCTCCAACAATTACATTTTGCAGGAGAAAGGAGACGGATTCGCCATGTTCGATGGCTGCAAGGTACTTCAGGACAAAGTACAGCTTGATAACCAGCTGGTGATCAATTACCTGACCGGACCGCTTGGCGGGGAGGTTTCGGACGAGTATGCCGACCCTGCCGGACAGGGCAGAATCAAAATCGTCGGGGAAGAATGAATCGAACCTGTGCCGGTAAGCGCACTCTGCCATGCTGCCGGGCAGGGAGGAGATTTCTATGTCACGTGTAAGAGTATATCTTGCCATACAGGCAATATTATGGCTGCTGCTGGTGGTTCTGCTTTGTGTATCAGCCATTGACATCTGCCGGGAGGGAACAGCCAGAAAGGCAGAGAATCCGCTGGAATCCATCTACACAACGGAGGACGTGGCCCGGAAAGCCGCACCGATTCTTCCGCTCTTTTTCATCGCCGTCGGGATGACAGCCGCAGGGCTTGTGCTCGGCGTGAAAGATGAGCATGCGGAGAAACCGGTGCAGGATGCCTGTACCACACGGGATCTGAGCGCCGCTCATCTGGCGGCGCAGGATCAGGCAGCAACGCCAAAGGCCGGAGGCGCTGCTGCCGGGGAGATATCTGCAGCAGGGAACGGCCCGGGCACAAAGAGCAAAAGAACGCTGCGGCTTGTCATCGCGGCCGCTGCGGCCGTGCTGATTGTCATGGGTGCTGCGAACGGCAGTGCCCACGATGTATTTGTCAAAGCAGCCAATATCTGTACGGAGTGTATCGGCCTTGGATAATCAGGGAAAATCTTCATGGCGGCAGGTGCAACGTCCCGCCGCGCGGCGTCTGATCCAGCTCTACAGCGCGCTTTTGTACAATGCGCATCTGAAAGGCTTTCTCAAGGGTGAGATCTATCAGGGAAAGACGAAGTATCTGTGTGTCCCCGGCCTCAACTGTTATTCCTGCCCCGGCGCAGTGGGTGCGTGTCCGCTGGGGGCTATTCAGAATGCGCTCGCTTCCGCCGGCCACCGGACCGGGTGGTATGTGCTCGGCATGATCCTTTTGTTCGGCGTTGTGCTCGGGCGGACAATCTGCGGCTGGCTCTGTCCGATGGGACTGATCCAGGAGCTGCTTCACAAGATCCCGACGCCGAAGATCAGAAAGTCCTGCGTCACACGGGTGCTTTCCCGGCTCAAATATGTGATCCTTGCTGTCTTCGCTGTGGCGATCCCTCTGTGGTATGGCCTGAAGTCCGGTATCCCGGTACCGGGATTCTGCAAGTATATCTGTCCGGCGGGAACGTTCGAAGGGGCGATCGGGCTTCTGTCGAATCCGGTGAATGCCCCGAAGCTTGGCATGCTTGGGATTCTGTTTACGCGGAAGTTTATCATCATGCTGATCATCGGAGCATCCTGTGTGTTCCTGTACCGCTCTTTCTGCCGCTTTCTCTGTCCGCTCGGCGCCATCTACGGACTGTTCAACCGGTTCAATGTCATCGGCGTCAAGGTGGACCAGAGCCGGTGTAGTCACTGCGGGGCCTGCGTGAGAAACTGCGGAATGGACGTGCGGCACGTCGGTGACCATGAGTGCATCAACTGCGGCAAGTGTATGGAGTTCTGCAGTCAGGATGCGATCTCCATCAAGGCCGGCAGCATCACCCTGAAGGTACCGAAGGGCGGCTGTGCGGGCGACGGACCGGACGCGCCTGAAAAGAGAAAACGGCTGGGCAGGATCATCTGGAGCGCAGCCATCCTTCTGCTGTGTGCTGCCCTGATCTGGTACAACCTCCCGGACCGGACGGAAGCAGAAGAAAAGAAAGAGGGCGTGGATTCCCGCCCGGTGGTCAGCCAGACAGCAGAGAACATTGATGTTGGTACGGAAGCTGCCGGGGAAGAAGTTGCTGCGACAGGCACGGCCGTGAAGAACGCTGAGTCGGAAGCGGCGGCTGTGGAGACAGAGGCTGAGGAAGAAACGGAAGCAGCTGCGAAGACAGAACCGGAAACAGAAGCTGCAGCCAGGGCAGAAGCCTCTGCGCAGCAGGATTACACCAGTGACGCGCCGGTTGGCTTTGAAGTCGGGCAGCAGCTGGAGGACTTCACGGCTGAATGCCTTGACGGTTCTACATTCCACCTGGCTGATACACGGGGGAAGGTTACATTCATCAATCTGTGGGCGGTCTACTGCGCGCCATGTGTGGCAGAGCTGCCATACTTCAATGAACTGTATAAAGAACACGAAGGCGAGGTTTCCATCCTGTGCATTCACAATTTCTTTATCACAAAGGATCCGGTGGAATTCCTCTCCGACTTCGATTATGCCATGAATTTTGCGACGGATCCTGACGGCAGTCTCTTCAAGATCGTCAACGGCGGATCAACTTTGCCGCAGACGATTGTGCTGAACCGCCGCGGTGAGGTGATCTACAATCAGGTAAAGTCTGTCACGCCTGAGATGCTGGAAGCGCTGTATCAGGAGGCAGACAAGGCAGACTGATGCATGAGCGGAAGCTGCAGCCTGAGCGTACGGGCTCTGCCAAAGGAAAATGACTCTGACCGGAGAACAGGAGGACAGGATGGAGGATACGCAAGATAAAAACCGGCAGGACGACCTGCCGGAGTGGCTGGAGAAGGAAGTCGACCAGAAGGTAAAAGACGAGATCGGTGAGGGGGATTACCTGGGATACTGCCATATATACTGGGAGGCCAAGAAGCGGATTCTTCATGATGAGTACGGGATTGACTGGAAGACACCCGCAGAGCGGTATCCGACCATCATCTTTGACTGACAGGAAAAAGGAAATCAATGCAAATGATCAGAAGGGAGCGTATAAGATGATCAGAAAATCAACACTTGCAGCTATTGTTTTGATTCTCATTCTGTGCTTCGCCATGCCGGCAGCAGCAGAAACATTTACCTCGCAGGACGGCGTGTTTTCGATTGAGCTTCCGAGTGAGAGCTGGAAAGAGATCGTGGATCCGACGAAGTGGATTGCGCTGAGTGACGGCGGCAATGTGATTACGGTTGAGCATTACTCAAACGGCGAGAAGCTTCCGGACATGTCTGTTGCAAACAGCCATTATGTCAATGTCTATCAGGCCGTTTTCTCAACGCAGAATGAGGTGTTCATTATCACCGGATCTGTTGTTGACGCGGCGAATATTCCGGAGATTGCGCAGTCGATCATATCCGCCAAGGTCCTGAAGTATGATACAAAGCTTGCCGTCGGCAAGGAGGATGAGGTCAAGGTCAGCGAATTTTCGATTGTTCCGATGGATAAGACGATGTACGTGACTGCAGACTGGTTGAACGTGCGGACGGGCTGCTCGACGGATGAGCTGACAATCGGTGGACTTGAAGGCGGGACTGCGGTACAGGTTCTTGGATCCGTACAGAGAAATGGCTCTGATATTGGCTGGTATCAGGTTGCGTACGGAAGTGGCACCGGCTATGTTTCCAGCAGCTTCCTTTCCGATACGCCGCCTGAATCCCAAAAGGATCCCGGGTCCGACACGCCGGCCCCTTCAGACCCCTCCTATTCGGGTAATGTGAAGACGGTCTTTGACGAGGACGGAAACGCTTACACGCTTTATGAATGCACAGACGGCTACTGGCGTGATAGAAGCGGAACACAGTATGTCGAGATCTCAGATACGGAGTTCCAGGTCTACGAAGGTACCAAACGTCTGTCTGTATACTATCCGGACCAGGATGATGACGATGATGACGACGATGATGACGGTGTCGTATATGCGCAGGATGAAAACGGGCAGTCGTATACGCTCTATGAAGGAGCGGATGGCATCTGGCGTGATAACAGCGGAACGGAATATGTACAGCTTTCAGACACTGAATTCCAGGTCAAGGATGGCAACAAGCATCTGACGGCATATTGAGCCGCAAAGTTTGTACCTGCCGATTTATGCAGCAGTATGATTCTGAGGAGGTAAAAGGACAATATGACAGCACAGACAGAAGCTGATGTAACCCGGTACGAAGCTGATTACATGGGCGTGGACAGATATGGCAGCGAGGACGTCAATAAGGATACAAAGGAAGATTTTTTATATCGGTTCGTCACCGACGGGAAAGAGATTCTGCTTCGGATTGATCCCGGAACTCCCGATGAAGAAGGCGAATATGATTATCCGGTTCAGAACAGGCTGAAGGAAAACTACAGCTTTGAGCTCACGGTAGAGGACGATACCGTTCTGTCCGCCAAAGAGCTGCCGGGACAGGCGACCACAGACTACACCCCTGTGGTGAGCGGGGTCTGCGGGGAAAAGACAATCGGGAACTTCCTGAAGACCGCGATGGAACCGGTGGGCTGTACACTGTATATCTACGGTGGCGGCTGGGACTGGCAGGACGTGGGATCTTCCGTCCAGGCAGTGACCATTGGAGTTTCTCCGGACTGGGTGCGGTTCTTTGAGGAGCAGGATGAGAACTTCACTTACAAGTCCAAAGACGGGGATGAGAACAATTCGGATCCCGCATCGAGCTACTATCCTTATGGCGGGTACAATGAATACTATTATGCAGGCCTGGACTGTTCGGGATTTCTCGGCTGGAGCCTGTACAATACCCTCGAAACCCAAAGCGGTGAAGAAGGGTATGTGACATTTGCGTCCGCGTACGCAAAGATGCTCTCGGAGATGGGATTCGGAGATTATACCAGGAAGGTCGAAGCGCCGGTATACAATCATGATTCTGAGATGAAACCGGGCGACATCATGAGTATCGACGGCCATGTCTGGATCAGCCTCGGAACCTGTGAAGACGGCAGTGTGGTCATACTTCACAGTACGCCCGCCGACAGCAGGACAGGACAGCCGGGAGGAGGTGTGGAGCTGAGCGCTATCGGCCTGTCAGAGGATTGTGAGGCTTATCAGCTGGCAGACCGGTATATGTCAGCGTATTATCCGGAATGGTATGAAAGATACCCGGTCAAGCTGGCTGATCCGGAAACCTATTTCTCCTTTACCGGTGAGTCAGCCGGCAGGTTCACATGGGATCCTGAAAAAGGTGAGATGAAGGATCCGGACGGGATTCAGGAAATGACGCCGGAGCAGGTGCTTGTCTGGATCTTTGAAGAAGCCTGAGGACCGTTCCGGCTTCGCGCAGAACGGACGCAGTAAAAAGTGAAAGTCATCGTAAGTTAACAGATTGATATCCCTGGCGGGCAGCTGCTGAAGCGTGATTGCAAAGCAGCGGCTCGCTCTTTTGTGCAGGCAGCGGTCAGGAGCCTTTCGCAGACTTTGCCAGGTGGATAAGAAGAATCTTACTTTACATCCGTCCAGACCGAACCGTTGCCTGCGCTTTCACAGATCGCTTCACAGACTGCCGCGTTCTGATATCCGTCCAGGAAGGTCGGGTAGGCCGGGGCCGGAGAAGGCCTGCCTGTGTCGATATCCTCGTACACTTCGCGGAAGAAGCCTGAGAACGTATTCGGGAAACCGCCGCCGAACGCATTGGTTTCACACAGTGTTCCGCCGAATTTGGCTGCGGACCGCAGCTGGTACGGATTTTCCGAGTTCCAGCTGATGGTCTTCTGCGTACCGGTAATCTCGATGGAGAGATCGTTGCTGCGGCCGTGGGTGACTTCTGAGAGGAACAGGCTTCCAAGCGCGCCGTTGGTAAGCCGGAACGCGCAGACAACTGCGTCATCAGAATCCACTGTGACTTTCTCAGATCCGGGAAGCGCCTCTTCATACATCATGCCGTCTTTCACATAGCGTTCCGGTGTGAATCTGCCGTAGGACGCGCTTACGGAGGTGATCTCAAGGCCTGTCAGGAACCGGGCGAGGTCAATCCAGTGAGAGCCGATCTCTGTCGTCGCGCGCATCGGGCCGGCTGTCTCTTCTCGGTACCTCCACGAATACTCTGCGGGAAGTACATGGAATTCCTGCTCATAGGATCCGTGAAGAAGGATCAGCCTTCCGAGTTCTCCGGCCTGAATCTTTTTCCGGAACCGCCGGCAGGCTTCGTGATAGCGGACATTAAAGTTGACGGCGGTGACAATGCCCTTCTCCCGCGCCAGCTCGCAGAGCTCCCTGGCCTGCTCCGCCGATGTGCACAAGGGCTTCTCACAGATCACATGCTTCCCGGCAAGAATCAGCTTCTTCACCATCTCATAATGAAGCACAGGCGGGGTGCAGACATGAACGACTGAGATATCGTCCTGAAGAACACGGTCAAAATCAAGGGTATATTCCGGGATGTGCCAGGCTTTTTGAAATGCCCTGGCTTTCTCTTCGGATGTTCCTGCCACAACAGAAATCTCTTTTCCCATACCGGCGAGTTCCTGTGCGTGGACCTGCGCGATGAATCCTGGCCCAACAAGTGCGATCTTCATGAGATTGGCCCCCTTTGATGAATGATTCGTATGGTCAATTAACAACATTATAGACCATCTTTGACCGGCATCCACTTGCATTTTCGGAGAAGAAATCGGAAAATATAACCGGAGTACACAATAGATTTTGGAAACTGGATCAAAATCTGGAAAGGGGATCACAATGAGAAGAAAAATATCTGTCATCATGGCTGCCGCGCTTACGTCCGGCATGCTCGCAGGAATCACGGCCGGAGCTGCTCCGGCATCGGATGGCCTGCTCCGCACTGCGGTTCTCTATGACATGTCCACGATGGATGTGGCAAAGACAACTGACAACTATCTTGTACCCATGAATGTGTTCGACCGCCTGTTTGAGACCAGGCTGGTGGACGGCACCGCAAAGGAGATTCCAAGCCTCTGTACGGATTATACAGTGAGCGAGGACGGCCTGACCTATGATTTCACGATACGCGATGATGTTGTGTTTTCCAATGGCAATACGCTGACTGCAGGCGATGTGCAGTACACCTTTGAACGCCTTCTGAAGGCGGGTCAGGAGAACATGGATATTCCGGAAGAGGTTGCCGGAGCGGATGCAGTTGAGAGCGGGGAGGCTGATTCTCTGGAGGGCTTCCAGGTGAAGGATGATACGCATTTCTCTATCACGCTGAGCAAGCCGAATGCCGGTTTCATCGCAGAATTGTCTGCCCCGGCAATGTCGATTGTTGACGCGGAGACGATGGAGAGTGTGAAGGGCTTCGGTACGGATCCGGCGGACACCATCGGCAGCGGACCTTACGTCGTGACGGAATGGGTGGCCAATGACCATTACACGTTGGAGTACAACCCGAAGTACTGGGGGGACGAGCCAACCGTGAAGAAGGCCATCATCAGTGTCATTCCGGACGCAAGCACCCAGAACCTGATGTTCCAGAATGGTGAGCTGGACCTGATCGATCTGCAGTCCCTGGATACCGCCATTGTGGAATCCACCTATAAGACGATGTATGCGGATCAGGTCGTGAGTACGCCGAAGGTTGGCATGACTTTCATGATATTCAATGAGAACCAGAAATACCTGAAGGATGCTTCCGTGCGCAAGGCGATCAGCATGGCAGTTGATGTCGACTATATGATCAATGGTATCTACAACGGCAATGCCAACCGGGAAGCCGGCATCATTCCGACCGGAATCTGGGGACACAACGATGCGCTGGAGCCGGCCGCTTACGATCCGGAAGGGGCGAAGAAGCTTCTGGAGGAAGCGGGATACAAGGAGAACGAGGTTACCTTTGAGCTCGCGATGGACACTTCTTCGGATGGCAACATCCAGCTGGTGTGCCAGAACATCTGTGATCAGCTGAAGAAGGTTGGAATCAATGCAGAACTCAAGTCTTACGAACATGCAGCCTGGCTGGATCTTCGGAGCAGCGGTGAGATGGAATCCTTCGTCGCGACCTGGGGCATGGATTACAATGACCCGGCCAACATTATGTATACCTTCTACGGAAGTGAGAAGAATACGAAGCAGAGAAGCCTGAACTATCCGGACAAGGAAATTATCGACCGCGTCGCCGCAGCGCCTTCAATTGTTGACGATCAGGAACGCGAGGCGGAATACCAGGCTCTGGAGGAGAAGATCATCGGGGAAGATGCTGCATGGCTGCCCCTGTTTGAGAGCCTTCATCTGTACTGCATCGGGGATCGTGTAGAGAGCTTCACACCGCACTGGGCCGGCTTCACAGATTTCTATGTATCTGATGTGGTGTTGAAGTAAACCGGCAGAATGAACCATTAGAATCAACCAGCAGATTGAATCAGCAGAATCAACCGGAAGAAAAGCCGGAAGAAAAACCGGCAGAAAAACCGGAAGAACCATCTGAACAAAGCAAGACTCCGCCTCGGGCCACGCCCATGGCGGAGTCTGTTTTTTCAGGTGTGTCACCGGCATTTTCAGGTGTGTCACCGGCGGCCTGTGATCAGTGACTGTGCACTTTTTCCTCTGCGGGATTCATGTGAATCATGACATGCTTTACATTGGGGAAACGCTGCTCTACACGGCGGTGCACGTCTTCCGCGATGGCATGCGCGTCGACCAGAGAGATCCCTTTCCTGACCGTGAATTCCAGATCCACATAGATCTTGCTGCCGAACTGGCGGGTATGCAGCAGATCAATATGCTCAACGCCGGGCTGCTGTTCGATAAAGGCGCCAAGCTTCTGTTCAAAGTCATGATCGCAGGACGTGTCCAGCATCTTGTCCAGGGCATCCTTGCAGATATCAAAAGAAACCTTCAGAATCAGGGCGCAGATGATCAGGCTGGCAATGGGATCCATGACAGGATAGCCGAGCCTGGCAAGACCGATGCCGATAAAGGAACCGACCGAGGAGAGCGCGTCGGAGCGATGATGCCAGGCATCTGCCTTGAACGCGGCGGAATCCATGATCCTTGCGTAGTGCATGGTGTACCGGTACATGCCTTCCTTGACGGCGATCGACACAATTGCCGCGATCAGCGGAAGCAGCGTCGGAACCTGGATGGATTCCGGGTGCAGGAGCTTCTGGATGCCGGAATATCCGATCCCGAGTCCCGTTCCGGCAAGGATCAGCCCAAGGACCAGGGAAGCCACGCATTCCAGCCGCTCATGCCCGTAAGGATGTTCCTCATCCTCCGGCTGTCTGGACAGCCGTACGCCGATATAGGCAATCAGTGTCGCGAAGACATCGGACAGGGAATGGACGGCATCCGAGACCATGGCGCCCGATTTTCCGAAGATTCCCGCAAACAGCTTAAAAGCGGACAGAAACACATTGCCCAGTATGCCGACCTGCGACAGTCGTTTTATGATTTCATTCTGCTCTTTCACGGCAAGCCCTCCCGGATCAGAAGATCCGCCGGCGGCGGAACTGATCCCATGAAACATTCCTTTCGGAAGGAGTAAAACTATCACTTCTGAACCGCTCTGTCAACCTTTTGCAGAAAATGCAGCCTCTGTCTGAGAAAGGCATTCAGAAAAAAGCGTTCAGAAAAATGGCAGATCGGGGCATATCTGCACCGTATTGATGTTATAATGATCATAACAATTGTGGTTCTGTCAGGAGGGTCTGCTATGAAAGTGATTGGAATCGACATCGGAACAACATCGGTCAGCTCTGTTGTCATTGACAGTGAAGGTTGCACACAGGTGGCTTCCAAAACGCTCCCCAATGATACAGCGATTGTGTCTGAGAAGACCTGGATCAGGCAGCAGAACGCGGACCGGATTCTGGAGAAGTGCTTCTCACTGGTAAAGGAATACAAGGAAAAGTGGCCGGACATTCAAAGGATCGGCATTACCGGGCAGATGCACGGAATGCTTTATGTGGACAAGGAAGGCAGGGCGGTCTCTCCGCTGACGACCTGGGAGGACGAGCGGGGCAATCAGCTGCAGGAGAACGGGAAGAGCTATGTCCAGGAACTGAAAGAGATGACAGGTTATCCCATGGCAACCGGCTTTGGACTGACCACGCATTTCTATAACCTGAAGAATGGCCTGGTTCCGGCGGGAGCTGCCTGCATCGTGTCGATCATGGACTATATCGCCCTGCGTCTGTGCGGCAAGGCGCGTCCGCTGATGCATGCCAGCAATGCGGCAAGCTTCGGCCTGTATCACCTGGCAGGGAAAGACTTTGACAGGGAAGCGTGCAAGAAGGCGGGGATCGATCCTTCGATTCTTCCTGAGACAACATCCGAAGAACAGTTTGTCGGGACGATGGACGACGGGACGGAAGTGATGATTCCGATCGGAGACAACCAGGCCGGGATTATGGGTCTGGTGCAGGACGACAAGGATATCGTGATCAACATCGGAACGTCCAGCCAGATCTCGATGATCGCGGACAGCGTACCGGAAGGAAATGACCTGGAATGCAGACCTTACGTACGAGGAAAGTATCTCCTGCTTGGCGCCGGACTGTGCGGCGGCACGTCCTTTGCGATGCTGAACGGCTTCCTGCGGTCTGTCGTGGAGGGCAGCGGAAACGAAGTGTCTAAGGATGACATGTTCCAGGTGATGACAAAAGCCGCCTGGGAAGCATATGAAGGTGGCGCGGACCTGAAAGTGGACACGAAGTTCAGAGGAACACGCTCCAACCCGGCCATGCGCGGCAGTGTCACGAATATCAGCATGACGAACCTGACGCTGGGCGGACTGGTGCTTGGCTTCTACAAGGGTGTTCTGGGAGAACTGCATGAGGCTTATCAGAAGATGGAACCGCTGCCGGACGACGCGAGGCTCCTTCTGTGCGGCAACGCGCTGAGAAACAACGATCTGCTCCGCCGTCTGTGCGGAGAGATGTTCGGGCGCGGGACGGTGCTGAGTGAGCAGAGAGAAGAGACAGCGACAGGAGCGGCACGGCTGGCTCTTATGGGATAAAAGGAGCAAGGCATGAGAAAGATATTGATCGTGATCGATATGCAGAATGACTTTATCGACGGGGCGCTTGGGACAAAGGAAGCGGAAGCGATCGTTGGCGCGGTCTGTGAGAAGATCCGTTCTTATCCCGCGCAGGATGTCATCGCGACGATGGATACCCATGGAGAGGACTACCTGACGACACAGGAAGGCCGGAACCTGCCGGTTTCGCATTGTATCAAAGGAACGGACGGCTGGCGGATCCGGCCGGAGATTGCCGCGCTTCTGTCTGAGGCAAAGATCTATGAGAAGCCGACTTTCGGCTGCACTGCGCTTGCAGAAGATCTGAGGGAACGCGCCGAAGAGGAGGAACTGGAGCTGGAGCTGGTCGGTCTGTGCACCGATATCTGTGTGGTCTCCAATGCGCTTCTTCTGAAGGCCGCCATGCCGGAGGTGAAGATCAGTGTGGACGCTGCATGCTGCGCCGGCGTGACGCCGGCGGCCCACCGGGCGGCGCTCGATACCATGCAGTCCTGCCAGATCCATGTGCTGCATGGGTAATGACGCGGCAGCCTGGTGAGAACAAGAATGCAGGGCGGACTGCAGCAGAACAGACAGCGCAATCCGTCCTGCATACCGGCATGCTTCGTATGACCCCGGAAGGAAAGCGGAAATCATGAACATCGGATTATACTACGACTTCTTCTTTATTCTGTCAGCATGCTTATCCTGTGTATATGTGTACATGTGGCATAAGCAGTTCAATGTAAATCTGTCCTTGATCTTTGTGCTGATTCCGGTCGCGAACCTGGGATATGTTTCGTCCGCCCGCGCGAATACGCTGGAAGAAGCGATTCAGGCTGTCCAGCTCATCTACCTGGGCGGGACTTTCCTGATCCTGTTCATCACCTTCTACATCTTCAGCATGTGCCAGATCAGACTGCCGAAATGGTTTTCTACCGGCATGGTATGTGCCAGCATGGCCGTATACTTTGTCATCCTGTCGATCGGGTCAGGAACCCTGTTTTACAAGGAAGTCCATGCCACAAAAGAAAACGGTATGATTGTCCTGCATAAGGTGTACGGGCCGGTGCATACGGTGTTCTATGTTCTTCTGGGCCTCTATTTTGTGCTGAGCTTTTCCGCTATCCTGTACAGCTTCTTCTTTAAAAAACAGGTTTCCAGACGGATCATCTGGCTGCTGTTCTTTCCTGAGGTTGTGACGATGGTTGTCTTCTTCGGCGGCAGATTTTTTACGCGCCGCTTCGAGCTGACGCCCGCAGGCTATGTCTTCGCGCAGATCATGTACCTTGTCATCGCGAATTACCTCTGCCTGTACAGTGTTGAGGATACGGCAATTGATTCCCTGATGGAGACAGGAGACACCGGCTTTATTCATATTGATTCCCGGATGCGCTATCTGGGGAGCAACCAGATTGCGCGCGAGATCTTCCCCGAGCTGAATGGCCTGGCGGTGGATCAGTCTTTGCTGAAGAAACCCAGGCTGGGGATGCGGTTCTCCAAATGGTTCGAAACGTTCAATAAAGACGAAACGAAGGATAAGTTTCTTCACTCTGTGCAGGATAAAACATATCTGGTAGACATCAATTATCTGTACCAGAACAGCAGGAAACGAGGCTATCAGCTGGTCATTTCCGATGACACGAACAACCAGAAGTACATCGGCCTGATCAAGAACTACAACCAGAATCTTGAAAAAGAGGTCAAGGAAAAGACACAGGATATTGTTAAGATGCATAATAACCTGATCCGCAGCATGGCAAAGCTGGTTGAGAGCAGGGACAATTCAACAGGGGGACATATCATACGGACGAGTGATGTGGTCGGACTGCTGATGGACGAGATTATGAAGGATCCGGAGTTTACCTGGAAGAATCAGATCACGCCCACATTCCGGGACAACCTCATCAAAGCGGCGCCGCTGCACGACATCGGGAAGATCGCGGTCGATGACGAAGTGCTCAGAAAGCCGGGGCGGTTTACGCCGGAGGAATTTGAGCAGATGAAGCTGCACGCGCCGGAGGGAGCAAAGGTGCTTCACTCGATCCTGCGGGATACGAATGACGCAAGCTTCAAGGTACTCGCCGAAAATGTGGCGCATTTCCACCATGAACGGATGGATGGCTCCGGCTATCCGGACGGCCTGAAAGGGGACGCGATTCCGATCGAGGCGCGGATCATGGCGGTTGCTGATGTCTATGACGCGCTGGTCAGCAAGCGTGTGTATAAGGACCGGATGTCTTTTGAGAAGGCCGATTCCATCATGATGGAGAGCATGGGAAAACATTTTGACAGGCGGCTGGAAAAGTATTATATTGCCGCAAGACCCGGAATAGAGGCATATTACAGGCAGAAGGAAGAAGAGGAAGCGCAGGAAGAACAGGCGTGACAGGATCTGACGAAGGGAAGCAATGAAAAAGATAAGGGAAAACATTATCGTCAAAACAATCCTGATACTGGTTGTGGTGCTGGTTGCTTTCACAGTGCTTGTGAGCGTGATCGGTTATCAGGAGGTGACGCAGGCACTTCTGGATCAGTATTCCGAAGGCGCGTTCCGCACGGCAGGGATCGCGGCGCGTTTTGTGGACCACGATAAGATCGACGAGTTTATGCGCAGCGGCGGGAAAGGGGCAGAATACGAGGAAACCTGGAACCGGCTGTCCTCGATCTGCAATGAGACCGGATCGACATTTATCTATGTGATCACGCCGGATACTTCCGACTACCAGCATATCACCTTCCTGTTCTCTACCATGAACCAGGAGAGTAGCTATACGCAGTATGAGTTCGGCTATGTCCGGGAGACGACGAACGAAGAGTACGCGCTCAAGTACAGGCAGATCTATGAGTACCATTCCGCCAGGGAACTGGTGGTCCGGGACAAGGGATATATCGAGACGGATCCGCATATCACGGCGATGATCCCTCTGATCAATTCCGAGGGGGAATGCAAGGCGATTCTGTGCGTACAGCGGCAGATGGACAAGATGATTGAGGTGCGGAATTCCTATGTCAGGAAGGTCCTGCTGGCGATGGCCATAACCGCTCTGCTCATCATCATAGGGCTCAGCCTGAAACTGACGCGTTCTCTGCTGAGACCGATTCATGTGATTACGGCCGAAGCGACACGTTTTGCCGCAGAAAATGTCCGGACGGGAGAGAAGCTGACGAATACCATCAAGAACACGGATGAAATCGGGCAGCTTGCCGACGCGATCGACCGGATGGAGCTGCAGGTCCATGACTATGTATCGCATCTGACCCGGGTAACGGCGGAGAAGGAGAGAATCAGCACAGAGCTGTCCCTGGCCGCGCGGATCCAGATGGATATGATCCCGAGTGTCTTTCCGGCATTTCCGGACAGGAAGGACTTTGATATCTACGCGTCCGTGGAACCGGCCAGAGAGATCGGCGGTGATTTCTATAATTTCTTCCTGATTGATGAGACCCATCTGTGTGCCATTATCGCGGATGTGTCAGGCAAGGGTGTGCCGGCGGCGCTGTTCATGATGGCGTCCACGATCGTTCTGGTGGACAATGCGCGCATGGGCAAGTCTCCTGCCGAGATCCTGAAGAGCGCGAACGAAGCGATCTGCGCGACCAACCGTGAGGAGATGTTTGTCACGGTGTGGCTGGGCATCCTGGATCTTGAAACAGGAATGCTGACGACAGCCAATGCCGGACATGAGTACCCGTACCTGAAACAGCCGGGCGGTGTGTATGAGATGGTGTCAGACCCGCACAGCTTTGTGGTCGGCGGTCTGGAAGGAATTGTCTACAGGAATTATGAGATCATGATGGAACCTGGCGCAAGGCTGTTCGTGTACACGGATGGCGTCGTGGAGGCGACCGACAAAGACGAGGTTCTCTTCGGCACGGAGCGCCTGCTGAACGCGCTGAACAAAGAGCCGGACGCGGAGCCGGAAAAGCTCCTTGCCAATGTCAAGGAATCGGTAGACGGGTTTGTTGCGGACGCGGAGCAGTTTGACGATATGACGATGCTGTGCCTGGAGTACAATGGTCCGGCGACGCAGCACAGCTGAGAATCAGGGATACCGGCTTCAGAGAATACAACTCCCCCGCCTGCAGTCTGCGTGCAGTGCGGGGTTTGTCTGTTGTTATAATCCCATGCCGTCTGACATTGTCTGCCCTTCGTGGTCAGTGCCTGCTGCTGCCGGGCAGCCGCCGCAGAGCCTGCTGAAGAAGCGGAACACTTCCAGGCCGTTGACGGTGTCCGCACGTTCATGCGACAGGCACATACGCTCCGGATGCCACTGGACGGCGTAGATCGGAAGCTTCGTGTGATGAAGTGATTCAATGACATCGTCCAGCGGGCAGCGGCTGTCCGCGGCCAGCCCGTCGGCCAGGCGGCGTACCGCCTGATGATGGCTGCTGTTGTGGCAGAAGGTATCCCCGTACAGGCCGCACAGCCAGGAACCTGCCAGGCAGCAGCTTTCGTGTACCTGATCTCCGCTGTCCTGTTTCCACATATGGATGGGGGCGTCGCTCAGATGCTGGATCAGCGAGCCGCCGAACCAGACATTGATCAGCTGCAGGCCGCGGCAGATGCCAAGAACCGGCTTTTTCAGCCGGACAAATTCCTCCAGCAGATGAAACTGAAGATGGTCGATCCGCAGATCTGCCGGATGACTGCCATGATCCGTCTCCCCGTAGAAGGCGGGATTGATGTCCGCGCCGCCGGGAATCAGGAGACCGTCGAATGTTTCAGGCCGGACATCACGGATGTCCATGAACTCACGGTGGGGCCTGTGCGAGATCTGTACAGACTGCAGAGAGACAACGACAGGTTCCATCCCTGCTGCGTACATGGCATTTGTGTAATTGCTGACGTCCTGGAAAACCTCCGGGATCACGACTCTTGGCCTTGTCATTTTGTCACTCCTGTTCTGCTGTAAGGCCAGCTGCTTAGTCTGCCCGTTCTCAATGTCCGTGAATAGACTGCAGGAAAGAACGGGCTCTTTCCGTGCGGGGATTTGTAAAGAATGCATCCGGCGCGGCTTCCTCAACGATGCTCCCGGAATCCATGAAGATGACTCTGGACGCGACACGCCTTGCGAAGTTCATTTCATGGGTGACCACCACCATTGTCATACCGTCCGCCGCGAGCGTGGTCATGACATCAAGGACTTCTCCGATCATCTCCGGATCCAGCGCGCTGGTGGGCTCGTCGAAGAGCATCACCTTCGGATGCATGGCGAGAGAACGCGCGATGGCGGCTCTTTGCTGCTGTCCGCCGGACAGCTGGGCAGGCACCTTGGACTCCTGGGAGAGAACACCGACTCTGTCGAGCAGACGTCTGGCTTCCTCACGCGCCTCCTTCTTCGGCGTATGGAGAACATCAACAGGCCCGAGCGTCACATTGTCCAGGATCGACATGTGCGCGAAGAGGTTGAAGGACTGGAAGACCATCCCGATGTGGGAGCGCAGGGCCGCAAGCTCTTTTCCCTCCAGGGGAAGCGGCTTCCCCTCGAACAGAATCTCGCCGGAGTCGATGGTTTCCAGACGGTTGATGGTGCGGCAGAGGGTGGACTTTCCGGAGCCGGAGGGCCCGATGACTACGACCACCTCGCCCTTGTACACATCCAGGTTAATGGCTTTCAGTACATGAAGCGCGCCGAAGTGCTTGTCGACATGCCGAAGAGAAATAATGGGTTCCCGGGTTTCATTCATCGGTCTTTTGCCTTTCTTTGGATGAGCAGGTTCTTCTTACATGCAAGAACGCCAGCGGCGTTCTTGCCGCTCCGCGCTCGGTGCGAAGCACCTTCCTCGCTACGCGCGGCGTTCCGCAGGTTTTTTTTGCTTCGCTGCGATCCGGTCAGACAGCCGGTTCAGCAGGTAGTTGATGACGATATAGATCACGGCAACCACCAGATACACGGACAGCAGAGCGTCATAGTTGGAGATCAGGACCTTAGCGTTCTGCATCAGGTCCGGGAAGTTGACCACATAGGCGAAGGTCGTATCCTTCACGACAATGACCAGTTCCGCGATCAGCGCAGGGATCACGAACCGGATGGCCTGAGGAAACACCACCTTCAGGAAGACGCTTCGTCCCCGCATGCCAAGGGAGAGCGCGGCTTCTGTCTGCCCCTTCGGAACAGCGTTCACACCGGAGCGCAGCACTTCCGCGACGACGCCGCAGGCGGAGATTGCGACCGGAATCGATATCTTCCAGAACGCGTCCATCTGTATGCCGAACTGAGGAATCACCAGGAAGAAGAAGTAGATAAACAACAGCGTCGGAACGCCCCTGGTGAATTCAATCAGGGCAATGCACAGACCGCGCAGCAGGCGGATCGAGCTGATCCTTCCGAGCATCAGGAAGAATCCTGCCGCAAATGCAAGGACGCCGGCCATCAGGGCTGCTTCCATGGTTCCCAGAAGGCCCTTTCCAAGGAAGGTCCATGTGGTGCCTCTGGCAAAGAAAGACCAGTACCTCGGATCCAGCTGTCCGGTGATATAGAACCTGTGTATGACAGCCGCCGCCAGAGCTGCCAGGGCAGCAAGGGAAATACCGGTCACGATCCGTATGCGGCGCTTTGCTTTTGGTCCGGGTTCTTCATAGAGCATGTCCCGGGCACTGATTCTGACACTGCTCATCTCAGGATCCTCACTTTCTGGTCAATCCGGGTTCCGATCTGCCCGATCACGACAGCAGTAGCACAGTAGAGAGCGGCTGAGATCAGGAATGCCATCACACCGCCCACGGCGTGCGTATTGATGTGGGAAACAAGGCCGGCCAGGTCGAGGGGGTTCATGGGGACCTGCGAGGCAAGCGCCGTCGTGAGCATCGTCGCCGTCAGCAGATTCGTCAGCGGGAGTACGCTGGAACGGAGTGCCTGCGGGATCACAACCCTTCGTATGGTCTGCGAGAATGTCATGCCCAGAGAACGGGCTGCCTCGATCTGTCCGGGCGCGATCGTATTGATTCCGGCCATCAGGTATTCGGAGCAGAACGCGGCGGGAATCAGTGACGCCGCGATCGTCACACAGATAAAGTAGGAGAGCAGGATATTCAGGTACGGCAGCGCGTAGACCAGCAGAATCAGGAGACTGGCGCCGGGAATGTTCCGGAAGATCTGCACATAAAGCTCTGCAAAAATCCGAAGAGGCCTGATCGGGCTGACACGCATGACCGTGATCAGGATGCCGATGACAAACGCGGCAAGAAAACAGATGGCAGTCAGCTTCCATGTGGTCAGAAGCGCGGCCAGGTATTCTTCACCGTATTGAGCCAGTAGCTGTGAGATACTCATGGTTCTGTCCTTTTGTGCTGCAGCTTAGTTGAAGAGATGCTGATCAAACTCAAGAACTCCCGGCGGCAGATGGAATCTGTCGCCGGGAGAAATCATGCAGAAACGAGATCAGTCGTCGATGTTATCGTCGATGTCATCATCATGGTCAACGACAGGAGCAGCCGGCACTGTCTCGATGCCGGTGCGGTCGCCGAGGCTGATCTGCCACAGCTGTGCCCAGACACCGTCCTCGATCAGATCCTCGAGGAAATCATTGACGAACTCAACGCCGTCCGATCCAAGCGGAAGGCCAACACCATAATTGTCTTCCGGTCCGAACTGTTCGCCCGCGATCTCATACTTATCCGGGTTCTTGACGATGGCGTTCAGAAGCAGCGTATAGTCGGTCACATAAGCATCCACACGTCCCTGCTCCAGCGCAGTGCGTGCTTCCTGATCCGTCTCGAATTCCTGGATCTCCACATCAGAGGGAGCATACTCTGCCAGAATGTCCGGACCGGTGGAGCCTGCCTGTGTCGCGACAATCTTTCCACTGAGATCATCGACACCGGTGATGTCTGTATTGCCGGCCTTGACCAGAACAGCCTGTCTGGAGGTGTAATAAGGACCTGCAAAGGAGATGACTTCCTTCCGCGAGTCCGTGATGGAGTAGGTTGCGAATACGCAGTCTACCTGTCCGCCCTGGAGGACGGATTCACGTGTGCTGGAATCTACCTGAGTCAGCTCATAGGCGGATTCATCGCCGAGAATATAACGGGCGAGCAGCTGGAACAGTCCTGCGTCAAAACCGCGCAGTCCGTTGTCCGTCTCGTCGAGCTGGCTGAACAGGAAAGAGGTCTGGACGCCGCCGACCTTCAGGACGCCTGCTTCTTTGACAGCACTGGCCCACGCATTTTCACTGATGTCATCTGCTTCCGCGACCTTTCCGGAGGCGAGCAGCGCGTCGAATGCTTCCTTGTCGATGGCTGCCGCGTTCGCGGTGTCATCCTGCGCATAGAATGCGGATGCCGGAGCAATGCTCAGCGCCGCGGCAAGAAGAATCCCCAATCCTTTTCTGAAACGTTTCATAACCTTCTCCTTTCGTGACTAATTGCCTATCGTGTTGGTGGGTAATATAGCGTATGACAGTCACGCTGTCAACTGCTTTCCGATTCCTGACGGCAGCCGCGGTTCACTGCGCGTTCCTGACGGCTGCCGCGAATTACTGCGCCTCTCTGACGGTCGCCGCGATTACAGCTCAACCCTGACGGATACCGCGGTTCACTGCGCCTCCTCTGCGGAAGGGGAACCATCTGAGCCATGCACGTCGATTACGACATATTCGGACTTGCAGCCGGTCTTGAAGATCAGACTCCAGTCACTGATGCCGGAGGTTACGATAAAGTCGGTCCCCTCTCGTCGTTCATATCCATAGCTGCGGTCGTACTGGCGCGTCAGTACACCGATGTTGTTGAACGGGAAGAACTGTCCGCCGTGAGAGTGCCCGCTCAGCACCAGATCCGCGCCGGCCGCAGCCTCTTCGTCGTAACCGCAGGGCTGGTGGTCCAGGACGATCTTGTACAGATCCGGATCCAGGCCTTCCATCAGTTCAGCAGGGGTCAGGCGCGAACCGCCCCGTGCCTCCTCCGATTTATCCTTTCGTCCGATGACATAGAAGCTGTCATCGATCAGAACCGACTCGTCCTGCAGGACTCTTACATGGTTTTTCTCAAGATTCTCCAGAAGGTCGCTGCTGTTCCAGCCCCTGGTCTCTTCATTGAAATAACCTCTGTCGTGGTTGCCGTAGCAGAAGAAGACGCCGTATGTCGTCTCGAGATCTCCAAGCGCTTCGCAGCTTCCGATCAGGTCTTCCCTGGTCGTGTCGTCATCGACGAAATCCCCGGTGATGACAACAATGTCCGGATGGAGCTCATTGATCTCAAGAATATAGTCATGAAACTTTGGCGCGTGAAAGGTTGCCCCGACGTGCGAGTCTGCGATCTGGACGATGCGCAGATCACCTTTCAGCCGGCTGCTTTCCAGACTGTAATCTTTCTCCCAGACGTGCGTACACAGAATCCAGGCTGTCACCAGATAGCCCACCGTGAACAGGATGGCAATGACGCCTGGGACGTAACCGGGGATCTGCCGGTGCGTGGTCTTCCTCAGAATCAGGAAGAGCAGCTCACTCAGCATCCAGAATCCGCCGAAGTGGATAAAGATGATAACGGTGTTGACCGGATTCAGTGTCAGGTAAAGAATGGCGCCCACAGCCAGATAAAACGCGACGCACAGCCAGAATGCCGTCCGCTTCCTGCCCGCGAATCTGCGCTGCAGAAACGGAAGCTGCGCTGTCCGGGCGGAGATAAACCGGAAGCAGAAGACGATGCCGACCATGACACCGATCACGATGAAGATAAATGCGCCCATACAGAGTTCCTTTCTTGTCCTGCATGTTTTATGATAACCGCTTTTTGAACGGAAGAAAAGAAAAAAAACAATGCCGCCTTAGGTGGTGGCATTGCAGTAAAATGCAGGTTTGCAGCGGCAGCTTATGTCTCCGCTGCCGGAATCATGACACGGTAGTCAAGCGTAGCAAAGGTCAGCTGCGCGCCGTCCCTCAGTACGACAGCCTGGCCGCTCTCGAGACGGTGGCCGTCCAGAAAGGTTCCGTTGGTGGAGAAGAGATCCGTGACATAGTAGCCGTCTGTGCGGCGTTCGATTCTTGCGTGCTTCCGGCTGATGGTGTCACCGGGCAGAATGATGTCTGCCTGAGAGCGGCTCTTTCCCAGAATCAGATGATCCTGCTCCAGCGCGATGTCCGGACAGCGGTCCTTCTGAAGGCTGACCAGCGCCGGAGAGGGAAAAGGACTTTGTGCGCGGAGAAACCGTGTCCGCTCGTCCGGGGTGTCCACAGCATCCTCGGCATATAGTTCCTTTCTGAGAGACTGGTAAAACCTGTCATCACTCTGATCCTCCGCCTCGTCGTACCAGTAGTTGCGCATCTCATTGGAGTGCTTTTCCATGGAAGAATGGATGAGCCAGATCAGGGAAGCGCACAGAAAACCCATACCGCAGATCTGTGTCAGGTCCATCCGGAACACAAAGGCCGCGATGCATGCGGCCGACAGGATGATGGCAGCCGCAATCAGCGTTTTCCTGGAAGCGGCGGCTTTTTGGCCCGGGCGGAAGGACATTTCGTCTGCTTTGTTTGTATGCTTCCGGCCGGATCTGATTCCTGTCCGGCGGCCAGACTTTGTCTCTGCCCGCCGGCCGGACTTTGCTCCTTTCCGCCTGTTCGGGGGAGGAAGCTTTCTGACAGGAGCGGCGGAGGATCCTTCATAGTCGAATCCGCCGGGATCATACTCCGATCCGGCCGCAGGGTATGCAGAAGAGGCTGCGTAATGTCCGGCTCCGGAAGAAAAGCGCTGCGGCGCATCGGAGCGTGAACCTGCCCGGGAAGAGAAGCGCTGCTGTTCATCGGAGCGTGAACCTGACCTCGAGGAGAAGCGCTGCGGCGCATCGGAGCGTGAACTTGCCCCGGAGGAGAAACGCTGTGATTTATCGGAACCGGAAGCGGATCCCGTGGAATGGCGCTCTGCCTGTGCGGAATAAGTGCCCGGGCCGGCAGCAGAAGGCTCAGCGCCGGCAAAGAGCTTTGAAAGGATATCCGACAGATCGTAGGAATCCGCAGAAACCTGGTCGTAGAGTGTGTAAGCCAGTGCCGCTGCACCCTGGTCGGAATGGTCTGTCTTTTTCAGGAGAAATTCCGACAGGAGACGGACCGAATCCGCCTCGATGGAGGAGATATGAGGAATATAGCAAAGCAGCACCTCATCGCCTCCGGCACTCAGGAAGATACAGTCTGGATCCAGGTACAGATCCCGGACGCTCATCAGAAGCGCCGGCATCTTCGCGGCGGTATCCCGGACAGCGGACAGGATCTTTCTCAGATCGCTGCCGGAGAGCGGGGCATGCTGAAACCGGGAAGCGATACTGGCGCAGGCAGTGACATCTGCCCGAAGGCTTTTCTTCCCGTCCTTGCCGAAGACGGTGAGCGGGAGAACGCCCGGCAGCCTGCCGCGCAGGGCCATCTGCAGAACATATTCATCTTCATCGATCTCGACCCCGCCGGGAACCAGGTAGACACGGTCGAGATCCTTGACGTATTCCATCTCCATATTACTTTCCGCCCTTTAACATCGCGCTGACATATTCCAGTCCCCGGATCTTCCGGATCACATCCGCCGGGTACAGAAGGGGACGCTTCGCTGCCGCGCCCGTATCCAGGCGGCTCTTCCCGAACAGGGAAGCAAGCAGACCCGGAAGAGACATCGCCGCGCTGTAGGAGGCAGACACCTGATCCTTCTTTACGCTGACGGCAGAGGAAGCCTTTCCGGACGGCCCGGTCTGCTTTCCCAGTTTCCCTGCCATCTTTGACAGCCTGCTGTTTCCGCTGCTTTTCCAGCTGTTCAGGTCAGCCTGCGCGGCAACCTGCTGCGCGGCGCCGTTCAGGACACCTTTATCATGCAGAAAGAAACCGTAGTAGAGGATGGCAAGAAGGACAGGAAGGGTCACGGTCATCAGAAGCGCAGCTTCTACTGTAAAGCTGGCACGAAGAGACGGCTTTTGGCCCGGACAGATGTACTTCAAAGGATCACCTCCGCGATCAGCATAATGATGTGTGAGGATGCCAGAAAAGGAAGAAACGGAAGACTGTCGCTGCGATGGATTCTTTTCAGGAGCAGAAGAATCACACAGAATACCGCGCAGAAGACAAATGCAGCCGCCAGGGCTGCCATGATCCGTTCCGGCCCGAGCGCCGCGCCGCAGGCCATCGCCGCGAAACCGTCTCCACACCCGACAGATGCCCTGAACACAAGCGAGAGAACCAAAAGTACCACGCCAGGAAGGAGCCCTGCAAAAAACGCCGCGGCAGACAGATCCTTCAGAAACAGGTGCAGAACACCGGACAGAAGCAGGAAGGCGGGGGATGCCCAGGCGGGGACGGTCTTCGTCTTCACATCGCTCACAGACAGTACGCTCAGGAAGATACAGGTCAGCAGCAGGGATATGTTCATCGGATTCATCAGCCTCCTCTTGCCTTGCGGCAGTCCTTGCACTCGTGCATATGGCCGCAGTCATCCTTGTCGACTTCATGCACGGTCCTTTTCAGGCTGGGACAGTTCACGCTGGTGTGCCAGCAGTTACCGTAAGGGTCCACGTAATACTGGCCGCCGGGATGACTGCCGCAGTAAGGACACTTTTTGTACTTCGCGCCGCTGGTGTTGCGCGCGTTCTTCAGCTGTTTTTCTGTCACAGGGATGATCGTCACCTTCAGATGGGAGCAGTCCGGATTCGTGTGGTAGACGCTCCCGTGTTCCGTGACATACACGGTATGGTGATCCTGATCTTCCTCTTTGCTGTCCTGATGCTTCCCGGAATGTCCCTTCTTTCCGACCCAGCCGCGGACAACCGCTTTCTGTACGAAGAAGGTAAAGGGGAGGTTGATCAGGGAATACTTCGGCTTCGGCTGATAGGAAAGCACCAGCCGGATGAGATCATTGTCCTTGAGATAAGAGGAATTCAGGAAGCTTGCGTTGCGGACAGCATCCTTGTCGGCGGCCGTGCTGATGACCCGGGAAGTGGCCCAGGCATCCGAGAGGGCTGCCCGGATGATATGGTTGGCGTCCCCGTATTCCTCTTTGTACGCCGCAATCGCCATCTCCTGCGCCGTGGTCGTCAGTGAGCCGGAGTACTGGGCCGCGGCGCGCATCACACACGCGTACTGCAGCACGATGGCAGCGAGCACAAAGAAGACCGGCAGTTCCAGCGCCGCTTCTACCGTGAGGGACGCCGGGGAAAATGAACCGAAAAAGGATGTCCTTCCTCTGTCACGCTTCTGAATCGGAGAGAGTACGCTTTCCTTTCTATGAGATAAATGAGCAATGGTTGCTGATACTTGGGTTATTCTATGGATAATTGGAGAAAAACGGCATCTTATGGACGATGGAAAGGCGGGGGCCTTATCCTTTCGACTGGAGAGACTCTGAACAGATGCCGGGATTGCATATATGGCTTTTTGTGGATTCAGTTGACTTGACGTGCGTTGGAAGAACATCCTTTTTCACCTCACTTTCCGCACAGGTTGGCGCTAAGCAGACTCAAACGCAGCGTGACACCGCGGCAGGAGCGCCCTGCATGACGGATTTCCCGCCGATTTCCCGCCGCGGCCGCGGTGCGCGCAGACCGGATCAGGCCTGCGGACCGCAGCCTTTCTTCTGATGTCTGGAATCACAGGCATGCCAACGGTATTATTCCGTCTGAGGCATCCGTATGGATGCCGTCAGACGCCCTTGGCATCACTTGCTGCCTTGGACAGAATGTCCTTGACGATGTTTGTCACCTGTTTCTTGAAGATGACAACCAGAGAAATGAGTACGACGAGAATCAGAATGATCTCGACGACACCGACGCCGTCCTCATCCGCGACAACTTCGCGGACATCGGACGCGGCCTCACGGACCGCGGAGGAAACGGCGTCTTTCAATCGTTTCAACAGTTTCCACATGGACAGTACCTCCTTTCTGTACAGATTTTCCGGAACACTCCGGCAGAGAACACGGGAATCCTTCTAATGGATGCGCTTCCCTCAGATCCTGCTGCCCGGTAAAACACATCAACGTAAGGTGAAACATTCTGCCGGAGCGTCGGGAATACAAGGAAAAAGAAAACCATGGCCGGAACAGGCCGGAAAAAAGAACAGAAATAAGACAGACCCTAAGCAGACAGTCAGCTACAGATCCGGCGATACAGACTTGCATCAGTACGTGGCCGGGACTGCCCCGGCAGGAGCTTTATAACATGCTTCTGGAACCGCCGCAATCCAAAACCGGAGAAATGGTCATTTTTCAGGGATCTGCACAGATGCCGGAAGAATCAGCGGAGAGGTTTTGCGGTTTTTCTGCGGCAGGATACACATTTTGTGGAGCTTCGTGTGGTATGATATCAAAGAAAAATACATTTTTATCCCGGCCGCTGTGACCTGGCTGCCGGAAACCCCGTCCTACAGAACAGAAGGAAACACTATGGAAGACGTCAGAATCATAGAGCTTTACTGGGAGAGGTCCCAGGAAGCAATCGCACAGACGAAGACGAAGTACGGAAGGCTGATCTATTCGATCTGCATGCGGATTCTCAGGATCGCCGAGGATGCGTTCGAGTGTGAGAACGATACCTATCTGAAGGCATGGGATTCCATGCCTCCGCAAAGACCCGATCACCTGAGCGCCTACCTGGGCAGGATCGCAAGGAATCTTTCCCTGGACCGCTATGAGAAGGAGCATGCCCAGAAACGGGGCGGTGCCCAGATCCCGCTGGTGCTGGAAGAACTGGAGGAGTGCCTTCCTGCCATGTCGGGCGACGGATTGCCGCTGGAGATGAAGGATCTGCTGAACCGGTTCCTGGAAAGCCAGTCTGAGCGCGCAAGGCTTCTGTTCCTGCGCAGATACTGGTTCGGGGACAGCGTAAAGGAGATCGCTGAGCAGTATGATCTTGGCGAGAGTCTGGTGAAGATGACGCTTCTGCGCAGCCGGAACGCGCTTCGCGCGCTCCTCGAACAGGAAGGGGTAAGTATATGAGCAGCGAGAGTAAAAAAAGAGAGCAGGCGATGGACCTGCTTCGCGCGATAGGAGACATTGATGACCGCTTTCTGATGGAGGCGATGACGGCGGAAGAGGCTGCTGCGCTGTCCGGCAGCCCGAATGAGACGTCCACGAACGCAGAGCCCGCGCAGACAGATCCGGGCAGCCGGGATACAGCAGCGCATGAGCAGGATACTTCCGGCAGCAGGAAGCCCCGCAGAAGCCGACTGCGCAGATACAGCACATGGGCTCTGACAGCAGCGGCGTGCCTGACGGTGGTTATCATCGGGCGTTATGTCAGCGTGAGCAGCATCACAGAGAGCACGGATACGAAGGCTCCTGTTTCTGCTCAGGAGAGGCTGACGGAAGAGCAGAGCAAAGACAGGGACGCTGTCACAGCAGGAGGCGCCATGAACTCCGCGGTGGCAGGCGAGGAAAAAGAGAAAGCAGCACAAGCGGCGGACGAGGAGGCGCCGGATGCTGCAGAAGTACCCGTGCAGGCCGCTGCAGATGAAGAAGCGCAGGCATATCAGGAGGAGGCCCAGGAGGTTCAGGACGATGCGCAGGCAGCCCAGGCACCGGAGCAGCCGATGACGGCAAAGGGCGCCCAGGCAGCAGGCGCGGGCGCCGCTCTGACCATGCCGAATCCATTTATCGATACAAAGACACTGGAAGAAGCAGAAGAGGCAGCCGGGTTTTCCATCACCCTTCCGGAGGTGGCAGAAGACGGCGGTACGGTGCTCTACCGCGCCATGCAGGGACAGATGATCGAGGTGATCTTTCTGGACGAAAACCAGCGTGAGCTGTACAGAATCCGCAAGGGAAAGAACCTGGAGGACGATATCAGCGGCGTGATAAATGAGACTGCGGAGAGTGAGACGGTTGCGTCGGACGATCTGAAGATCACGGTCGTCGGAGCGCAGAAAGACAAGTGGGAATATGCTGTCTGGACGGAAGATGCCCAGGACGGAGCACACTATTCCTATTCCATCTACGCAGACAATACAGCGCTTTCAGCGGAGGACTTCCTCCACATGGCAGAGGAAATGATGTAAGCATCAGGCCCGCCGGCAGCTGCGCAGCGGGCCTGTCCGCGTATTTTTTACAGAAGACAAATATCAGGCCGGGGTGTTCTGCCGCATACAAGGGCAGAGCACCCCGACTTCGTCAAGATGTCTAAAAAAGTACTGGCTGACCGGTGAAATGTCATGACATAGGAGAATGGTTATTTTACCGGCGATAAGGTATGATAAGAATGAAATACAGATCTGCGCAAACGAATCACATCGCAATAGAAAGGGCCTTTATATGACCTGGAATCTGAGCTTCAGCCTTGTGACCGCGGTAATGCTGTGCATTCTGCTTGGTTATTATGCGTTGTCCCCCAGGCTTCCGATTGTACTGAACCGGTTCTTTGTCACGCTGGCAGTGCTGGAGATGCTGACACTTGCCTCCGATATCATTTCCACGTGGATGGACATGAATCATCAGGATTTCCCTGTATGGCTTCTGACAGCTGTAAATATGGTGTATTTCCTTCTCTATGTAACGAGAAGCTATGCGACCTACGCCTATACCATTTCGCTGGTAGGCACCAGGAAAAAGATGCCTGCGTTCTATAAGATGGGAGGCTGGATCCTTGTGTCTGTGTTCTGGCTGGTGATGCTGAGCAGCCTGTTTACCGGGGCGGTCTTTACCATCGACCAGGAAGGCTATCACAGCGGTCCCCTGTACCCGGCCCTCTATGTGCAGATGTTTGTCTTCCTGATTCTGGGACTGCAGGTCCTGATTCATTTTTGGACAGAAATCCATGACACTGCGTTTTATGGGATTCTTGTCAGCTATGCTGTCCTGATCGCCGGCGGATTCTTCCGCTTTGCGTTCTCGCATTTCCTCCTGATGGACACCTTCTACATGCTTGCCATCATGATCCTGTATCTCACGATCCACAACGTCGACCTGCACCGTGAGAGCAGGACGATGCTTTTTGACTACCAGGCGTTCGAGCAGGTGGTGCGGGAACACCAGAACTTTGGAATCCGGTACTATCTGATCGGATTCATGAACTGCAACTATAAGGAGACGCGCCAGATCTACGGCGGTCTTCAGATGGACAAGGTGCTCAGCCAGATCGGGAAGTTCCTCCGGGAGACATTTCGTTCGAGTACGGTCTATTATGAAAGATCCGGGTGCTTCCTCGTGATGATTGAGGAGAAACATGTGCAGAAGCAGGCGGTATCGGAGCTTCTTGCGAAGGCGGCCCGGAGGTTGAATGAGCCATGGAACACGGAAGAAGCGCGTGTGTACCTGCATTTTGTGAACGGACAGATGAGTCCGGATCTGCAGATTCATTCTGTCGATCTGGAACTGGAGGCAATCCGGAATATTCTGGAAAAGGGCGCAAACGGAGAGATTGACCGCGACTTTGTCGTGGACCAGCGTACGATTGAAAAGATCCTGCGTGAGTTCACCGTGAAGAAGGCGCTCAGCGACGCCATCCAGAAGGACGCGCTGATGGTTTATCTGCAGCCGATCGTGGAGGCCTCCACCGGAAGAATCGTCGGCGCGGAGGCTTTGTCCAGAATGCAGGATCCCGGGCTTGGCATCATCCAGCCGGGAGAGTTCATCCCTCTGGCAGAACGTTCCGGCAGCATCATGCAGATCGGAAAGCAGGTTCTGGAAAAGACCTGCCGGTTCTTGCGCGATCACGGGAAGGACCTTCCCGGTCTGGAGTTCATCAATATCAACCTGTCTCCGATCCAGTGCATGGATCATGAGCTGGCGGAAATCTTCCGGAAGGTGCCTCAGACGTACGGTGTGGATCCGGTCAGGCTGCATCTGGAGATCACGGAGGAGAGCATGGTGGACCCGGAGGTGCTCAGGGGACAGATGGAGCTTCTGGGACAGTACGGATATATATTTGCCCTGGACGACTACGGAAGCGGATACGCGAACCAGTTCCGCATCAAGGCGTACCCGTTCAGCGGAATCAAACTCGATATGAACACGGTGTGGGCGCATTTTAAAGATCCTGACACGATCCTGCCGAACACGGTAAAGGCTTTCCTCGGCCGCGGGCTGACGGTTACGGCCGAAGGTGTGGAAACGGAGGAAATGGCAAGGCAGCTGACGGAGATGGGCTGTACCTATCTGCAGGGATATTACTTCTCAAAGCCGGTGCCGGCGGACGCGTTCATCGAATATGTGAAAAGGAATGAGGCGATGGATCCGGTTGAAAGGGACGTTTCGGACCGGTCATGACAGAGCGAATGTGGAAGAGAAATCCTGAACGGGACGAATAGAGAAAAAGCGGCCGGGCAGCAGATGTTGTCCGGCCGAAGTCTGTTGTCTGGTATTTATTCAACTGCATTGATCGCTTCGAGCACGGCGTCGCGGATCTTCCCGTTGACCTCTTCGGCCTTTTCAGGGGTATCCTGCTTCGTGTAGAAGTAGAACTTGATCTTCGGTTCGGTTCCGGACGGACGCACTGCGAACCAGGAGCCATTCTCGAGGAAGAACCGAAGCACGTTGGAGGCAGGAATGTCTTCATAGCCGTCCTTATAGTCGATGACCTTTGTCACGCGATAGCCCGCGACAGAATCCCAGGCGGAGAATGCGGGATCCTTGCCGGCTGAGTCAGCAGACATCGCCGGGAGCACTCTGTCGGCAGGAAGATCAGACCGGACACTGTCCATCATGCGCTTGATTCTCTGCGCGCCCGGAATTCCCTTCAGCACAAGATTCGGCTCCGCCTCGGAATAGTATCCGTACCGCTTTCCCAGATCAGAAAGAACCTGGAACAGTGTCTTCCCCTGCTTTCTGTAGTAGGCTGCAGCTTCCGCGACGAGCATGCCGGCACTGATGCCGTCCTTGTCCCGGATCTCAGGGCAGGCCGCGTAGCCGACGGATTCCTCATAGCCGAACAGATAGGAATAATGATTCGCTTCCAGGAACGGGATGCGCCCGCAGATATTCTTGAATCCGGTCAGCGCCTCGAACATCTTCACGCCGAAGGAAGCGGCAATCTCTTCTGACAGAGAGGACGTGACGATGGACTTGACCATCGCGCCGTTGGCCGGAAGCGTCCCGGCATCGCGGTGCCCCTCCAGGATATAGTTGACCAGAAGATAGCCGGTCTGGTTGCCGTTCAGCGGGACATAGTGCCCGTCGTCACTCATCAGCTCGATCGCGAAGCGGTCCGAATCCGGATCAGTCGCCATCAGAAGGTCCGCGCCGATCTCGTGCCCCAGCTTCTCGCTGAGCCGGAATGCCTTGGGATCCTCCGGGTTCGGATAGCCCACCGTTGTGAAGTCCGGGTCGGGATCCTTCTGCTCCGGCACGATGTGGACGTTCTTGAATCCTCTTTCTTCCATCATTCTGGCAAATGGAATTGAGCCGGCTCCGTTGAGCGGGGTGTAGACGATCGGGATCGAGAGATCCAGCTCATCGCCCTCATGGATGGCGAGCGACTTGACCATGTCGAGGTAGATGCGGTCTTCCTTCTCCCCGAGCAGGGTGATCTTTCCCTGCGCGATCAGGTCTTCATATTCAGAATAATCGATATCACAGTCGGTGAAATAATCCAGCTTCTCGATGCTGCGCATCATGCCGTCCGCGACCTCGGCGCTGACCTGGCAGCCGTCATCCCAGTAAACCTTGTAGCCATTGTATTCCGGCGGGTTGTGGGAAGCGGTGATGTTGATGCCGGACACAGTGCCCTTCACCCGGATCAGGCAGGCAAGCTCCGGTGTGGCACGCATCTCAGGAAATGTGTACACCCGTATGCCGGCACGTGCGAGAATGCAGGCGGCAAGGCGGGAGAATTCCTTCGAGTAATGCCGCGGATCATGCGCGATGATGACGCCCTTGTCCATCGCTTCCGGACCGGCCGCCTTGATGTAATTCACAATTCCCCTGGTGGCACGTCCCACCGTGTAGACATTCATGCAGTTTGTGCCCGCTCCCGTGACGCCGCGGAGCCCGGCGGTTCCAAAGACCATGTCCTGGGAAAAGCGCTCGGCCATGTCTGTCTCATCCTGCGCCATCGCCTCAAGCTGGGGACGGAGCGGATCGTCCATGGGGACATGTTTCATCCAGATATCATATCTATCCCTGTAATCCATATGAGTATCCTCCTGTGTAATCCATGAAGCCGGGGAAGTTTCCGGAATGCAGCCGGAATCCAACCCGCCTCACTGGTTTGAACGTTATATCCATTATAAGAGACAAAGCAGGAAAACTCCACCCGGTGTGATGCAGAAACTGCAGGAAACTGCAGGAGAAATGCCAGAAGTGACAGATCACATCTGCGTACCGTTCCACGACATTTCCGGATTCCTTCGCTTCGACCCCCAAAAGTCTATGCGCAGGAATCCGGAAATGCCCCGAACGGTGGTGTGGTGTTACCCGGAACATGGTGTAACATGGCGTAAAATGCAGGCTGACATGCAGGGCTGATATGCAGGGCAGATATGCAGCCGGCAGTGGTAGTTCCTGGTCAATGTGTGGTATCATTAACAGGATCATTTTTACTTCTGACAGAAACAGGGACAGGATGGGAAATATGGAAACCACCAGAAAAGAAGAACAGTCTCTGTCTGCTCTACTGGAGCAGGACAGGGAGATGGTCATGACACAGCTGACGCAGGACCGTGTGCAGGAAAGTGCGGTCACGGTGCTGGAGAAAGAGGCGGACAGACTGATGGTGCGGGCCGGCGCGCTGGGGGTGGAGCAGGCTTCCACCGTCCAGGGTATGCTTCAGATCCTGAAATGCGCTCTGCCGCTGGTGTCTTCTGTGTCAGAGGCGGAAACCTGGGAGAAGGACGGCGGTCAGGATGCAGGCGCGAAAGGATCGGTGCCCGTCTCCGCGATCGTGTGCGGCGCAGCGGGAATTGTGTGCGTGATTGCAGGCATGCTCGGCGCAGGGCTGTTTGCGCTGTTTCGTGTTCTCTGGTCAGTGGCCGGTTGCGGGCTGCTGATTGCGGCAGGCTGGCTGGCCGGCCGTGGCAAAAAGAAGAAACCCGGGAAGACGGATACGCAGGTGCGGCAGACCTTTCTGGTGGATCCGGCCCGGATCTGGCATATCCTGCAGGGAACCCTGCTGAGTGCCGATCACAGCCTGAAGACAGCCGGCGAGCATGCGGCGAGCGCGGCGCAGGAAGAGAAAGAGGATGCTGCGGGCGCGCTGAAGAAGGAAGACCTCCTGTTCTTCTCCGATCTTCTGGAAAATGCATATGCCCAGAGGCGCAGGTCTGAACCGAATGAGGCACTGACGGAGCAGGTGGAAAGCATCCGGTATTATCTGCATGAGCGGGGCATCGAAACGGAAGATTATTCGAGACAGAGCGCTGCATGGTTCGAACAGCTCCCGTCAGGCACAGAGGCGGTTACAATCCGGCCAGCCTTGCTGAAAGACGGCGTGGTGATTATGAAGGGCGTTGCCTCCGGCGGGTGAGGGGAGCATGAAGGGCGTTGAAAAGGACGCCGTAAGGCAGGATGATACACACGGGAAACAACGTACTGCGTTTGGAATTTTGTTGAGATAAAAGAGAGAAGACAGTGCGATGGAACAATTCTATGGATTTGACCTGGGCGACGCGGAGAGCGCAGTCGCAAGAACCAGAAAAGATGCAGCCGGCGAAGAGCCGAAGATTCTGCCGGTGTGTGACGCACCCAGCTTTATCACTGCGTATGCGCGTCTATCGGATGGAAGACTGCTGATCGGTGAGAGCGCCTGCTACAGTGCGGATGCCGTCACCCGCAGAGTCCGTTTTAAGAGCCGTTTTCTGAACGATCCTGCGTGCGTGAAGGACATCCGGACCTTCGCGGCGGGTGTTCTTGCCGAGCTGATCGGCAGTGGAAACCTGGTGAAGGAAAATGACAATGTTGTCTATATCGGCTGTCCTGCAGGCTGGCAAAAGACAGACAGGGAACGCTACCGGGCGATCTTTGAGCAGACAGGCTATCCGCCGGTGCGGATCGTATCCGAATCGAGAGCAGCCCTGATCAGCGCATGCCTGTCCCGCCATCTTCAGATCGGCTATGACATTCTTTCCAAGAGTGTGCTGGTCGTTGATGTGGGATCATCCACGACAGATTTTGCATTTATAGAATCAGGACGGGAAGTGGAGCTGCATACCGCAGGCGAGGTAATGCTCGGCGGCGGGATCACAGACGAGATGCTGCTGCGCGAAAGTGTTCTGGCAAGTCCGGACAGTGCGGCGATCCAGAAGATCCTGGACGAGAGTGAACCCTGGAGAAGCTACTGCGAATTCGCGGCCCGCCGGCTGAAGGAAAAGTATTTCTCCGACGAGGAATACTGGGCGAGCCGTTCCTGCTCCAGAAACATTGAAATCCTTCCGTCTGCAGACACGAAGGGATCTGCTGCGGCGGGCAGGAAGGATTCTGCTGCGGGAGGCAGGAAGGAATCCGCTGCGGGAAGCAGGAAGGATTCTGCTGCGGCAGGTCATATGCTGACGATCCGGATGGACCGGGCCATGGCGAAGAAGCTGATGGAAGCACCCGCGCCGGGACTGGACGGAAGATCATTTCAGGAAGCATTCTGCGAAAGCCTGCGCCTGGTGAGAGAGAAGATCGGAAAGCCCGAGCTTCTGTTCCTGACCGGCGGCGTGTCAAAACTGCCGGCGATCCGGACCTGGTGCCAGGAAGCATTTCCCGAAACCACAGTGATCACGACAGCGCAGCCGGAGTTCTCGGTAGCGCGCGGACTGGCGCACAGCGGAAGAATCGACGAAGACATGAAGGAATTCCGCCGCGAGGTGGACGACCTGATTGAAACGAGCGCCGTTGAGAGGATCGTCTCCGCCCGCATGGAGCAGCTGTACAACAGCATCGTGGATACACTGACTGACCCCATCCTGGAAACAGCGGCCATGCATGTATTTGACCGATGGAGAAGCGGAGAGATCAGCCGGCTTTCGGAGATTGATGAAGAACTGCGCAAGGAGATCGAGCATTATCTACGCAGCGAAGAGGCACAGAAACTGCTGGGGACAGTGGTCTCTTCCTGGCTGCGTCCGGTGGCCTATGAACTGGAGGAATACACCATGCCGATCTGCGTGCGGCACAATGTACCGTACCGCGCGCTGAACCTGACCAGCTATCTGTCCTTGTCGGATATTGATATCAGGATCGATACGAAGGACATCTTCGGCATCGAGCAGATCACCTGGCTGATCAACACCATCATCACGATTCTGGTCAGCCTTCTGTGCGGCGGAAGCGGCATCGCACTGATTGCCGGAGGACTGAAGGGAATCCTTGCCGGAGCGATCCTGTCCCTGGGCGTGCTGCTGATCGGGCAGGAGCATATGGAAAACACGATGATGGACCTGAATATTCCCAAGCCCCTGCGCAGGCTTATCACAAAAAATGCATTCGGCGGCAGGCTTCACCGCATCTCCACGGAGGTGAAGGCAAACTTCTACTCGAACCTGGAAAATGAGAAGAATGAGGAGCTCACAGCCCGGCTGGCCAGTGAGATCTCCGCGCAGATCGAGGAGTGTCTGAAGAAGATGGCGCAGGTCGTGGAGATCCCGCTGGGGTAAGAAGAATCCCCGTATGTACCGGCAGCGTAAGCCAACGGCAGGCGTGGAGCACCCGGCAGGCACCGACAAATCCCCGTACGTACCGGCAGCGCAAGCCAACGGCAGACGTGGAGATAAAGCAAGCCGCGGCGCCCTCCCCGTATCTGCTGCAGCATCACCGCGCCGGGAGGCGTGGAAACAGGGAAGCAATATGAGCAAAAGAGAGAAAAGAAGCAGATCTGTCCTGATGCCGGCGCTGGCACTCACCGCCGGCCTGGCGTTGTGCTGCGCTTCCCACATAGAAACAGAAGGAGCAGCTCAGAAGCAGGAAGCACCGTCAGTGGACGAGATAAAACTGGAAGTGCCGGCAAAACTCCCCACGTACTACAACCTTGCCAAGCAGGGGAAAAAGCCCAAGGTCCGCAGTCAGGGCAATACAGGAACATGCTGGGCTTTCTCCGCCGTATCTGCCATCGAATCAGACCTGCTTCCGGACAGGGAGATCAGTCTCTCTGCAGATCATATGTCACTCAGCAACGGCTTCGATATCACACAGGACGATGGCGGCGATTACTACATGATCATGTCCTATCTGTCCGACTGGAAAGGGCCGGTGCTTGAAGAAGAGGATCCCTACGGAGATGGCATATCACCCGAGGGACTGAAACCGGCTCTGCATGTGCAGGAAGTCCGTCTCCTGACCGGTTTGTCTCATGATCAGGTAAAGCGCGTGATTCTGGAGCATGGCGCCGTGCAGTCTTCCCTTTGTCTGGACCGGGAGAGGACCGACACGGACGATTATCATTATTACAATGTACTGACAGGTGCTTACTTCGATCCTTTGATTGAGAATGTTGATCACGATGTCCTGATCCTGGGATGGGATGATAATTACTCCAGGGAAAATTTCCGGATCAAGCCGCGCTCGGACGGCGCCTGGATCTGCCAGAATACCTGGGGAGAGTCCTTCGGAGAGGACGGCATCTTCTATGTTTCCTATGAAGACCACAACCTGCTGAGGCAGGGCGGGGCAGCCTATGCACGAATTGAAGATGTCGACAATTATGATCAAGTCTATGAAAATGACAGCCTGGGCTGGCAGGGGCGGCAAGGATACGAAACGGAAGGATGCTGGTTCGCCGGTGCATATACGGCGGAAGAAGAGGAAGAACTTGCAGCTGTAGGAATCTACAGCGCAGGCCCGGGTACCACCTGCAGCGTATATGTGATTCCGGACTTTCAAGGAGCAAAAGATCTGAAAGTGATGGAGGCATGCGGCCATCGTGCAGATCCCGGCAGCACAGCGGAATCCGTCCAGAGTACGGACTATGGAAAAACAGCTGAATCCGACCAAAGCGCGGATACCGTAGAAACAGCGGAATCCGTCCAAAGCGCAGACACCGTCCCGCAGCCGGTGGCTGAGAGGATGATGGACACCGCCGGTTTCTTTACCATCGACCTGAATCAGAGCATCCCTCTTGCAGCAGGGCAGCACTTTGCTGTTGCGGTCTGGATTGAGACGCCCGGGGAGAAAAATCCTGTGGTGGTTGAGATGGTGAAAGACGAATACACAAAGAATGTCAGACTGGAAGGCAGACATACCTGGGTCAGTGCAGATGGAAAATACTGGGAAAACACGCAGAAGAAATATCAGACCAATGTATGCCTGAAAGCGTACACAAAACGCAGGAAGGAGACCTGATCGTGAAAAGAACGATTATCGTTGCGACCGGCAATAAAGAAAAGATGGTGGAGATTCGTCAGATCATTACATCGAAAGAGATCGAACTGATCACAATGAAGGACGCAGGCGTGGACATCGAGATCGAGGAGACCGGGGCAACTTTTGAAGAAAATGCAATTTTGAAAGCCCGTGCTGTTGCGGCGGCTTCCGGGTGTCTGGCGATTGCAGACGACTCGGGACTCGAGGTTGACGCCATGCCGGGAGAACTGGGAATTCACTCTGCCCGCTGGATGGGACACGATACCTCCTATGACATCAAAAACGCGGAGATCATCCGCCGTGTGGATGAATACTGCGCGCAGAAAGAAGCCGGATCCCGGAACACGGTTCCTGCAGAAGCTGATATACACAGGGCAACGCATGCAGAATCCAATATGCAGGGCAGCCGCCATCCAGGATGCGAGCCGGACGGGACACCGGGACCGATGCGGTCGGCACGCTTTGTCTGTGCAGTCGCGGCAGTGTGGCCGGACGGAAGAGAGCGCACGGCAAGAGGAGTCCTTGAAGGACGGGTCTATACGGAGCAGAAAGGCTTCAACGGGTTTGGGTATGATCCGATCTTCTATCTTCCGGAATACGGAACGACCTCCGGAGACATCCCGCGGGAGGAAAAGAGCCGTATCAGTCACAGAGGGCAGGCATTCAGGAAGCTGCAGGCCATACTGGAGAAAGAATGCTGATGATCTGGAAGGAAAAATGTATGAAGATATTGATCATGAGCGACTCCCATGGCAATGACCTGTATGTCGCGAAGGCGCTTGACCGGGAATGGCCCGTCGACGCGATGATTCATCTCGGGGATACGCAGGAAGAGGAAGACGAGTTTGCTGAGATTCTTGCAGGAGAGGAAGTACCACTCTATCTGGTAAAGGGAAACTGCGACTGGTATGTAGATCTCCCACTGGACCGGATCGTAGAACTTGCAGGCCATCGTATCCTGATAACGCACGGTCATACACACGCAGTCAGCTACGGAACGGAAGAAGTGGCGCATCTGGCTCAGGAAAATGACTGCAGTATTGCTCTCTACGGCCACACGCACCGCCCTGAAATTGATGACAGCCACCCCGGTCTGCTGATCCTGAATCCCGGGAGCATTTCCCTTCCGAGGCAGACCGGCAGGAAGAAAAGTTATATGGTGCTTGAACTGGAGAGTGGAAAAGCGCCGGAGGTGTGGCTCCGGTATCTTTAGAAAAAACTTTCCTGTTGACAAAGAGAAAGCCGCATAATATAATGCTCCTTGTCTTGGGAACAGGATTGCGGGGTGTGGCTCAGTTTGGCTAGAGCACCTGCTTTGGGAGCAGGGGGTCGCAAGTTCGAATCTTGTCACCCCGATTTAAAACTGAAGAGCAAGATTTATGCGGGTGTAGTTCAATGGTAGAACACCAGCCTTCCAAGCTGGATACGTGGGTTCGATTCCCATCACCCGCTTTTTTTGTGTCCGGAAAAGTGGTACAATCAATTTATGTAGAGATGGATCAAAATGACAGATTCCGAAATGATAAGAACGATATAGATGAAGAACAATCCGGCCGGTAAATCAATCGGCCGTGAGTAATAAAGCAAAATGACGAATGGAGGTTACTATGGCAAACAGATTCATCCTGAACCCGGTATTGTACTATGGAAACGGCGCGATTAAGGAAATTCCGGGCATTGCGCAGAGAGAAGGCTTTCAAAAGGTATTTGTTGCATCAGATCCGGATCTGGTAAAGTTCGGCATCACGGCCAAGGTTACTTCCCTGCTTGATGAAGCTGGAATTGCTTACACGGTTTATTCCGACATCAAGCCGAATCCGACCATCGCGAATGTCCAGAACGGCGTACAGGCATTCAAGGATGCCGGTGCTGATTCCATCATCGCAATCGGCGGTGGATCCTCCATGGATACGGCGAAGGCGATCGGCGTTATCATTACGAATCCGGAGTTTGAAGATGTCCGTTCTCTGGAAGGTGTTGCCCCGACGAAGAACCACGCGGTCACGACCATTGCGGTTCCGACCACGGCCGGCACTGCAGCAGAGGTTACGATCAACTATGTTATCACGGACGTAGAGAAGGAAAGAAAGTTCGTATGCGTTGATGAGCATGATATCCCGAAGTACGCGGTTGTTGACTCGGATATGATGAGCTCGATGCCGAAGGGCCTGACCGCCGCTACCGGTATGGACGCGCTGACACACGCGATCGAGGGCTATACCACGAGAGGCGCGTGGGAGCTGTCTGACATGTTCCATTTCAAAGCCATTGAGCTGATCGCGAAGAACCTTCGCTCTGCTGTCGCCAATGAGACTGCCGGACGTGAGGGTATGGCGCTTGGACAGTATGTCGCCGGAATGGGCTTCTCGAACGTTGGCCTGGGCATCGACCACGCGATGGCACATACGCTGTCCGCACACTATGACACACCGCACGGTGTTGCCTGCGCGATGTTCCTTCCGATCACGATGGAATTCAACCGTGACTACTGCGGTGAGCGTTATCGCGAGATCGCCCGCGCCATGGGCGTTGAAGGTGTGGACGCTATGTCGAAGGAAGAATATACGGATGCAGCAATCGCAGCAGTCCGTCAGCTCTCCGAGGATGTTGGCATCCCGAAGAAGAATGAAAAGATCCGTGAAGAGGATCTCGATCAGCTCGCAACGGATGCGCTGAATGACGCATGCTATCCGGGAAATCCGCGTGAAGCGACCAAGGAGCAGGTCATCGCGATGTTCCGTCAGCTGATGTAAGGGTTGGCAGAAAATAATTGTTCCATTCACTGATGGGGGAAAAGGCGAAGCCGGCCTGTCCGGTCAGAGGATGGATACAACAAGTGAAACAAAGTTCAGCCAGCGGTAAGACTTCTTGCCGCTGGCTGCTTTCGAAGACACAGGTGCGGGCTGATTATGATTGCGGCAGCGATCTGCCGTCGGGCGGTTTTATGCGTGCGGCAGCGATCTGCCGGCAGTCGATATCAAACACGCAGCAGCGTTGATACATTATGGGTATAAGGTTCTTCCTCAACAGCATACTGCTCGGCGCCGGCCTCGCGATGGACGCATTTTCCGTGTCCTGCGCCAATGCGCTCCGGGAGCCGAGAATGCGGCTGGTGCGTATGTCATGCATCGCCGGCGTATACGGCATGTTCCAGTTTCTGATGCCATTGATCGGCTGGATTTGTGTGCACACCATTCAGGAACATCTTGTCACATTCCAACGGTTCATCCCATGGATCGCGCTGGTGCTGCTTGTATGGATCGGCGGGAAGATGCTGCTGGAAGGAATCCATGGATGGAAAGCGTCCTCCGGGGCGGATTCGCAGGACAGACCGAAGGAACGGTCAGCGCAGGGGGAAGATCCTTCCGGACAGCCGGCAGCGCCTGTCCTTACCGTTCCGGTGCTTCTTGTGCAGGGCATCGCGACCTCGATCGACGCGCTCTCTGTCGGATTCGCAATCGCTGATTACACGCTGCATATGGCAGTCTTTTCCTGCCTGATCATCGGTATCGTTACCTTCGCGATCTGCATGGGCGGCCTCGCGATCGGCAGAAAAGCAGGAACGATGCTGACCGGTAAAGCAGACATTCTGGGCGGTGTGATCCTGATCGCCATCGGGATCCTGAACCTCATTCGCTGACCGGAACACAGTCTGGCCCGGGTCCGTGAAAAAGGGCGCAAAATACCGCAGGATAGGCACGTAGGGAGCATGCGGTTGGGCACGTGTTGGGTATGCGGATGAGCATGCGGATGGGCACACGTAAAAATTCCCCTTGAATCCGATGCGGAAAGATGTTAGAATGCAAATCCGAGAGCCACATTATATGAGTCTGTAGCTCAGCCGGATAGAGCAACGGCCTTCTAAGCCGTGGGTCGGGGGTTCGAATCCCTTCAGGCTCGTCTTTTGTTTATGGTGGGTATAGCGCAGTTGGTTAGCGCGCCAGATTGTGGCTCTGGAGGCCCAGGGTTCGAATCCCTGTACCCACCCTTTTCCGTTGGGCTATCGCCAAGCGGTAAGGCACAGGACTTTGACTCCTGCACACACCGGTTCGAATCCGGTTAGCCCAGCTTGGCCGCAAGGCCCTATTTTTGACATGATTCCACGCAGGATACGTTGGAAATGCGCCGGAATGTATGTCTGAAAGAACGATATGGGACATTAGCTCAGTCGGTAGAGCACCTGACTTTTAATCAGGTTGTCGGGGGTTCAAATCCCCCATGTCTCACGTAAAAACCGGCAGGTGCTGCCGGTTTTTTCAGAATCATGAGAAGATTCTCTGTTTTTTCTAAAGAATAAAAAGAATGTAAACAAGCGGTCATGGCGGAATTGGCAGACGCGCTGGATTTAGGTTCCAGTGGGCAACCGTGCAGGTTCAAGTCCTGTTGGCCGCAGTATCAGCCGGAGTTGTATCACTCCGGCTGAAAATCTGCTATAATACTCCTTGTAAATTCGTTTGGGTTTGGTAGGTATGTTCGTCATGAAGCGTATGTTTCTGATCGAACTGTCTGTCATGACGGTTCTTGTGTTATTCTGCATATACCGGTCGCTCCGAAGCAAGAAGGAGATTGCCTGGCCGACTGCATGTGTGCTCTGTGCGATCGTGGTCCCGCTTCTGGGGAACATGGTCATCGCGGCTTTCACAGATCCGGTGATCTGCAATGCAGGATACATCCTGTATCTGATCGGCACGAACCTGGTCATATTCTCACTGATTGATTTTTCCCTGCTGTACTGTTCCTATCCTCATCTGAAGAAGGTCAGCTGGTACACGATTGTCCTGGCGTTATCCATTGATTCCATTTCGGTATTTCTGAACAATATATTCATGCACTGCTATACACTGGAGGAGACGACGCTCGAATCCGGTGAGATCTATTATGTCCTGAAATCAGGGCCGGGGCACTATATCCATCTGGCACTTTCTGCCGTGCTCCTGGTGATGATCGCCGGATATTATATCTACAGGATTTTCACCAGTGCCGCGCTGTATCTGGAAAAGTATCTGGTCATATTCCTGAGTATATTGCTGGTAGGAATTCTGGAATATCACAATGTGCTGCTGGACCGGACGATTGACAGTTCCATGATCGGACTGGCAATCGGAGGTGTCCTTCTGTATTTCTTTGCGATCGAATACAGGCCGATCTTCCTGAAAATGGCATTGCATGATCTCCTGGTGACAAATATGTCGGAGGCGGTTCTGTTTTTCGACAAGGATGGAAAGGCGATCTATGCCAATAAGACAGCGTCCTCTCTGTTTGGCATTACCCGTGACAACATGAACCGGAGCGCGGAGCTGATGGGGGAGAAGGTCACCGGCACGCGGTTTCTTGAGAACCACATGTGCGTCGACCAGAATTTCCGCTCCCAGGTGGCGGTCGGAGAAGGGGAAGACAGAAAGTACCTTGATGTGACATGCCAGCGCATGGAAGACAAAAAGGGCAGCTACCTCGGCGCATTTTTTGGAATCACGGACAACACGCAGATGGAGCGGGAGCGGCGGGAAAGTCTGTACCGTCAGACGCATGATGCTCTGACCGGGATCCTGAACAGAGAGGCCTTTATTGATCAGGTGAAACAGCGGATCGGGCAGGAGCCGGATGAGATCTTTGTTATGATCCTTACGGATATAGCGGATTTCAAGATTCTGAATGATATCTACGGGCGTGATACCGCTGACCAGCTCCTGCTGGGCATAGCGGACCAGTTCCGCGCACTGGTGCATGAGGGATCCATCTACTGCCGGTGGGGCGCCGATCAGTTTGCTGCATTTGCGAAGAAAGAAGATATCAGTCCGCGGGTTCTGGAGCAGGAGATCCGGGAAAGTGTGAAAAATGGAAACAATGCGCGCGAACTCAAGTTCCCGCTGGCGATTCATGCAGGATACTATGAGATCCGGGATAAGAAGATTTCGGTTTCTGCCATGATAGACCGATGTGCTCTGGCGATCGCGGAAGTGCATGATGATTACCAGAGGCTGGTGGGCGTATATGATGAGGAGCTGCGCCAGAAGAGACTGTGGGAGCAGCGCATCAACGCGGAGCTTCCAAATGCGCTCAAAGAAAATCAGATCTTCCCTTATCTGCAGCCGCAGTATGACAGCAGCCAGCGGCTGACCGGGGCGGAAGTTCTGGTCCGGTGGCAGCACCCTGTGGAGGGCTTCCTTGCGCCATATCGATTCATACCGATATTTGAGAAAAATGGAATGATCGTAAAGCTGGATACCTACATATGGGAAGAAGCCTGCAAAATCCTCGCTTCCTGGAGGGGAACCGTGAAAGAATACCTGCATCTGTCGGTTAACATTTCCCCGAAGGATTTCTACTTTATCGACATCTATGAAACCTTTACAGAGCTGGTCGAAAAGTATCACCTGACACCTGACAAGCTGCATCTCGAGGTGACGGAAACGGTTGTCATGAATGATGCGATCGAAAACATCCGGACCATCAACCGTCTGAGAGAGTATGGATTCATTGTCGAAATGGACGACTTTGGCAGTGGGTATTCTTCACTGAGTCTGCTCCGTGACATGCCGGTGGACGTCCTGAAGATCGATATGGCATTTCTTGGAAAGACAGCTCACCCGAAAAAAGCTGAAATGATTCTGCACAGTATCATAGAGCTTGCCCGTCAGCTGAATATGATTTCCATCGCGGAAGGAGTCGAAGGAGAAGAGCAGCTTCGGATGCTGAAGGGGATGGGCTGCAACGCCTTTCAGGGATATTACTTTGCGAAGCCGATACCGCTTGGTATGTTTGAGAAGCTGGCGGCGTGAACGGACAGTTACGACGTTGTCAGCGGACAGCTGCGGCAGAAAGAAGACAGCCCCGTAAGACATAGAAGTCAGCACCTGCGAAAAGAAAGAACTTATGATACCTGCGAGAGTTTATACTGCATCAGTGGATAGCCTGAAGGATCCCGTGCTTTATCAGAAGACCCTCATGCTGCTTCCTGCACAGCGCAGGGAGAGTGCTGAGCGGATGAAGGTCGAGAGCGGGAAGCGGCTGAGTGCCGGCGCGGGCCTGCTGCTGATGGCAGCGCTGGCGGACGTGCTGACCGATGTACCGGCTGAAGCGTCCCTCTCTGACCAGGGGTTCCGGTATCAGGATATCCAGGCGTTCAGCGCTCTCCGGTTCGGGCAGGGAGAGCATGGAAAACCATATCTGCCCGATGATCCGCAGGTACATTTTAACCTGTCACACTCCGGGAATCGTGTGATGTGTGCTGTTTCAGCGCACGCGTGCGGGTGTGACGTGGAACAGATCAGCCATAAGAAGAAGCAAATCGACATGGTGATCCGCTGCCTGGCGGAATCGGAACAGCGCCTGGCGGCGGTTTCTGCTGTCCATTTTTACCGGATCTGGACGCTGAAGGAAAGTATCCTGAAGCTGAGCGGAGAGGGGATTGTGATTCCCCTGAATTCCTTTGAAGTATCGTTGGATCCGCCGGCGGTGCGGCAGGGCTTTTTTCCTGAGCCAATCCTGCTGAAGGAGTATGATACATTACAGGACGAGTATTGCTGTGCCCTTGCTCTGTCAGGCGGTGAACTGCCGGAAACGATGACAGAAGTAGACCTTGGCAAGGTGCTGGAAATGTGCTGACCGGACATAAAAAAACCAGGAAAGAACAGGAACGATACCATGAAAGTAACTATCAAAGATCTGACAAAAAGGTTTCCCGGAAGAACCCGGAAGGATCCGGAGACGATTGCAGTCAATGATTTCGATTTTGAGATCCCCAGTGGTGAGCTGGTCGGACTGCTCGGTCCCAGCGGCTGCGGCAAGAGCACGACGCTGCTTATGATCTGCGGACTGCTTAAGCCGACAGAGGGCAGGATCCTCTTCGACGAGGAAGATGTGACGGACGTACCGCCGGAAGAGCGCGGCGTCGGGCTGGTGTTCCAGAACTATGCCCTCTATCCGCACATGACAGTGGAGCAGAATATCATGTTCCCCCTGGGCAACCTCCGCGGCAAGGATAAGCTGTCCAAAGAAGAGATGAAGTCCCGTGCGCTCGAGGCTGCGAAACTGGTGCAGATCGACGCACTGATGGACCGCAGGCCGAAGGAACTTTCAGGCGGCCAGCAGCAGCGTGTCGCGATCGCGCGTGCCCTGGTAAAGATGCCGCGTGTCCTGCTGATGGACGAGCCGCTGTCAAACCTGGACGCCAGGCTGCGGCTGCAGACAAGAGTGGAGATCCGCCGGATCCAGAGAGAGACCGGCATCACAACGATCTTTGTCACGCACGATCAGGAAGAGGCGATGTCGATCTCTGATACGATCGTGGTGATGGAAGCCGGTGTGGTCCAGCAGATCGGCAGGCCGCAGGACGTTTACGACGATCCGCACAATCTCTTTGTCGCGAAGTTCCTGGGGACACCCCCGATCAATGTATTTGAAGGAAGGCTACAGGATGGAAAGATTCTGATCGGTGACGCGGAAGTCTTCGATGTGCAGGATCTTGCCCCGGATCCGGCAGTGGATTTCTTCCGTACGCAGGCTGGCAGCAAAGAAAAAGCTTCTGCCGACGCGGCAGGACCGATATACCGCCCGGGCGGGGTGAAGACCGGTCCCGGCCGCCTGGCAAAAGAGGCAGGCAACATTCCGGTCTGGGTCGGCATTCGGCCGGAAGGCTTCTATATGGATGACAACGGCCCGCTCACCTGTACGCTTAAGGGCGTGGAAGTGATGGGACGTGATGTGACGGTCGTATCCACACATCCCGCATTTCAGGGAGAAACCATACGCACGATCATAGACGCAAAGAGCGGAGTAGATCCTTCCAAAGGAGAAGTCCGTTACCGCCTGCGCCAGGGGAAAGTCTTTGTTTTCGACCAGAGCTCCGGTGAGCGGCTGTACGGAGCGTGACTTCGGAGAGAGCATGCAGATAATCGACCAGAAGTGTAATCTGAGCCGCCGATGACACGGCGGTGGAATGGAAAACGATATGGAAGACAATAACAGGAAAGCATGGCTGTACCTTCTTCCCGCGGGGATCCTCCTTGCGGTGTTCATGATCTATCCTCTGATCGATGTGTTCATCTACTCGGTGGAGGAAGGGTATAACTTTGCCTCGCAGACAAGCAAGGGAACCGGACTGTTCAACTTCAACTATATTCTGCACGACCCATACTTTCTGCAGGCCGTGCGCAATACGGCGCTTTGCGTGGCGATCACAGTCCCGATCTCGACAGGACTGTCCCTGCTGATTGCATTTGGCTTAAGCTCCATCAAGCCGCTGCGCAAGCTGTATCAGACGATCTATTTCCTTCCGTATGTGACGAATACGCTGGCGGTAGGTCTGGTCTTTATGATTCTGTTCAAGAAGACACCCTACACCGACGGCGTGGTGAACCTGCTTCTTCACTTTTTCCATGGACCGTCCATCGACTTTATTGATGGACCTTACTGGGCAAAGATGATGGTGCTGTGTATCTACGTCATCTGGATCGTGATGCCGTTCAAGATTCTGATCCTGACCAGCGCACTGGCTTCGGTGGACCAGAATTACTACAATGCCGCGAAGGTGGACGGAACGAGAAGCTGGCGGATCTTCTGGCGGATTACGCTTCCGATGATTTCTCCGACAGTGTTCTATCTGATCATTACCGGATTTATCGGAGCATTCAAGGAATACTCTGATGCGGTTGCGCTGTTTGGAACGGATCTGAATGAAGCGAAGATGAATACAATTGTCGGCTACATCTATGACATGCTGTACGGAGACGCCGGCGGATACCCGTCCTACGCGTCCGCGGCGGCAATTCTGCTGTTTGCCATTATCCTGACCATCACGGTGATTAATTTGCTGGTGAGCCGGCGGCACGTGCACTATTGAGAAATGCATCACCGCGCCGGGAGACCGAGGAGAGAAGAAACGTGAAGAAAAGAGCACTGAGCAAAACTATCCTGTACATACTTCTGACCCTCTGGGCGGTCATTGTCCTGTTCCCGTTCTACTGGATGATCCTGACCTCCCTGAAGAGCTACAGCGCGTACAATTCTGAGTATGTGCCGACGTTCTTCACCCTGCATCCGACGTTCGAGAATTATGTCAACGCCTTTACCCAGGTGCCGCTCGGGCGGTATCTGCTGAATACGCTGATCTTCACCGTGTTCACGACTGCGATCATGACGGTGGTGGCAGTGCTTGCGGCGTTTGCGTTTGCCAGGCTGAAGTTCCGCGGGAAGAATCTTGTGTTCACACTGTTTCTTTCTCTGATGATGCTGCCAAATGAGCTTGTGATCATCACGAATTTCGTGACCATTACCAAGGCTGGTCTGCGGAACTCTTTCCCGGGCCTGATCCTGCCGTCGATCATGTCGGTGTTCTATGTTTATCTGCTCAAGGAAAACTTTGAGATGGTGCCGGACAATCTTTATCTTGCGGCGAAGGTGGACGGAACAGGAGATCTGAAATACCTGCTCCGGGTGCTTGTGCCGATCTGCCGTCCGACCATTATCACGATTATTATCCTGAAGGTGATTGAGTGCTGGAATGCATATGTCTGGCCTCGTCTGATCACGGACAAGCAAGCCTACTTCCTGGTGTCAAATGGAATCCAGGAGCTCAGGGAAAATGGCTTCGGCCGTGAAAACATCCCTGCGATGATGGCGGCTGTTGTTGTGATCTCGATCCCGTTGATCGTTCTGTTCCTGATCTTCCGCAACAAGATCATGGAAGGTGTGCTGAGAGGGGGAACGAAGGGATGAGGAGTGTGTACACGAAGACTGGACGAAAAAAACATACCGCAGCTGTCAGCGCAAAAGCATGTCTGCTCTCTCTCCTGGTTCTTACGGCCTGCCTTCTGGGCGGCTGCCACGGGAAGATTGCGACCAGCTCCTTTGCGGTGCCGGGCAGCTTCGACACGGAGAAGAAATACACCATTACATTCTGGGCGAAAAATGACACGAACAAGACCCAGGTAAAGATCTACAACAAGGCGGTGGAGGGCTTTGAAGCACTCTACCCGAACATCGATGTCCAGATCCGCCTGTACACGAATTACGGCGACATCTACAACGACGTCATCACGAACATTTCCACCGGGACAACGCCCAATGTCTGCATCACCTACCCGGACAACATCGCCACATATATGAGCGGCAAGAATACCGTGGTGGAGCTGGACGACCTGATCACGGACGACGCATACGGGCTTGGCGGGAGCGAGCTTGCATTTGAGTCGCCGTCTGTGGAGAAAATGACCCCGAAGTTTCTCGAGGAGTGCCGGATTGACGGCCACCTGATGGCGGTACCGTTCATGCGCTCCACGGAGGCGTGCTATATCAACAAGGATTATGTGGAAAAGCTGGGCTATGAGGTGCCGGACATTCTGACCTGGGATTTCGTCTGGGAGGTCAGTGAGGCGGCGATGAAGAAAGGAAAGGACGATCTGTTTAAGCTCAACGGACAGAAGGTGCTGATCCCCTTTATCTACAAGTCGACCGACAACATGCTGATCCAGATGCTGCAGCAGGAGGGTGCCGGCTATACGACGTCGGAAGGAAACGTGCTCCTGTTCAATGACACGACGAAAGCGCTGCTCAAAGAGATCGCGAAGCACGCCGAAAGCCGCGCATTTTCGACATTCAAGATATCGAGCTATCCGGCGAACTTCCTGAATGCCGGACAGTGCATCTTCGCGGTGGATTCGACGGCGGGCTCAACCTGGATGGGCTCGGAGGCCCCACTGGTTGACATCAGCCCGGATAAGATCGTGAAGTTTGAGACGGTGGTGCGGCCGGTTCCGCAGGCGGATCCGGAAAACCTGCAGATGATCTCGCAGGGCCCGTCCGTGTGCATTTTCAATAAAGAAGATCCCCAGGAGGTGCTGGCAAGCTGGCTGTTTACGCAGTATCTGCTGACCAATGACGTGCAGATCAGCTATTCTTCCACCGAAGGCTATCTGCCGGTCACGTCGATGGCGCTGGAGAGTGACGAATACCAGGAATACCTTGCGGCGGCCGGATCCGACAAGAAGCATTATCAGGTAAAAATGGACGTGGTGAAGCTGCTCCAGGATCACACGGAGGATACCTTCGTGACGCCGGTGTTCAATGGATCCGCCTCTGTTCGTGACGCTGCGTCTTATCTGGTGGAGGATACGTGCAAGAGCGCGCGGCGCAGGCAGACGGTGGACGACAAGTATTTTGACAAGCTGTTCGCGGACGTGAAGAATCTGTATCACCTGAACCAGATCGAGGCGGCCGATGAAACAGAGGAATCTGCCGGCACCGGCGGTGAGGACGCGGAAGCTGCGGAGCGTACAGGCAAGGCCGGAACCGGGAACGGCAAGGAAGACCTCGGACCGTTGCCGGTGACATCGGTTGTGCTGCTTGCCACGCTTGTGTGTGCCTGGGTCTGCATACTTGTCTGGCTCTTGGTCAGCCACTTCCGGCAGAAGAAGTGAGCGATGGAAAAGAGCGCGATGGAAGCGGAAAGAAGTTACCATGCACAGCCCCTTTTCTGACGGACTGTGAATGGTAATGAAAATGAAAAAATCGATCTTGAGTTATGGTACGGAATGTTGCTATAATCAGAGTTGATTTTTCAGCGTGCACACGAGTGTGTGTAATAGTATATCGTTGGGAGGAGGCACTATGAAAAAGATCAAAATGTTTGCAGCGGCAGTTGCGCTTACTGCTTTGGCACTGACGGGCTGCAGCAGCTCCAATAAGGAGACGGAAGCTCCGAAGGAGACGCAGGCGAAGGAGACACAGGCTCCTGAGACCCAGGCGAAAGAGACCGAAGCAAAGGTTGTAGAGACCGAAGCGAAGGTCGTTGAGACCGAAGCAGCGGCGGTTGTCGAAACCGAGGCGGCAGCAGTTGAGACTGAAGTGAAGGCAGTCGAGACCGAAGCAAAGGCTGTTGAGACGGAAGCAGCAGCGGTTGTAGAGACCGAAGCGGCAGCAGTTGAGACCGAGGCAGTTGAGACCGAAGCGAAGGTGGTTGAGACAGAAGCGGCAGAGACCGAAGCGAAGGTAGTTGAGACGGAAGCAGTCGAGACCGAGGCAGCAGAGACGGAAGCAGCGGTTGTTGAGACCGAGGCAGCAGAGACGGAAGCAGCGGTTGTCGAGACCGAGGCAGCAGAGACGGAAGCAGCGGTTGTCGAGACCGAGGCAGCAGAGACGGAAGCAGCGGTTGTTGAGACCGAGGCAGCAGAGACGGAAGCAGCAGAGACGGAAGCGGCGGTAGTTGAGACCGAGGCGGCAGAGACGGAAGCAGCGGTTGTCGAGACCGAGGCAGCAGAGACGGAAGCAGCGGTAGTTGAGACCGAGGCGGCAGAGACGGAAGCAGCGGTTGTCGAGACCGAAGCAGCAGAGACGGAAGCAGCGGTTGTTGAGACCGAGGCAGTCGAGACGGAAGCAGCAGTTGTTGAGACTGAAGCAGTCGAGACGGAAGCAGCGGTTGTTGAGACCGAAGCCGAGACCGAGGCTGAATCCGGCGTTCTGACCTATGAAGAATACGCTGCGGCTGACACCGATACGCTTGTAACGATTGAAGCTTATGTCCAGGCAAAGCAGGCGTTCTACGAGGACAACAAGGATGTTGGAACCTCCACCGTTACCCTCTATGCACAGGATAAGGACGGCGGTTACTTCCTTTACAATGTACCGGTCACCAAGTCTGATTATGCAAGGATCAAAGAAGGTACCAAGATTCGCTTCACCGGTTACAAGAGTGAGTGGGCAGGCGAGGTTGAGATCGTTCCGGATACCCTGACTCCGATTGAAGTGATCCGCGGCGAGATCTACATCTCCAATCCTGTAGACGTAACCAGTGCTCTGAGTGATGAAGACGAGCTTGCTGCGTACATGAACCAGAGAGTCCTGTTCAGCGGCATGACTGTTGAGCCGATCGGCGCGGCTGAAGCTACCGCATCCGAGACCGAAGCTGAGACTGAGGCGGCTGAGGCGGCGGCCTTCCAGTATGGCTGGGATGGCTCCGGATCCGAGGGCGATGACCTGTACTTCAACGCATCGGTTGACGGAAAGACCTACACCTTCGTGGTAGAGTCCAACCTCTGCGATGAGAACAGCGAAGTATATCAGACAGTCAAGAACCTGAAGGTGGGCGACACGATCGACATGGAAGGTTTCCTGTACTGGTATGAAGGCGCACAGCCGCACATCATCAACGTGATGCTTCCTGAGGAAGAGGAGTAAAACGTCTGATGACCGCATGGGGCAGGATCTCTCAGAACATACTGATGAGCATCATGCGTATGCGGTAAAGGAGAAGCAATAAAGAAAGATCAGACCCCCGGAACAATTTCGTTCCGGGGGTCATTTACAGACAGGCAGTTATTCTTTGCCAGGAACGGGGAATCAACCATGAAGAAAAAAGAGAAGAAAGAGGTTCTCAGCACTTCCACGAACGGGAGCTGGATCAAAGAGCGTTCCGTACCTCCGGTCACGGACGAGGAGATCGCGGAGATTCTGGAACTTCTGATCCACCGCGGTGAATTCGTCACGACAGTTGAGTCGATCACGGCCGGCATGATCAGCGCCAGGCTTGCGGATATTCCGGGCTGCTCAGCCGTGCTGGAACGTGCATTTGTCACTTACTGTGATGAAGCAAAACATGAGATGGTGAAGGTAAAAAAGAAAACGCTGAAGAAGTGGACTGCCGTCAGCCGCCAATGCGCGAAGCAGATGGCCAGAGGGGGCGCTGAGGAGGCAGGCGCGGATGCCTGCGTCAGCGCGACGGGTTACGCAGGTCCGCCTTCAGGCCCGGACGATGACACGGTCGGCCTGGTTTATCTCGGCTGCTGGTACCGGGGAGAAGCCGTGGTGGAGGAGCATCATTATACTGGTCAGAGAAATGAAATCCGCTCGATGGCGATGAATGACGCGCTGCGGCTGCTGTATCGGATGGTTGTCGGAAACAAGGCCTGACAGAAGCAAAGACGGCAGGATTGAGTTCGGGTCATTTTCGTGCCATCCGCTCAAAGGTTCTGATTGCGAACTGGCGGAACCTGTGCGATAATTTGTCTATACAAACGTTTCGGATATCCAAGTGGGCGTTCAGAGGAGGCTTGGTATGACCAATAAAAGAAATTACATTATCGCGATCGTAGCGCTGGCAGTCTGCGCTGCAGTTTTTGCCAGCCTGTATTTCTACGGCCAGTTTGTCAGCACGCCGCAGAAGAACTATGATGAGGCAGTTTCCTTCTATGAGATGAAGAACTATGAAGCGGCCGAAGTAAAGTTCAAGGACCTTGGCTCCTACAAGGACGCGGCTGACTATCTGGTGAAGATCTCTGATGAGCGCACGTATGACCAGGCAGTGAAAGCGTTCGAGGCGGAAGACTACGCTGCCGCCAAGGAGCTGTTCTCTCAGATCGGTGACTTCGCGGAGTCCAGAGACTACATGGAGAAGATCGAGAGCGCAGAGAAGTATGCGGTGGCAAAAGCGGCATATGAGAATGAGGATTATGATACCGCGGAGCAGGGCTTCTCTGAAATAGAGGATTATTCTGATTCGGAAGATTACATCAGAAAGATCAACACCGAGCGCATTTATCAGGAAGCAAGTGCCCTGTATGAGCAGAAGCAGTATACTGCCGCGAGAGAACTGTTTGTCACGATTCCTGATTACAGTGATGTCAATGAGATCGTTGCGAAGATGGACGCGGATATCGCGTACAACGACAGCATTGACCAGCTGGCAGAGTATGGCTCCGGCGCGGAGCGTGTCGCGGCGCTCAGCAGCAGCCTGATCGACAGGAAGGCGGATATCTGGAATAAATGTGCGAATCAGGAGAGCAGTGAAGAGACGGATCCGTATACGAAGGATTCTTACGGCGAGTTCCATGAAGATCCGAATACGGCACTGACCGTATTCTCCTGGAGTGATGAATATGCGCAGGCCAAGGATGAAATCATCAGCGAAAGACTTCTCGCAGACGGGCAATACGAGGCCTTGAAGAACCTTCCGGCGAGCCTGTCCGAATGCGCCGGTAAGGCATACGCGATGCACAGCGCTTCCTCTTCCCTTGCAGATCTTGCACTGGATACAACCGGAGATATCACGGTATCGGCAGAGGCAGCAAAGGAACTGAACGAAGCATTTGATTCTGCCTATGAATCGTTTGGTCCCACCATTCCGGAGAAGATTCTGATGGACGCAGACGCAGCGTTGACAGCGGAGACAGAAGCGGAGATCATTCCGACAGCAGAGACCGAGGCGGAGATTGCACCGGCAACAGCAGAGACGGAAGCGGAGATTGCACCGGTAAAAGCAGAGACGGAAGCTGAGATCATTCCGACAGCAGAGACAGAAGCAGAGGCAGCACCGTTAACAGCACAGACCGAGGCGGAGATCGTTCCGACAGGCTCCGATAACAGCAGAGACGGAAGCTGAGATCGTTCCGACAGCAGAGACCGAGGCAGAGGTTGCTCCGATAACAGCAGAGACGGAAGCTGAGATCGTTTCGACTGCAGAGACCGAGGCAGAAGTAGTGCCGACAGCGGAAACCGAAGCTGAGATCGTTCCGACAGCAGAGACGGAAGCAGAAGTAGTGCCGACAGCGGAAACCGAAGCTGAGATCGCCCCGACAGCGGAGACGGAAGCTGAGATTGCTCCGGCAGGAACCCTGCTGGCGATTGCAGGAACAGAAGCGGAGACGGAGGCAGAGGCCGTTCCGGCAGCAGAGACCGAAGCAGAAGCTGTTCCGGCAGCAGAGACTGAAGCAGAAGCTGTTCCGGCAGCAGAGACTGAAGCAGAGGTTATTCCGGCAGCGGAAACGGAAGCAGAGGTCGCGACCCCTGCAACGGAGCTTGCAATCGCAGGAGCGCAGACCGAGGAGGAAGTGCCAGCCGCTGCAGAAACAGAAGCGGAGGCTGCTCCGACAGCAGAAACAGAAGCGGAGGCTGCTCCGGCAGCAGAGACTGAAGCAGAGGCTGCTCCGGCAGCGGAAACGGAGGCTGAGATTACGACAGCTGCTACTGAACTCGCGATTGCAGGAGCGCAGACCGAGGCGGAAGTGCCAGCCGCTGTAGAAACAGAAGCGGAGGCTGCTCCGACGGCAGAGACCGAAGTAGATGTTGTTGTGGCAGCAGAGACTGAGGCTGAGGCTGAGGTTGCACCGGCAGCGGAAACCGAAGAGGAGATTACACTTCCTTCGACAAAACTGATCATCGCCGGAACGGAAACAGAGGCAGAGTCAGTGACCGGAGCGGAAACCGAGGAAGAGATTATCCTGCCTACAACGGAGCTGACAATCGCGGGAGTGGGAAACGCAGAACAAGCGCCGGCAGCGGAAACGGAAGAAGAAGCTTTGCCGGCACCGGAAACGGAGGCAGAAGCTTTGGCTGAGGCGGAAACCGAGGCAGGTGCTCTGGCTGAGGCAGAAACGGAAGCGGAGATGACGCCGCCTGCTACGGGGCTGGCGATTGCAGGCAAGGAAGCGGAGACAGAAGCCGGAACTGAGGCAGAAGGAAAAGCATCTTTGATTCCGGATCTTCCCGGAATCGGCGAAACCGAGCCGAAGAAGCTGTTTTCGCCGGATGCGAAGGCTGCGACCGGGGGACTTGCCCTTCAGAATATAGCTACCTTTTAGTTAAGAAGACAAACCATAACGTCGGAATGATGAGCGCGGAGGGTGAGAATAGTGTTAGAAGACAGCGACATCAGAATATTAGAAGAGATGTTTGACAGGTCAGACAAGAGAACAGGCGAGAAGATTGTTAAGAGTGAAAACATGATACTGAAGGAATTGGATATTGTACAGGCAAATCTACAAACTCAAATCGATGAATTAAGAAAGAACGTAACGGATAATAGTCAGATAGGTATTCTCTTAACAATTATTGAAGACTTGCGCAGGAGAATAGAGGAACTAGAACGGAGAACTGCGTAATGGATAATTGAATAGCCAGATACCGTTCGAAGGTGTGAATTCTACAGAACAAAGCAGTTTCGGTTACTGGGATCGACATCATGGTGAGAGACGAGGCAGTTGAGCTTATTGCTTCGTCTCTCACATTTATTTCAGCTCTAACACCCCGCAGCTGATATCTATCAGACAGAAACACTCATTGCCTGCAGCTGCTTTTCATTCAGGTATCCGGATTTCTGCCCAACCAGAAAAGGGTATTGCATTCTGATAAAAGATAGAGTATTATGACTTTACAACATATGAATATACATTCATATGAACTAAGATAAAAGTGTTTGCAAGGCTGCGAAGCCGTATAAGTAACCAAAGATAAAGAACAGAAAGGGAAAGCACCATGAAGAAAAAGTACAAGCTGGATGAGATTGATTGCGCGAACTGTGCACTGAAGCTGGAGAATGCGATCAAAGAAATGGACGGCGTCTCCAATGTGAAGGTCAATTACATGATGCAGAAGATGACGCTGGAAGCGGACGATGCTTCTTTCGATGCGGTCGAGAAGAGCGTAATCGCTCTGTGCAAGCGCATGGAGCCTGACATGGACGTAAGTGCTGTCTGATAAGGAAGGTCAGGACCGGTCGCAGGATTGTTATCGATGAGAGGTTGGAGAAGATGTTCCCAGAGTTTAAGGACAAGCTGACAAAGAAACAGCAGAAGTGGTTATTCCGGATCATACTTGGCGCGACTGGGTTTGTGGCGCTCGGGATCCTGGAGCACGCCGGCGCATTTGATGAGGACAGATGGTGGCTCGGGCTGATCGCTGCGCTGATTCCGTATCTGATTGTCGGCTATGATGTGATCCGCAAGTCCGTCCGGAACATCTCACACGGCGATGTGTTCGATGAAAACTTCCTCATGATGATCGCCACATTCGGCGCATTTGGAATCGGAGAATACCGGGAGGCAGTGGCCGTCATGCTGCTGTACCAGATCGGTGAGCTGTTCCAGAACTATGCGACGGGAAAGAGCCGGGACTCTATCTCGCAGCTGATGGAGCTTGCGCCGAAGACGGTGGTTGTGGAGAGAGGCGCTGAGACGGAGGAGGTCGATCCGGACGAGGTGGAAACCGGCGAGATCATCGTTGTACGTCCGGGTGAGCGGATCCCGCTGGACGGTGAAGTCATCGAAGGCGAGTCGATGATTGATACCTCCGCGCTGACCGGCGAGTCAGTTCCGCGCGCTGCCCGGGTGGGCGACGCGGTGATCTCCGGCTGCGTGAACGGGAAGGGTCTTCTGAAGATACGGACCACGAAGTGCTATGAGGATTCGACGGTTGCGAAGATCCTTGAGCTTGTGGAAAATGCAACGGATAAGAAGACGCGTGTTGAGAATTTTGTGACGCGCTTCGCGCGTGTATATACGCCGATCGTGACCATAGGAGCGCTGATCCTGGCGATCATTCCGCCGCTCGTTCTCAGCGGGGGATCGGAGGTGTGGATCTCGTGGATCCGCAGGGCATGCATCTTCCTGGTTGTCTCTTGTCCGTGCGCACTGGTGATCTCGGTTCCGTTGGGATTCTTCGGCGGCATCGGCGCGGCTTCCCGGATTGGTGTGCTGGTCAAGGGAAGCAACTATCTCGAAGTGCTTTCCTATGTTAAGACCATCGTGTTTGACAAGACGGGCACGCTGACGAAGGGGGAATTCCGCGTATCCTCGATCCTGCCGGCGGAGGGATTTGCTCCAACTGACAGGCCGGACGCGTCTACTGCGAAACCGGAGGAAGCGCTCCTCGAGATAGCAGCGTATGCGGAACACTATTCGACGCACCCGGTGGCAGAGGCGGTCCGGGATGCGTATGGACAAAGTGCCGATCTGTCCCGCATCGGCAGTACGGAGGAAATTCCCGGACATGGCATCTGCGCTGTGATTGACGGCAGACAGGTCCTTGCAGGCAATGCGAAGCTGATGCGGAAGTACGGCATATCCTTCCAGGAAAACCTGCAGGGCGGAACCGTAGTGTATGTTGCGTGCGACGGCACATTTGCGGGGACAATCGTAATCTCCGATACGATGAAGGACGGCGTGCCGGCGGCGATCCGTGACCTGAAGGCGGCAGGCGTGAAGCAGACCGTGATGCTGACCGGCGACAGTGAGGCGGCGGCACAGGCGATCGCGAAGGAAGCCGGTGTGGACCAGGTTCGTTCGCAGCTGCTTCCCGCAGACAAGGTTGAGATCGTGGAGAAGCTGCTCAAGGAGCAGGACGGAAGAGATGCACTTGCCTTCGTGGGAGACGGAATCAATGACGCACCGGTGTTGATGCGCTCAGACGTGGGCATCGCCATGGGCGCGATCGGATCCGACGCGGCGATTGAGGCTGCGGACATCGTACTGATGGATGACGACGTGAGAAAGATCGCCTGGACGGTCCGGATTGCCCGAAAAACGATGCGCATCATACACACAAACATCATATTCGCGATCGTAGTCAAGATTCTGATCCTGATTCTGAGTGTGTTTGGCATCGCGAATATGTGGATGGCGATCTTTGGCGATGTCGGCGTTCTGATCCTGTGCATCCTGAATGCGATGCGGCTGATGGGGAGACAGGAATAGCAGGAGTGGTTCCTGCATCTGAGAAATATCTTAAAGTACTGCTTTAAAATAATCTATTTTTCGGCATATCTTAAAGCAGCAATTTAACATGAACTTGCTCTGGCCGGCTTATCCTGTTGCTACGGACAGTGTTATGAAAGCAGATGAAGAAGAGACGCGAGAAGAATAAGATCTGGGAGAACCTGCAGGGATTCCGGTACGCGCACCGCGGGCTGTTCCACCAGCCCCTGTCAGCGTCGCGGAAGCTGAGCGCTTCCGTCGCGAAGAATCCATTGCGCAGGCAGACGGCTAAAGTTGAAAATGCATTGCGTAGAAAGGCTGTTTCTGCAAAGAGCACAGATTCTTCGCGCAAGATGCCAGCCTCTGCTGCACAAGTTCTTTGGAAAGAGGACATTGCCCGGTGGAAGGCGGAGAGCAGAAGGATCGTCCCGGAGAATAGCATGGGGGCCTTCCGCAATGCGGTGCGGCATGGGTTTGGTTCCGAGCTGGACGTACACCTGACCGCGGACGGAAAGCTTGTGGTGCTTCATGATGAAAGCCTCCTGCGCATGACCGGTGTAGATGCCAAAGCGGAGGAGATGACCTGGCCGGAGCTGTCGAAGCTGCGTCTGCTGGATACCGGTTCCCGGATCCCGCTGCTGGAGCAGGTGCTGGATCTTTATACTTCCGGCCAGGCTCTGACCGGACGCAGGGATGCGAGGGCAGACCGGCGCGGCGCACGCCTGTACCTTCCGCTGATCATTGAGCTGAAGTCGGAGGGAAATGTGCGCAGGCTGTGCCGTCATGCGATGGAGCTCATCGACCGGTATCCGACCCTCAATTACTGCGTGGAGAGCTTCGACCCGAGAGTCGTCCTCTGGTTTAGCAGCCATCGCCCCGACGTATTCCGCGGACAGCTTACGGAGAACTTCATGAGGAGCAGGGAGGCAGTCCGCCAGTGGGGATATGTGATGACATTCGGCATGTGGAGCGTTGTCCCGGACCTGCTCACCAGGCCGGACTTCATTTCCTGCAGGTTCCGGGACAGAAGAAATCTCTTCATTCAGTTCAGCCATCTGTGCGGCGTCAGGCAGGTGAACTGGATCATCCGCAGTCAGAGAGAGATGAGCACCGTTGACCGGGAAGGCGGCCTGAGTATCTTCGAACGGTTCCTGCCTGATCCGGACTGACCCATATTTTCCTCATAATTACGAAACATTTACGAAACATTATGCAATCTGAAATACACATCAGGATGCGCTTTGTCAATGTGCAAACACACAGTGACAAGGCGCTTTGCTCGTCATTTTCACCGAATCGATCAGTGATTTCTACTAAAATGGTGAAAAATAAAACGATTTCACTTTCGTAGTATTGGCGGATGTGCTGAATTTTTGTCTGACAACTTATTAATTATTTTTTATTAACTGTCCTTCCTATATAATGAAATCGTATAAAGGGGTAAAAGCATCACCCTCTGTGTTTTGAGCGCCTGAAAACAGAGCCGGTAAACGATCCGGAAGCTTCTTCGGGCAGGAGGGGAAACAGACAGACAGAGAATGTCTGGTACAGGATAAAACGAAAGCCGTTTTCGTATATACAAGTTGTATCAAACAAGTGAAGTTATTATCTGGTGTGAAACGATTGACATGTATGGACTTTTCCGGATACAAATAAAGGGAGAATAAGGATAGATTTCCGTACATGTTCTGAAGCACAAGATAAAGTGGTACGGAATTGCCAGATACAAGATAAGCGTGAGCAGAACATTTTTGTCCGGCGAGATGTCCCGGAGAGGGTGCTGCAGCAAGCAGGTCGTATGAAAGCAATTGAGATTATTATTCGAATATGCGCCGGCATCGTTCTGGTGGTATCGATCGCGGCGGTTGCGCTGATCGCGATGCTCCGGTCACAGAGGGATGTCCTGCCGAAGATCGGGAACCACTATGTGAAACTGGCGGAGAATGCAGAGATGATGCCTGCCGTACAGGAGGGGGCACTGGTTCTTCTGAAGGAGGAAAACCCGTATCAGCCAGGAGACATCATCGCTTACCTGAACGACAGGAACCAGGCTTCCATCAGCCGGATCATATCGATCGACGGGAAGACAGAAGATGTGAGTGTTGAAGTTCCGTATGCGGAACTGATGAATGCGCTTGGAACCCCGGGGATGTCGACAGAGAGTGTCATGGAAGAAGATCCGGACGTGGTGCTGCGCGGAGACGGTTCTGACAAAGAGGTTGTTGTGGCGGCAGACCGCCTTATGGCGAAGGCGGTATTTGTCTCAGGGATTCTGGGATTCCTGATGTCCATGTACCAGCACACGGTATGGGCGTTTCTGATCATCGCGGCAAGCGCTGCGATCTGCCTGTGGCCGTTCCGGTATCTGAAGAATAGAGAACCTAAGTATAAGGAGCAGGACATCGACGGTCCCTGGATTGAATGATGTGGTTGAAAAAACATTGGTCCACACTGCTTCTTCTCCTGATTCTGCTGGCAGGTCTCGGGCTTTTGGGGTATCCGACATTTGCTGACTGGTGGAACAATTTTCATCAGGCCAGGGCAATTGCCAGTTACGCGGAAGAGGTCTCGCAGATCGACGACGTGGACTATGAGAAGATACTCAAGGACGCCCATGCATATAATAAAAAACTGCTGGAGCGGGGCGACGGTCGGTTCAACATGACCGATGAGGAGCGCGAGGAATACAACACCATCCTGGACGTCACCGGTACCGGCATCATGGGCTACATCGAGATCCCGAAGATCAATGTATCCCTTCCGCTCTACCATGGGACAGAGGAGGCGGTTCTCGAGATCGCGATCGGTCATATTGAGGGCAGTTCACTCCCCGTCGGTGGAATCGGAACGCACTGTGTGATCTCCGGACACAGAGGTCTGCCGAGTGCCAAACTGTTTACCGACCTGGACAAGCTTCAGGAAGGGGACATCGCACAGATCACCGTCCTGGACGAGACGCTGACTTATGAGATCGACCAGATCAGGATTGTGATGCCGAACGAGCTTGAGGATCTTGCGATCGATCCGAAGAAGGATTATCTCACGCTGGTCACCTGTACGCCGTACGGCATCAACTCGCACCGTATGCTGGTGCGCGGACACAGGATCGAGAATCCGGATGCGGGTGAAGTCCGTGTGACTTCGGACGCAACGCAGATCGAACCACTCCATGTGCTTCCGGCAGTCATCGGTGTGATTGCGCTGCTGCTGATTCTCTCGATGCTGGTTTCTTCCTACAGAAGTAAGAGGAGTATCCGGGCTTACCGCAGGCTCACACTGGAGCGCCATGAGAAGGAGAAGGCCTTCAGCATGGAGTATTACTATACCAGGCACCCTGACCGCAGGCCGAAGGAAGGTGCTGGCAGCGGGAAGACAAAACCGGTGAAGCGCGGAAAAAAGAAATGATGAAAATAGCACAAAATCGCTAAAAAATAGCATTATCTGGGCACGTATAGACAAGGAAAAGCAGCGATAGATCTGAGTGATTTGACAAGAATTGCACATTATTTAACAAGAATGGACAAGACTTTACAAGAAACAGAGACTATTCTTTAATCAGGAGAAATTCAGTCAATAAAGGGAACTGCCATGAAGAGAAATAGGATCCGGAATATGATAAGAAACTGGACTGCAGCAGCCGTCGCTCTGATGCTTGCGCTTCTGTGCGCAGGAAGTGCCGCTGCGTTTCCGACAAAAGGAATTGAGGACGACTCAGCGCTGACCACGCTTACGGTCTCAGCGAATAACCCGAAGGACGGGAAAGCGATCAGCGGATTGGAACTGACACTTTATAAGGCTGCGGACATGAACGTCGAATCGAATGGACTTGTCACGTTCACCCTGACGTCTGCGTTTGAGGAATACGACGAGGAGGGCCCAAAGAAGATTGATGGTGGCCTGAATCCAAACAACTTTGAATCGAGCAACTGGGCGAGTACGGCGAAGAGTCTGGAACCGCACGTTCTCAGTGATGCCGCGAACAACAAAAAGTTTGAGAGTACCAGCCAGGTTACGGACGTGAATGGAAAGGCTACCTTCACTGGTCTGAAGCAGGGACTTTACCTGATGCTCGGATCCTATAAGGGAAGCGAATACCAGTCAGTAGAGGTGACACCTGCATTTCTGCCCCTTCCCCAGTGGTCGGATGATGCCGGGGACTGGCTCTATGATGCGCAGTCTAAAGTGAAACCGACTGTGACACCGAAGCCGGATACGACACCGAAGAAGACAAGCATCACAGTGCAGAAGATTTGGGCGAATGACGATACCGCTCAGAGCAGCAGACCGGCATCGGTCAGTGTGGAGTTGCTTGACGCGGATGGGAAGACCGTGGGAGATCCTGTGGCGCTCAGTGCAGCGAATGGCTGGAAACATACCTGGTCCGGTCTGGACGAGGGCAAGTGGTCTGTGAAGGAGTCAGTCGTCCCGACAGGCTATGCCGTATCCTACGAGGAAACGACCACGGAAGAAGGAAAGACCATAACTGTCAAGAACACGAAGAACGGCGGAGGCGTCCTGGGTGAGTCCCGTGAGAAGGAGACTCCCGATGAGACAGAGAAGAAAAAGAAGAACGTGAAGGGTACCAGCAGGGAAGGCGATACTGCCTCTGAACAGGGCTCGACCAGGCTTCCCCAGACCGGACAGCTCTGGTGGCCGGTCTGGCTGCTGTCAGGACTTGCGGCGGTACTGGTGATTATCGGGCTGATTCTTCGCATGAGCGGGAAGAAAGACCTGAAAGATTAAAGAGATATGGATGAATTTTATGCCATGGATGAGGCCGGTCTGGACGAGGAAGATCTGGATCGGAGAGGCAGAGCAAAGAGGCGGTTCGGAACGGTCCTGGTGCTTCTGGGCTTTGCGGCAGCTGTTGCTGCGCTTATCCTGACTGTCAATAACTACCGGGACGATATTGCCGCCGGGAAATCTTCCCTGGCGGATCTCCAGAAGATGGAGGACATGCTCGGAATCGACGCGGATGGAGACGGACTGATCGGCGCCACACCGGCGGAGGAGTACTACAGAGCGCACGATATAGATCCCTCTTCCAGAAGCACCGCAAGACAGGAAGTTTCCGGGAACGCACCGGTCTATGAACGCCACCCGGACATGACGATGCCGACCGTGGAAGTCGACGGACATATGTACGTTGGCTATCTGGAGATTCCGGCAATCAGCAGAGTGCTTCCGGTGATGGATACCTGGAGCTATCCGAGCCTGAAGATCGCGCCGTGCCGGTTTGTCGGAACCGTGTACGCACATGACATGATCGTCTGCGCACACAATTACGACCGTCACTTCGGGCAGATCAAGACACTGCAGGAAGGTGACAAGGTTTCATTTACAGATGTATACGGAGACCGGTTCGAGTATGAGGTTTCCGAGGTAACGATTCTCCAGCCCACGGACGTGGACGAGATGAAGGATCCGGTTGACTGGGATCTGACCCTGTTCACCTGTACGATCGGCGGCGCAACAAGAGTGACGGTCCGCTGCGTGATGACAGGATCGACACCGGCGGAATGGACCGCGGCGGCGAAGGAAGACCTGTCAGGAAAGATTGCAGGGATCCAGAAGCAGAGCGAAGCGTCCTGAAGGACCTGAGGGTATCGAACATGAAAGAGAAAGACTTAAGGCACCTGAAGCGGGTGGAGCTGCTGGACATGCTGATCGAGCAGGGCAGACTCGTAGACGCGCAGGCGGAAGAGATAAAGAAGCTGAAGGAAGAGCGGGAGGAGCTCAACCGGAAGCTGGAAGACCGCAGGATATCACTGGAGAAGGCAGGATCCATAGCGGAAGCTTCCCTGGGGATCGCGAAAGTCTTCGCGGCAGCAGAGGAAGCGGCAAAGATCTATCTGGAGAATCTCCGGGAGAAAAGCGGCTCTGAGATTCCTGCAGGGCAGGCTCTCGAGGACGCCATGAAGGAGTCAACATGAGCAGGAAGAAGAGGACCTGGACCGAGATTCCGAGCGTCGAGGAGCTCATGCGTGAAAGGACGCATGAACGGTACCGGATCCGCTACCGCAGGGCACTGAGGAGTACAATTACGACCATTATCACAGTCGCCGCGGCAGCCATCATCGTTTCCTACCTGCTGATGCCGGTACTGAGGATCTACGGACACTCCATGACACCGACGGTGGTTGACGGAAACATCGTACTGGCCCTGAGATCCTCAAGCTTCAATAAGGGAGACGTAGTCGCGTTCTACTACAATAACAAGATCCTGATCAAGCGAGTGATCGCAGGACCTGGTGACTGGGTGGATATCGATGAGAACGGTCAGGTGTATGTGAATGAGGAACCAATCGTAGAACCATACATCGACGCTCCGGCATATGGAGAGTGCAACATAGAACTTCCCTATCAGGTACCGGAGAACCGGTGGTTCGTGATGGGAGACAAGAGAAGCATATCAATCGATTCAAGAAATACATCAGTGGGATGTGTAAGCGATGAACAGATCGTCGGCAGAATTTTTGCCAGGATCTGGCCGCTGAATGAGATCGGCGTGATCCGCGGGAGTGGAGTACCTTCCCCGATCGCATCTCTGGTAACGGAAGCAGAAGAAGATCAGACATCGTAACTGTTTTCGGCAATCCTTTCCGGAGAGTTCTTCGTATACTCCTGAAGAGGCAAGCTGTAAGAACCAAAATGGAGGTTTCAAGTGGGAAAGAAGAGACAATATAAGGACGATTATACAGGCGATGTGAAGTCGATCCGGCAGCATCACAAAAAGCTCCGTGCGCTGGTCAGCGCGCTTTGCGTGACTGGTATCATCGCAGCCGGAGGTGCAACCTATGTCCTCATGAATCCTGCTCAGACGATGACGAAGGAAGGCATCGATGAGATGGATCCGAACGAGGACTTCATCGTATCTGATGACGATGTGGTGCAGGCGGATGCTTTCTTCGAGGATTTTGAGGGTGATGAGCAGTCCTACGTGCAGGAAGAAAACTATGATGACGTTCCGCTGATTGAAGAAGTGAACGACAAAGAGAAAAAGCCTGCCGACGCAATCCCCGCAGAAGATGAAGATGAAACGGAAGATGCGCATGATGCGGACGATGCAGTCCTTGCAGGCGGCATAGCCGAAGACATGATCGTAGCGGATCAGGCAGATACGGCTGAAGAAGTACAGACCGAAGCGGTGGAAGCGCCTGCGGAAGAAGTACAGACTGAAGCGGTGGAAGCGCCTGCGGAAGAGGTACAGACTGAAGCGGTGGAAGCACCCGCAGAAGAAGTACAGACCGAAGCAGCGGAAGCACCTGCCGAAGAAGTACAGACCGAAGCGGTGGAAGCGCCTGCGGAAGAAGTACAGACCGAAGCGGTGGAAGCACCTGCGGAAGAAGTACAGACTGAAGCAACCGAGGAAGCCGCAGCGGCTGAGATCGTTGGAGCGTCGGAGACAGAAGCTTCCGAGACACTTATGACAGAAGCAGTTGCTGTTGAGACGGAAGAAGCAGTCCCTGAGACCGAAGCAGCTGCAGCGGAAACAGAAGGAACAGTTGCTGAGACGGAAGTGATGGCTTCTGAAACAGAAGAGGCAGCAGAGACTGAAGCAGTTGAAACGGAATCCGTGGAGACCGAAGCTCCTGAGACAGAAGAAGCACCAGACGAAGCAGAAACAGAGGCGCTCGAGTCTGAGACCCAGGGCTCCGAGATCCGTGAGAAATCGAAAGACGACGTTTATGTAGAGACAGAAGGGGAGAAACTGGACGAGAAGTGGATCGACTCCGTAGGACTTGAGATCAAGACCGAGGATGGCTGGGATTCGGCAGAAACCGCTGAGAGCGGCACTATCGTAGTCGATGCAGACCAGACACTGAGATTCCGTGTGACCTACACTGTGCAGCCGGAAACGCTCAGCCAGGAGATGCGGACTCTGATCTACCAGATCCCGAAGGAAGTCACGAGCGTAGATGAGTCTTATGGCGAGATCGTCGACGCAGACGAAAGAGTCATCGCAAACTACGCGATCGATAATACAGGCGTAATCCGCGTCACCTTCACGGAGGAGATCGCTGAGTTGAATGCTGAAGGCACAAAGATCACCTGCAAGATCGAATTCAAGACCCAGGCATCGAACCTGGTACAGTAACCAATTATCAAAGGTATCATTAGCCATCTACAGGGGAAGGCTTTGATATATAGCAGCTATCAGAAACTTCACAACTATGGAAAAGGAGAGACAAATGAAGAAAACAATTAAGAAGAGTTTTGCTCTGGTTTTGGCGACTGCCATGTTGCTGGCGATCGCTGCTCCGGCAATGGCTGCGGTCAATATGGACACCGCAGTTACCGTTGATGGACTTATGGCAGGCGATGCCTATAAACTCTATCAGGTGTTGACTTGGAATCAGACTGCTGGTGAGTGGCAGCTTGCTACAGGTTTTACTGATTTGACTGGCAATACCACCGTTTTCCCTGCTGATAACGATGATAATACCAATCGTGCGCAGGAAGTCGTAGCGGCGATTGTTAATGGTATCGATCAGACAGAAGCGGATGCGATTGCTGCGATGACTGCGGCTGCTACTGGTGCACCAGCTACGAAGGCTACCGGTACAATCGCGTCAGGAGATAGCTCTTTTAGCTATACCGTTGCTTCTGCGACCGATACAGCTAATCTGGGCCTCTATATGGCAGTCATCACTGCCGGCACTCCTGAGTATGTCTACAACCCGGTATTCGTCTCTGCAGACTTCGACGATAATGATAGTAACGCTATCAATGCAGGTACTGCAACCTATGGTACAGGTATTGCTAAGAGGCAGCACATCGAACTGACAAAGACTACCTCTGATACAGACGAAGAACTGCAAACTGCTATTAACAGTTATGTTGGCCAGGAAGTTACTTTCGATGTGAACACCACTATCCCGGTGTTCCTGGACAGCTACAAGAACCCGTCGTTCGTCATTAAAGATGACATCGAGACCGATGGTATCAACCTGAACGCTGATTCCATTGAGGTCACTCTGGGTTCCGGTGCGACTGCAAAGACTTATGCTAAGACTGCTGCCGATGGTAAAGTGGCCTACGACAGCGACATCTTCTCTGTGACTGCTACAGGCGGCAACAATGGTGAGTACACTGTAACGTTTAAAAATACTTGGCTGGCCGGCAATGTTACGGCTGTGCCGGTGCACATTCAGTACAAGGGTACTATTACCAATACTGCCGCATTCAACCTGAACGAGGACGACAACACTGTTACCGTGACTTACGCTAATGGCCCGGATGAAGAGAAGGCCGCCATGCGTGACCGTACCAACCACTACACCTTCTCCATCGGTGCGAAGGCTGTTGGCCAGGAGAGCGATAACGGCAAGACCTTCGAGCTTGTGAAGGTTGGTGTTGATGAGGATGGAAAGCCTGTTGTTCAGAAGAAACAGGTCAGCGCATGGGATACAACAACCGAGCGTCATCCTCTGGCTGGAGCGACCTTCGGCCTGTATACTGATGCGAATTGCGCGACCCCTTATACTAACAGCCTGTATCCGGATGGTGCGACCTTTACTACCACTGATGATGGTGTAATTACCTTCAAGGGATTGGCAGCGGGTAATTATTACCTCAAGGAGATCAGTGCTCCCGGCGGTTATGTCAAGGACGAGCGTATAGTTCACATTGAGATCGAAGCGCACTATCAAACACAGACAGTTGCTGACACCGAAGAGAATGGCATTAAGATTAAGGGCTATACAGTTGATACCCTTGATTATTATAAGGTGAAAGTCAACAACGTAAGCGTGTATGATAGTCAGAATGATAAATATGGTGCTCTGCCTGCAAGTCAGGTTGTTGAGACCCAGTACAGCTTCAACCATGATGGCCCGCATACTACTACCATGACCACCACCACGACGCATGATTCTGATCTGACCAACACCCAAGGTGTTGAACTTCCCAGCACTGGTGGCATGGGTACCACGATCTTTTACGTAATCGGTGGACTCCTTGTTCTGGCAGCTGCGATCGTCCTGATCTCCAGGAGAAGGGTACAGCAGTAATCAGTAACAAACAGACACTATGATTGAACACAGTTGAAAGACACCCTGGTCTGGGCTGCAGACAGCCTGCAGCCCGGCCCAGGACAACAGAACAACTGGGTAAGATAACAAAAGAGATTCAGTAAAACCATAGAGAAGGCTGAGTGTGCTGCTTAGCATCAAGCGTGCCCAAACCCCTGATGGACGCGCACCCACAAAGCAGATAGACGTACTTGCTTTTGGTTGAGTGTATATAGAAATCCTACAACAAAATAAAATGCATTTTATCTTGTTTATTTGCAGCGTGAACCTGGAGGGATAGCTTGTAATCCCGCACCGCATCAACGCAGGCATGCGATCTGATGAAGAGGTTCGGGCTGTGAATACAGGAGGTTTATTAAGGCGGGCCTAGGGCATCTGATCAACGCCATGAGGGACCGCCTTGATTTAGCAGAAAGTAAAAATGTTTAAATAAGTACAAAGAAGGCGTCATAGTTGGATAAACATAAGATGCCATAGTGACTCAGTTGAGTTGATGTGATGTTTATTTATTCTGATTCATACGACACCATCTGATCTTTTTCGGGAGGATACGCCGTTATCCGGTAAATGATATCGGATGGTGTGGTATTTGTCAGAGTTTACGTAATATGCACAAACAGGCGATTGTACAGAAAACAGGAGTCAGTAAATGATGAAGAACTCAGGGAAAAATATAGATGCTGGAAACAGAACATCGCGCAGAACTGGACTGAGGAAACTATTGTCTGGATTCCTGGCGGTGACAACCGCTGTATCGATGCTCGGCGGATCTGCAGCTTCGATGTTTGCGGAGGAAGCTTCCACGGAATATGCCCTGGCAGGCGCCGGCAGCGGACAGGATGTCACGATTCATTTCGGGGACAGTGAAGATCAGGACATCAGCATTCACGTGAATCCTGAAACAAATGAGGATACTCTGGCAGGCTATGGTTCTGAACCGCTTGGGACAGAAACGGAAGCAGAAACGGAGGCAGAGACACTGAACACCGGTCTGAAAGAAATAGAGGCCGGGGAAATCGTTACGATCAGTCCTGTGGATGGAAGTGATCTGCCGGAAGAGGCAGAGGCGGACGCGGCGATCGTTGAGGGCGAAGAGGCAATTGCTGCTGTTGAGACCAAGGTGGAAGAAGAAGGTACCACGGATGCCGGAACGGGTTCTTCTGCAGATTCAGGTAGTTCTGCAGATTCCCAGTCTGCAGGGAAGCCTGCTAATGCCCAGTCTGAAGGAAACGTAGAGATAGCGAATACCCAGTATCAGGTTTTCGACATCAGTCTGGATAATGTCGACACGGAAGAATATGAGGACGGCTTTAAGGTTTCCGTCAATCTTCCGGATGACATCAAAGGCGCGCATGACTTCCACCTCTATCACCTTCACGAAGGGGAGGAACCAAAGGAAATAGATCTTACCACAGTCGGATCGGTTGATAAAAAGACCGGTCTTGAAGTGGTGTCCGGATTTGAATTTGTGACAGAAGGATTCAGTGAATTTGTACTGAAGTATACAGTAGACTTCTACTATAATGTAGACGGCAAAACGCTGGAATACCACATTGTCGGCGGATCAGTGCAGAGCCTTCGGGAGCTGCTGAAGATCCTGAACATCGTAGTGGAAAATCCTGCCACAGAAGACGATGAGCTTACTGTGTTCATGAACAACATCGAAAACGTGACCTTCTCCGATGAGAGTCTGGTTAAGCCTGTGTGCGTGAGTGAAAACACTACTGCTGGGGCAATTGTTGATGCACTGGATACGACTGTTGAATACTCTGCGGAACTGACGGAGGAGGACATTGCCAGGATCAGATCCACGCAGCTTACCGCTCCCGACTGGGCGCTCGTAAGTTTGAAGCCTTTCTTTACTGAAGAACAACTAACGATCACTTTAAGGAATGGGGAAGCAGTAACGATCAAGGTGACGGATAAAGCAGATGATCCCAGTAAATTCGATGGAAAACAGGTGATCATCTATGATAACGAAGAAAAGAGGGCGATGACAGCTGATAATTGGGGCTGGGACGGCTACAGACATTGTTTTAGATCTGTTGGTGAAGCAGCAGCAGATTCAGACGAGAAAGCTCGTTGGACTTTGGAAGCCGACAATGCCGACAATGGCTTTTATTATCTGAAGTCATATGATGGAAAATATCTGCAAATAACTGATACTACTTTGTTATTGGTAGATACTAAACCTGAAGCAACACTATTGAAGATAGAAGCTGGTGATAATCCTGACTACAGGATTTACGATAAAAGCAATTATAATAATGTCCTGACTTATTGTAAAAATGGCCAATACGATGGATTTTTCAGTGCGCCGGAAGGTGCATATGGCGATGATAATAATAATCAGCGTTGGCTGTATATTCGGGAAGCGACTGTACCTGCAGGACAGGCAAAAAAATTTAGCGTGGACGTGGCTACTTGGACCTCCGGATGGCAGCGATGGGGTAACCTTAGCAGTAAGTACTTTACCGCTACCGGAAGTGGTGACCGTTATCCTACATCAGGAACCACGGCAGGTAAACTTCGTAATGATGGAAAAACGTATTTCAATGTTGGCGTTGGAGCCAACCCCTATGATGGCTATCAGTTCGCCTTCTGGGCGTATCAGGAGAACGGGTTTTTTCGGGAGCTTTCCAGTATTACGAATTCGACGGTAATTCCCAACGATCCTACAGAATACTATGCTTACTTTACTCAGAAGGGTAAAAAACTGTTCATCTATCAGTCTGAGGATATATCCAAAGGAACCGTGAACCAGAGGTATGGTTACTCTGACGGGCAGTCAGGTGCGACTGCGACACCAAAATCAGGTTACCAGTTCAGTGGATGGTATAATGACAGTGGTCAGCTTGTCTCGTTGGATCAAACTTTTTCGTTTGACAGTGTCGCAAAGAGCATGGTATTGACGGCGAGATTCATCCCTCCTAGAAAGGCGAACATCTATATCTCCGTTAACAATCCAAGTGAGGGCGATGTGGTTGTAGTAAATGACGGCCAGGAAACGTCTTATTGTGGAAAACAGCAGACCAAAGATAACGGTCAGCTGGACAGAACAATCACAGCCAAGGCGAAAGATGGATATGCTTTCTGTTATTGGACGATTAACGGTAAGCGCATACTCTTAGACAGTGATGTGCTGAGTTGGGATTCCCGTAAGGGACCGACGCCATACTTCAAGGAAGGCGATATATTGCAGGCGGTATTTATGCCCACTAAGACCATTGACGCTAATGGAAATGCCTATTCCACGATCAATGTTGGTACTGAGAAGAAGGAGGAATTTGAACGTTGGTTGAAGTCACTGAAGGAAGGAAAGACCTTGTCTGCAGACAAGTCTGCGCAGGTTCATAATTACAATGACCGTATCTATCAGGTTGACATCAGTGCAGAATCTGCCCGTGTGAATCCCAGCGGTAAAATCGGCATGGCATTCATACTGGACGCCTCCAACTCCATGCAGTTCCCGGCAAATATCGAGAAGATCCAGGATCTCGACCCCATGGTTCTGACTCAGAGTAATCTGAACAGGGCGTTTCCGAACGAATCAGGTCCGCTGTATTTCATCAGTGACCCGACCAGGACATCTACCATGTACCGCCTCTACAAGGAGGACGGTTTCTGGTATGCAGTAGATGCATCCTATTCTGATCCCGATAAGATTATTGAGAGGAGATACCTGGTTGACTGGAACATGTTTTATGCTGACTCGAATGATAAAAACAATGTGCCCCTTGCCTACCCAATCTACAGGGATAAGAACATGGGTAAGCGTGTGGATTACCTGAATGCGGGTATGCAGAATACGATTAATACGATGCGCAGCATTGTTAATCAGGTCAATAGGAGCGACTACGACATCATGGTCGCTGATACGATGTTTGCCGCTTATACAATAAGACAGCATGAGAACGGCTTTACGCCGCCAGCGGGTTTTGAATGGAATGATTTCAGATCTCTGAAGCAGAATTTTACTGTAAACATGGGTGATACCGATGGCGGCACCCGGCAGGATCTGGGTTTGTATGACGCTCTCTCCTTTAATTGGGATTCAATACCTGCAGGACAGCGTTATGCAATTCTGATCACTGATGGTGCAGCTGTGATCGGAGGCAAAGGTATCACATGGGATAATAAGGACTATGATGGTGTACAGAAGAACATAAAGGACCAGGCAGATGCGCTGAAGGCAAAGGGCGTCAAGCTGATAACCGTTGGCTTGAGTACGAAGAATGTGGTTGGCGGATCCAACGTCATGCAGAACATTGCCAGCGTGAGTGACAATGGACAGGACAAGCTGTTCTTTGAGGCCGAATCAGGAGAGGATCTGGAGAACATCCTCTATGAGATTGTACAGACTATCGTAAAGAATGGAACCAGCTGTGGAAAAATCACGGATGAAGTGGACGATGCCTTCTATCCTGTACTTGCAGATGGTACACCGATCCCACGCGGGACGAGTTATTACAAAGCGGATGGAACACAAGTCAACGAAGTGACCTATAATAATCTTGCGCCTTGGAATTCCCGCTATAAATGGGAAGAGGTTGACGGGAAATGGAAGATCACGTGGGAGGGTCAGTACATCGGCTGGAATCCTACGGATTCAGATTCCCGCAAACGTCCGTGGAAGGGAACCTTCTATGTGAAGGCGAAGGAGAACTTCCTTGGCGGTAATACGATTTCCACGAATGACAGTTGTAAAGTCGTTGAGGAGGGCTATACTTTTGATGATACACTGACTACAACAATCAGTAACGATCATTGGACAATACTGGGGGATAATCAGAAGCCTATAATCTCTCTCGATACGCCGTACGTCAACGTGGGAGAACTTGCACTGACACAGAACAGCACAGAATGGACCGTATATCTGGGCACCAGTGTTGACCCGCTGACACAGCTGAAAGATCTGTACAGCAAGATTGATGTGCTGAAGGTTGTTTCTGGTGATACCAATGAAATGATCACTTCCAAGAATCAGATGTTGGGCGGCAAGATTGAGGGTCAGTCTAAGACGTTCAAGCTCGGAAGTATTGTAGAAGGGCTGGAGACCCTGACAGTTGCGGAATGGAACACCCTGATCAGCGGTGGTACTGTGAGCAAACAGTACAGTCATTATACTCACAATGATGTGGGTGAAATTACGATTAAGCTGACGAGACAGGAGACAGTGACTGGAGAAGATGGCCTACGTCCAAGTCCGCATGAAACAAAGGTTACAGGTAACGGTGTCGAGAAGTATACCTTTACGGTGACTTATAATCCATCTTCTAAGACCGATCCTGCCAATGGCTGGCATACCACGCCAGGCGGCTCGCCGGGAGAAGAGACCGGAACGATGCTGAGTACAAACAATCACGTGATCAACGTGTTTGACAAGAGCATTTCCATCGAGAAGACGGATACGAGTGGTAACAGGATCACCAATTATGCTGCAAAATTCAAACTGTACAGGTCGCTTCATACCGGTGAGACGTCATCAGAGAAGATAACTGTCGATAATGAAGAGATCAGAGTCATTCAAGTCGGCGGTGAGATCGAGACGGTGAATGGCACAGCGGTTCTGCCCAGGCTGCCTGTTGGTGCGACATATTACCTTGTTGAGACGGAAGCGCCGGAAGGATATGCTGAACTGGATGCTCCGATTGAGATTCAGATGAATCTGACCAATGCGTATTGGGCCTGGAATCAGCAGGAGTCTGATGCGGTCGATGCTCTCCAGGATGCACGCAGACCATATAACTGGAAGCAGGCTGTATCGATCAGTTGTACTGACAGTGGCTGGAATGGAACCACGTATCAGCTGAAGATAGAGAATCAGCATTGTGTTGATATCCGGATCGAAAAGATTGATGAATCGAAGAGAACGCAGGGGAAGACTCCGTTAACAGGCGCAAAATTCAAATTGTTGAAATGGGATGGCATTATTGGCGAGGAGAATAGCGCGGTTCAGTATAGCATATTTGGAAAAGAATCAACTGTAGGCAGTGATGGTAAGCTGCAGTTTTCGAAGCTCACTGATGGCGAATATAAGATCGAGGAAACCATGCCGCCAATTGGCTATATTAAGGTAGATAACGAAATCTACTTTACGCTGGAAGATGGAGTTGTAACTCGGCATAGCGCCTCTTATTTCAAAAAACAAGGGCCTGCCGCGCAGTTGACCTGGGATCAGAATTATGAATCAGGATCTGCTCATGAGATTGACTGTGTAACATATGAGAGGGCTACCGATAATCAAGATGCAGCTTTCATCGTTGGCAATACTCCCGCTGCGGTTCTTCCGGCTACCGGAGGAACAGGAACCCGGATCATTTATTTGCTCGGTACTCTTCTTTTGCTCCTGGCCGGAGGAATGCTTCTTCTTCAAAGAAGGAAAGTGAAAGAGCTGTGATTGGATCATGCAGCATTGCCGTAACTATTTAGACTGAGATAATATTTGAATGTGGGTCTGGTGTATGCCAGGCCCGCTTTCTTTTGCCCATTCGGAGTTACCGTTGTAAGCGGTAAATAATCGGCGTCTTATGGAACCCCTCCTGTTCTGGTAGTATTGATCAGAAATACTATCTCGACAGGAGGGGCTTCTTATGGATCAAAAG
>CACZJF010000007.1 GCA_902781455.1 uncultured Lachnospiraceae bacterium | reverse complement strand
CGATCATGCTGAACTATGTGGCGACTCTGCTGATGGGTGTAGTCTATACCAACTGGCTGCGTGACGGCAGTGTTCCGCAGACCATGGCGGTTCCGGACGAAACCCAGCTTCCGTCCTTCCTGGGCCTGCGGGCAACCATCGCGTTTCCCATTGCGGTTGTGGTTGGCATCGTCATCTTCTATTTCCTGTTCTATACCTCTTCCGGATTCCAGCTTCGGGCAGTCGGCCTGAACATGACCGCCGCGAAGGTGAACGGGTTCAATGTAAAGCGTTATCTGTTTATGAGCTTTGTCGTATCCGGCGCGATTGCGGGACTGGGCGGCGCCCTGGAACTGCTTGGCACGCAGCTTAGGCTGATCAATGGCTTCGGCGCCGGATACGGATTCGATGGAGTTGCGATGGCGCTGATTGCCAGTCTGCATCCGATTGCAGGAATCGTGGTAGCTATCTTCTTCGCGGCGCTCCGCGTCGGATCGACGACCATGCAGACAGCCACCGGCGTCCCGACCAGCGTATCAGATATCATTCAGGCGCTTGTGATTGTCTTTACGGTAGCCGGAATGGCGATGGTGAAGCTGCCGGAATTCAGGAACCTGTTCATGCGCAAGGAAAGAAAGGCGGTGTAAATATGGGATCATTTATCACGAATCTGATTCTTGCCAGCATCAGGATGGCTTCTCCGCTGATTTTCCTGTCTCTTGCCGAGCTGTATTCCCAGCGTGCCGGACTGGTTAATATCGGGATCGAGGGAATCGCAGCCATTGGTTCGCTGACAGGCTTTATGGTCAGTCTCATCTCAGGAAATCCGCTCCTCGGCGTCCTGGCCGGAGCACTTGCCGGGATCCTGGTCAACATGATCTTTGCGTATGCCACGATTACACTGTGTGCGGAACAGATCGTATATGGCATGGCCATTAACATTTTTGCCCCGGCGCTTGCCGCTTTCGCCTACAGGGTTTACTTCGGATCCGGCAGTGAGCTGGTACAGGCAAACCTGATGGTGACCCTGAAGGGGCTGCTTGGAATCAAGAGTGACAACTTTCTGGTCAACCTGTTCCTGGACCAGACGCCGATGGTTTACTTCGCTTATATTCTGGTTATCGTGACAGCGATCTATTTCCGGCGCACGAAGTCCGGCCTGAATTACAAGGCGGTTGGCGAATATCCGAAAGCAGCGGCAACGATTGGAATCAATGTCATCGGCGTCAAGTATCTTTCCTGTGTGATCTGCGGCGCGCTTGCCGGCATCGGCGGCGCTTACCTGACTACCTGCTATTCCAAAACCTATGTCGATGGGAATGTTGCCGGGCGAGGATTTATCGCTCTCGCAGCGGTCATTTTCGGACGCTGGAGTTCCGGAGGCGTTCTGATTGCCTGTCTGTTCTTCGGATTCTGCGACGCGCTTCAGATCCGGCTTCAGCTGATCAACAACACGCTTCCGTACCAGTTCTTCCAGATGATTCCATATGTGGCGACCATCGTGGTTCTGGCTTTGATCGGAGCGAAGAAAGCAGGTCCCAAGGCCAGCGGACAGCCTTACCGCAAGGAAGAACGTTAACCGGTTATGTAACTGTTCCGCAGCTCTGTCAGATCTAAGATCTAAGAAGGAAGGGGCGGAAGAGAGCACATATGAATCACATGTAACTGTCGACAAGATGCAGAAGGTATGATTTCAAAGGAGGTAAACATGAAGAAAAAAATAGTTGCTATGATCGCTGCCGGCGCCATGATCGCTTCCATGGTTCCTGCCATGACGGCGCATGCTGACGGCCATACCGTCGCTATGATCTGTGACTCAAGCATCTCTGACGGCGGCTGGGGCATGGCCTGTTACAACGCCATGATAGATGCTGCCGAGAAGTGTGGCTGGGAGACCATGTATTCTGACAGCATCGCACAGTCTGCCTATTATGACACGATCGTCTCCTACTGCGATCTTGGTGTGGATATGATTTATGCACCTGGCAACCAGTATACGGACGCGGTTCTTCAGGCGGCCGAGGAGTATCCGGACATTGCATTTGCCCTGCTGAACGGTGGAGCGGACACGCCTGAGAAGGCGGCCAACGGCAATGTGTCCTCTCTTCTTCCGAATGCGCAGCAGATCGGTTGGATCGCAGGTGCGCTTGCCGGCCTGATGACCGAAAGCGGAACCATTGCGTTCATCGGCGGCATGGAACTGGATACGACCCTTGCCAAGTATGCCGGCTACGGCGAAGCGGCAGCTTTTGTAGCGGAAGAAAACGGAAAGAGCGTCACGCTTCTGGATCCGGTATACTCCGGTGATTTCTCCGCGTCTGACAAGGGACTGGAATTTGCCAAGGCGATGATGGACCAGGGCGCAGACGTATTCTTCGGCGATGCTTCCGCGGTTGACTCCGGCGCCCGCCAGGCGATCGATGAGGCAAATGAAGCAGCTGGTGAGATCAAGATTTATGACATCGCGCAGCCGGCGGATCTGCTCGGACAGAATGACTGCGTCATCGGAAGCCAGGTGACGGATAACTCCGTCCTGATTGAGCTGAGTATGAAGGCGGTGGAAGATGGTTCCTTCGGAGGAGAGACACTGTACGGAACCCTTCAGAACGGCGTGCTTTCCGCAGGCGAACTGAACAAGGATATTGTTCCGGAAGATGTGCAGGCAGCATACGCGGATTACATCCAGCAGATGGTTGACGGCACCTTCATGGGTGGTGTCGAAACGGAAGCGGAGTAAAACAGAGCGTTTCAATCTGTGAATCTTTCAAGAGCGTTTCTTCCGCGGGTGTCTCTTCTGAGAGGGAGAGGCACTCGCTCTTTCCGGGGGGAACAGGATGAACTACGTTTACCTTCTTCGCTGTGCGGATCATACCCTCTACTGTGGCTGGACAACAGATCTGGTTGCCCGCGTACAGGCGCATAATAACGGACGGGGCGCAAAGTACACACGTTCACGTCTTCCGGTAGAGCTGGTATATTATGAGGAGTGTGCCAGCAGGCATGATGCCATGAGCCGGGAGTGGCACATCAAAAGGATGACGCGTGAAGAGAAAAACGATTTGATTGAGGGTCGTCTGACGGATACATGAGCGAGTGCCTTGCTCTTGACACTCGCTTTTTTGTATCGTACGATTGCTTTGTAAAAAACACTCGCTTTTCATCCGACAGAAAGAGCAAGACCGATTCAGACGGCACCAGACTGGCTGTCAGTCATGATCAGGGATGCAGGGACGGAAAGTATCACAGAGAAGAAGGGAGAACATCAAATGAGAAAGATGAGGCGTATGAGTATCATGATTACAGCAGCTATGCTGGCAGGCGTTTTTTCACCGGCTGTTCACGCTGATGAGACCGAGCCGCTGGCAGAGACGGAGATTATTGTCTTTGCGGCCAAGAGTCTCAACACGGTATTGGACGAGAGCATCATTCCTGCTTATAATGAGCTGCAGCCGAATGTAAAAATCACGCCAAGTTACGACAGCTCAGGAACGCTGATGACGCAGATTGAAGAGGGTGCCGCATGTGACGTATTCTTCTCAGCCGCACAGAAGCAGATGAATGAGCTGGAGGAGAAAGGACTCGTTGTCGACGGAACAAGAAATGACATCGTAAACAACCAGGTCTGTGTTGTTACCTATGACGGCAGCGGTACAAAGGTGACCGGTCTTGAAAACCTGGCGGACGCAGCCAGCATGGCGCTTGCGGACGGTTCGGTTCCTGTCGGGAAATACACCCGTGAGGCGCTGGTTGCTGCCGGTATGGTTCAGGAAGGAGAAGACGGCGACAATTCCACCATCACCACGCAGGAAGTATCCGATGCGCTTGACGGCCTTGAGATCAATGAGTGCGCGAATGTCGGCGCTGTTGCAGCCGCTGTCTCTGAAGGCGCGAATGAGGTAGGTACCGTATATTATTCCGATACGTACGGGCTGGAAGACAAACTGGTCATTCTGGAGAAAGTGCCCTATGATCTGACCGGCAATGTTATCTATCCGGCAGCACAGATTGTCAATGAGGAAGCGGATGACGCAGAGATCGCCGCCGCTGCTGATTTTGCGGCATTCCTCACATCTGACACGGCGAAGGAGATCTTTGATTCCTATTACTTCGATACGAATGTCGGAGGAGAAGAGGAAACAGAAGAGTAACAGCTAAGTCAGGACGTTCCGCCTATGCAGGAAGCGGTATATCAGAAACTGTGACACAGAAGAAATAAAAACGGAGTGCTTGAAATGATTGATTTTCTGGCAGGACTGGACTGGAGCCCTCTCTGGATTTCTCTCAAAACCGGAATCGTGGCTGCGTTCATCTCATTTTTCCTGGGCATCTTTGCTGCAAGGAAAGTCGTTAAGGCCGGACCGAAAACGAGGGCTGTTGTGGATGGGTTCCTGACGATGCCTCTGGTGCTGCCGCCGACCGTAGCGGGTTTTTTCCTGCTGCTGCTTTTCTCGACGAGAAGGCCGTTCGGCAGTATGCTGTATGATACGTTCGGCATCAAGGTGGTACAGACCTGGCTTGGCTGTATCCTGGCCGCGACGGTCATCTCATTTCCGCTGATGTACCGGAATGCGCGTGCCGCGTTTGAGCAGATTGATGTCAATCTTGTCTATGCGGCGCGTACGCTTGGTATGAGTGAGACCAGGATTTTCTGGCGGGTGATCATGCCTGCCGCAAGTCCGGGGATTGTCTCCGGTACGATCCTTGCGTTTGCGAGGGCGCTCGGCGAGTATGGAGCGACTTCGATGCTGGCCGGCAATATACCGGGAAAGACCGGGACAATCTCACAGAAGATTGCCATGGTGATACAGAACGGTGACTATGCCACTGCCGGCTTCTGGGTGCTTGTGATCGTGGTCATCGCGTTTGTGACTGTTCTGGCCATGAATCTTGTGAGCGGAAAGAAACTGCAGAATTTCAACCGGTACTGAGGAAGGAAACGCTATGACACTCTCCGTCCACATCAGGAAAACAATCGGAAGCTTCTGCCTTCAGGCTGACTTTGAAGCAGAAGACGGGATTCTTGCGCTCCTGGGTCCCAGCGGCTGCGGAAAAAGTATGACGCTGAAGTGTATCGCCGGGATCGGGCAGCCCGACGAGGGTTTTATCTCCCTTAACGGCAGAGTCCTCTTTGATTCCGCAAAGAAAGTGAACCTTGCGCCGCAGAAGCGACGTGTCGGTTATATGTTCCAGAACTATGCATTGTTTCCGAACATGACTGTCCGGAAAAATGTGCTGGCCGGTATGGGGAAAAAGCCGGATCCTTCGCTGGCGGATCCGTACCTGGAACGGTTTCAGATTGCTGACTATGCAGACAGCCTTCCCCATGAACTGTCAGAAGGCCAGAAGCAGCGCACCGCGATGGCAAGAATCGCTGCCCAGGCGCCGGACGTCATACTGCTCGATGAGCCTTTCTCAGCGCTTGATACGGTGCTGAAATGGCAGCTGGAGGAGGAGATGCTCCAGGTCTTGACGCAGGAGAAAAAGCCGACTATCTTTGTATCACACGATATCGATGAAGTGTATCGGATGAGCAGGGAAGTCTGCTCCATGAAGGATGGAAAAACGCTGGAGAAGATCCCGGCAGAGGTGTTTTTTGACCGGCTGAAGGACGGGACTGCAGGACTGATGCCCGGATGGCGGATCCTGCCTCCTGAGCAGGCTGACGGACAGGATCCGGAGACAGCATCCGAAGCAGGGCACCAGATTCCGCTGGCGACCGTGCCGGAAGGGACGCGATGAAAGCGAAGATACGTGTCACACTTACAACAGAAGAAGGGGAACGGTTCTACGGCCCGGGCGTACAGGATCTTCTGACCGGCATTCAGGAATATGGATCCGTGAAGGAAGCATGCGCCGCAATGGAGCTGTCCTATTCGAAAGGCCGCAGGATCCTGCGGCATGCGGAAGCTGTCCTTGGATATCAGCTGGTGAAGCGTCAGCAGGGCGGAGCAGCAGGAGGCTCTGCCATGCTTACACCGCAGGCGGAGGATTTCATACAGCATTACCAGTCCCTGACGGATTCCGTCCAGGCATATGCCATGAAATGCATGGAAGACGATTTCCCGCACTTCTGAGATTTTGTATGATCGTGCAAGGCTCTGATCCTTCATCAGGATCATAGATTTGTCATTACCGAAAAAGGAGGATCCACTATGATCAAGGCTGTGCTGTATGATGCGAAAGAATATGATATGCCGTCTTTTGAGCATTATGGAAAGATGCATGACGTGCAGTTCAGGTTCCTGGAAACAAAGCTGAACGAGGATACCGTGGATCTGGCAAAAGGCTATGATGCTGTCTGTGTGTTTGTCAACGACACGGTCAACGCCGCGGTGATAGAGAAGCTGTATGAATATGGAGTCAGACTGATCGCGCTGCGCTGTGCAGGATATAACAATGTCGATGTGCAGACTGCTTTCGGAAAGGTCCATGTGGTGCATGTTCCCGCTTATTCGCCCTATGCTGTCGCGGAGCATGCCATCGCGCTGCTGCTTGCTTCCGTACGGCGGATTCACAAAGCATACAACCGCACGCGGGATTTTAATTTTTCACTGAGCGGACTGACGGGTTTTGATTTCCATGGAAAAACCGTCGGCGTCATAGGCACCGGCAAGATCGGAAGGATCTTTATCGACATCTGCAGAGGATTCGGCATGAAGGTGATCGCGTATGACCGTTTTCCGGCAAAGGACAGCGGGATAGACTATGTATCACTGGATGAACTGTTTGAAAGAAGTGATATCATCTCCCTGCACTGCCCGCTGACGGACGAGACCCGGCACATGATCGGATCTGAGGCGATCGGGCAGATGAAGAAGGGTGTCGTCATCGTCAATACTTCCCGCGGAGGACTGGTCGATGCGGAAGCGCTGCTCGAAGGGATCAAGATGCGGAAGATCGGCGCAGCATGTCTGGACGTATATGAGGAAGAAGCAGATATCTTCTTCGAGGATCGTTCCGGGCATATCCTGAACGATGAACTGCTGGCCCGCCTGATTTCCATGCCCAACGTGATCGTCACCTCCCATCAGGCGTTCCTGACAGAAGAGGCACTGAACAACATCGCTGAGACAACGGTGAACAATATCCTGTCCTGTTTTGAAAATGACGGGATCTGCGACAATGAGCTGTGCTACCGGTGCGGCAATATTGAGCGGTGCAAGAAGGAACGCAAGGAAAAGTGCTTCTGAGCTGTTTTCTGTACGTCCGCTCTTTCCGGAAGATATCCTCCATATTCCACAAACAGGAAACAACATGAAAATGAATGCTGCGTGACAGCCGATCGGGGTTGTAGCGCAGCATTTTTTGTTATACTCTCATATTGGGGGATCCTATATCTGACCCCGGTATGATGCAATATGTTCTATGGAGGAGGGTATTATGAAAGTCAGCCGCTATATCAAAAAACTGACGGACAGGTACAGGTACAGTGACAGTAAAAGGATGTTTATGTGCTTTGTGATACTTCGCGTTCTGGTTGTATTGACGGCAGTTCGCTGCCTGCTGACACACAATTATGAAAGCTTTGCGTTATGCATCCTGACGCTGATCCTTTTCCTTGCGCCGGCTTTTATAGAAGACAGGTTCAACATATCCATTCCGCCTCTTTTCCAGGCGATTATATTCTGCTTTATCTTCGCAGCTGAGATCCTTGGAGAAGTTGATCATTATTATGTGAGAATCCCTGGCTGGGATACCATGCTGCATACGATGAACGGATTTCTCTGCGCGGCGATTGGATTCTCCCTGATCTATCTTTTGAACAGAGGAAGCAGCAATGTGAATCTGTCTCCCTTTTACCTGACACTTGTCGCGTTCTGTTTTTCCATGACGATCGGCGTTATATGGGAATTCTTTGAATTCAGTATGGATCAGCTGTTCTATGTGGATATGCAGAAGGACTTTATGGTGACGACGATCGGCTCCGTATCCCTGGACCCGGAGCATGCGCAGAATGTCATCAAGGTGAAGGATATCGTTGAGACAACGATCAGGACTGCCTCCGGGGAGGTTACGACCATAGAGGGCGGATATCTGGATATTGGTATCATAGATTCCATGAAAGATCTGCTTGTGAATCTGGTCGGGGCGATTGTATTCTCCGTCATCGGCTACATCACCCTCAAAAAAGATTCTCCGAAAGCGAACAAGGTAGCACAGGGCTTTATGATCAAACCGAATGATCCCGGCAAAACCGGGGAGGAGCAGGAGTGAACAGAATCAACCTTGCCATATTAGCCGCCGTTGACGCGGGAAAGACGACGCTGTCTGAGAGCATGCTCTACCTGAGCGGTGCGATCCGGAAGGCGGGAAGAGTAGACCATGGGGATGCATTCCTTGATTCCCACGAACTGGAACGCAGGCGTGGAATCACGATCTTTTCAAAAATGGCCCGGATGGAGTGCGGCGGTCTGGGACTGACGCTGCTGGATACACCGGGTCATGTTGATTTTACCGCGGAGACGGAAAGAACGCTGACTGTCGCGGACATGGCGCTGCTTCTGGTCAGCGCCGCGGACGGAGTGACGGGACATACGGTGGAACTGTGGAACCTTCTGAGGCGTTATCACCTGCCGACGGTCATTTTCATCAATAAAATGGATCAGGCGGGGGCGGACGCGGACAGGGTGATGGCAGACCTGTGCCAGAATCTGGATGACCGCTGTGTCCGGTTTGATTCCTGGAAGAGAACGGACCAGGGCGATGCGGGGAAGGTTTCCGGAGAGGACAAGGATCTGGAGGCTCTGTTTGATCAGGTCGCGATGTGCGATGAGGAGGCGATGGAGTTTTTCCTGGAGACGGGTCGGATTCCGGATGAGAAGATCGCGTCTGTGACAGGCGAAAGAGCGTTGTTTCCCTGCTTCTTTGGATCCGCTTTGAAGATGGAGGGTGTGCAGACTCTGATGGAGGCATTGCCTCGTCTTGTGCCGGTGAGAGAGGATCCGGGACAGTTTGGTGCCCGGGTCTATAAGATCTCCAGGGACGCGAAGGGAACGAGGCTTACCTGGTTGAAGGTAACCGGCGGAGAACTGAAGGTAAGAAGCCAGATCACGGAAACGGAAAAAGTGACACAGATCCGGGTTTATTCCGGAGAAAAATACACTTGCCCCGACGTGGTCTGCGCAGGGGAGATTGCCGCGGTGACAGGCCTTTCCGGATCCTGGAGCGGGCAGACCTTCGGAAGCTGTCTGCCTTCGGAGGAGATGGCGACGCAGTGCGTTCTGTCCTATGAGGTGATCTGGCCAAAGGAAACAGACCGTCTGCAGATGTTCGGGAAGCTGAAGGAGCTGTCGGAAGAGATTCCGGAGATCGATCCGCAGCTGGGAGAAAAGGACGAATCGATCCATGTCCGCGTGATGGGCGAGGTACAGATACAGATCCTGCAGGCACTTGTGGAAGAGCGGTACGCGATCCCGATTTCATTTGGAGAGGGGAGGGTCGTCTATAAGGAGACGATCGCGTCCTGCGCGGAAGGTGTGGGACATTTTGAGCCGCTGCGCCATTACGCGGAGGTTCATCTGTACCTGGAGCCTGGGGAAAGAGGTTCCGGCATGGTGTATGAGAGCAGCTGCCCGACCGATCTTTTGGCCCGGCACTGGCAGAGGCTGGCACTGAACATGCTGTGTGTGCACAGACAGGTTGGCGTTCTCACCGGCAGTGAACTGACCGACGTGAAGGTGACGCTGGTTTCCGGCAGGGCACATCTGAAGCACACCATGGGCGGTGACTTCCGTCAGGCGGGAAGACGGGCGCTGCGGCAGGGACTGATGAAGTGTGAAAGTGTCCTGCTGGAACCCTGGTATGATTTTGAGCTGGACCTTCCGGCTCAGATGATCGGAAGAGCGCTCAAGGATATCGAAGACTTCCACGGACATACCGAGCCGCCGCGGATCGAAGGAGAATATGCACATCTGAGCGGCTGGGCACCTGTTTCCTGTATGCGGAATTACCAGGCGCAGGTGCGCGCGTACACGGGCGGAAGAGGTGCGCTGAATCTGAAGATCCGCGGATATGAACCCTGTCATAACGCGGAGGATGTGATTCTGGAAACCGGATATGATCCGTCCCGCGACCTGGCCAACCCGACATGGTCTGTTTTTTGCGCGCATGGAGCAGGATATGAAGTACCGTGGGACGAAGTCGACCAGGCAGCGCATTTGCCCCTGATGAGCACAGATACAGGGGAAGGAATGCGATGGAATTATGAGAATGCTCTGTCGGAAAAGCCCGAAGAAGAGGATGCAGACGAATGGGAGAGAGGGTATGAGGAATACCTTCGGCACGAAGCTTCCACGCAGGAGCTGATGCAGATTTTTGAACGGACCTACGGAAAGATCCGCCGCCGCGATCTGGGAGGCGCGAAGGAAACGTTTTATGGAGGCGGAAGGCACGGCCCGACCGGACTGCATAAGCCCAGAAAGGTGACCCGGAAGGAACCGATTCTGCTGGTTGACGGATACAATATCATCTTTGCCTGGAAGGAACTCAGGGAACTGTCTGAGAAAGATATGAACGCCGCCCGGACGTCTCTTGCCGAGATCCTCAGCAATTACCAGGGTTACAGGAAAATGCCGGTGATCCTTGTGTATGATGCGTATCGTGTGAGCGGTGCCGCGGAGCACACGGAACACTACCATGATGTCTGTATCGTGTATACGCGGGAGGCGGAGACCGCGGACCGTTATATCGAGAAGGCTGTGCATCGCATGGCGTCGGAGTATGATATTACGGTTGCGACCAGTGACGGAACCGAACAGGTCATCATCTGGGGCGTCGGGGCGAAGCGTATGTCTGCCAGAGAACTGTTCGAAGAAATCGAACGAACCAGGAAAGAGATCCGGGAGGGATACCTGGAAAAGGCATCCGGCGGTAAAAACAGACCTTTCGCAGAGCTGTTCGCAGAATCCCTGCCAAAGCCGGACGTATGACCCGGAGGGCGCAGATTATACTCACGATCGAAATGAACTGTCGATTTGAAAATCGTTACCGCGGTATATGCGGTTACACTGAAAGCAGGGAAATGTAATCTGAGAGACGTCATTCTCTGACTGTGGTATTGTCGTTTTGGGGGTTGTTTCATGGTACCATACTGTTATGAACAAGTAGTATAACATCCGACTGCTGCAGGAACTGAAGGATTGTCCTGCCGGATCCTGTCTTGTCAATGGCATCAAGCGTGGACTGTATTCCAATGAAGCAGGTGTAGGATCCGCTCCGAATGCTTCCGCTTTCGCCGATGTGACACACCCTGTGAAACAGGGACTGGTACAGACGCTTTCCGTTTATATTGACACGTTGCTGCTGTGTACGGCAACCGCTTTGATGTGTCTTGCAAGCGGTGTGCCCCATACCTGGGATGTGTCCGGTGCCGTGTATGTGCAGAATGCGATATCGTCTGTCTTCGGTAAGGCCGGGCCGGTCTTTATCACTGCAGCCATGCTGTTGTTTGCTTTCACCACGCTGCTTGGCAATCTGTATTATGTTGATAATGCGCTGATCTTCCTGAATGGCAAGAAGGAGCCGTCAAGGCAATTCCAGACAGGCTGCAAGACCATCTGCGCAGCCATTATTATCGTGGGTGCCATCATACCGATGGACGCAGCCTGGGCGATGGCGGATATTACGATGGGCTGCATGACGCTGATCAATCTCCCGGCCTGCATGGCGTTGGGGAACGTAGCAGTCCGCGCCCTGAAGGACTATGAAAAGCAGAAGAGAGAAGGAAAGAATCCGTCGTTCCGGGCGGAGGAGATCGGACTGAATGTAGAGGAACTCGATTACTGGAAGTGAATGCAGACGGCGGGGCCGGGATCTGTCACAGACGGCAGAGATCCTGTTTTTCAAGGATGCAGTCAAGGATTCCCTCTGTATCGTTCAGGTCATAGACCGGACACGGAACGTTTTCGGAAAGAGGTGCGTCTGCTGCGATGCAAAGGAGGGTCCTGCTGTCACAGACGCCTGTACTGCGCGTTTCAGCCCGGATGACTTCGATCTTAGGGTAGGGCGAATGCTTCATCCCTTCTATCATCACCACATCAACATCTCCCATCAGCCAAAGCAGTTCGTCTATTTCCGCCTGACGTCTTACACGGAGAAATGACTGTGAATCAGAGAACACTGCCGCAGCCATGGCGCCTGCCCGGTAGAAGCGGTCGGAATCGGTTCCCTCAATATCGCAGTCAAAGGAATGACCGTCATGCTTGATGACACCGACAGACATGCCTCTTTTTGCGAAGGCATGAATCAGCCTTTCCACCAGATGGGTCTTACCGCTGTTTTTTACCCCGCTCACACAGAAGAGCATAGGACGCCGGATGGCACGGTAGTCGTCCGGCGTATTGATATTGCGCAGTGTCTCCCGGCCAAAGCAGCTGAGGCTGATATCCACATACTTTGTCCGGACGCGCGAGAGGAGTTCTGTCAGACGGTATTGTCTCTCCGCGATCAGATCCTGAATGGCCGGAAGGACTGCCTTGCTGTAGATTCCGCAAAGCGGGTGGATTCTGTCCTTTTCACAGAATACAACGGCATCATAATCTGAAGAGATGAATTCTGCCAGATACAGCATCATCTCTCTGCGCACGAAGGGGGTATCAACCGCACAGACAAACACATGGTCAAAACTGCAGAAGAGAAGGGACTGCCGGATTCCTTCTATGGGACCGATGCCCCGGAATTCGTCCGCCACGACCGGGACGCCGCATTCCTTATAATCGTCCTGATGCGCGGCAGAAATGACAATTTCGCTGCAGGAGGCGGAAAACTCCTGCACCAGGCGGTCGATCAACCGCTGCCGGTTGAGCACAAGCAGGGCTTTATCCCGGCCCATACGTGAAGACTGCCCTCCGGCCAGAATCGCTGCAGAAAGATTCATCCTGTTTTTCACTCCTGTATGGTAGGAAAGGCTAATGGTTGAGCATCATGTTTATTATAGCCTTTTTCGTTTATGAATACTATAATTGATGGAGGAAGGAGCGAAAGCCCTGTATCCGGAGCAATCCGGACGGAGACAGACTGAAACATAGCCGGGGACAGATCATATGATTGATAACAATGGACGCAGTATTGATTATCTGCGCATCTCCGTCACAGACCGGTGCAATCTTCGATGCATTTACTGCATGCCGGAAAGAGGGGTCTGTGAGATGGAACATACACAGATCCTGCGCTTTGAGGAGATTCTTCGTATTGTGCGGGTGATGGCCGGTCTTGGCGTAAAGCATATCCGGCTGACGGGAGGGGAGCCGATGGCCCGCAGGGGCTGCCTGGAACTTGCGCAGCAGCTTCATGCAGTACCGGGCATAGAGAGCATCTCCATGACCACCAACGGCATCCTGCTCAAGGATAAGGTCCATCAGGCATTTCTTGCGGGGATTTCCTCCCTGAACGTCAGCATCGATGCACTGAATCCTGCCGTTTACTCCCGCCTGACACGGGGCGGAGATGTCAGTCAGGCGCTGTGCACGCTGCAGCAGGCACTGGAAGAGGGGATGAATGTCAAGGTAAATACGGTACCGGTCAGAGGGTTTAACGATGAAGACCTGATACCGATTGCGCGTCTTGCGCAGGAAGCACCTCTGTGTGTCCGTTTTATTGAGCTGATGCCGATCGGGTACGGAACACAGGCTGACAGGATTCCTTATGCTGAGACAGCAAAACGGCTGGAAGCGGCTTTCGGTACTCCGGCAGAAGACTCACAGACACATGGACATGGCCCCGCCCGCTATGTGAAATATCCGGGGTTCAAAGGTTCAGTCGGATTCATCAGTGCGGTGAGCCATGAATTCTGTGCGTCCTGCAACAGAGTCCGCCTGACTGCAGACGGCCGGCTGAAACTGTGCCTGAACCATACGGAAGGACTGGACCTGCGAAGCATGCTCAGGCAGGGAGCAGATGACACAGAAATGATGGATGAAATCAGCAAAGCCATCGCCAATAAACCCGGGCGGCATGCATTTTATGAAGAAATCAGTGATCACGAAGAGCGTAATATGAACGCGATCGGAGGGTGAGATGACAGGAGACGTACTGGCCGTATGCACGAGCGAACGAAAAGGGATTCAGAAAACGAATGTCCATCGGGCGGTTTTTGTTGTGAATCACGGTATGGAAGGGGACGCGCATGCCGGCAGCTGGCACAGGCAGGTGAGCCTGATCAGCGCGGATAAGATAGAGGAATTCCGCAGCAGGGGAGCGGACGTTGCATATGGCGCGTTCGGCGAGAACCTTGTCGTGGAAGGGATTGATTTTCGCTCCCTTGCGGTAGGAACACTGCTCAGGTGCGGGGATGTACTGCTGGAGATGACGCAGATTGGGAAGGAATGCCACACACACTGCGCGATCTATCATCAGGTCGGTGACTGTATCATGCCCAGGGAAGGGGTGTTTGCGCGTGTGCTGGAAGGCGGAATCATCCAGGAGGGAGACCGGATGGTAATCGAGCCGCGCAAGGAAAAACTGCCCTGGCAGGCTGCCGTCATTACACTCAGTGACAAAGGGGCGAAAGGAGAGCGGGAGGATAAAAGCGGTCCGGCAATCGCAGACCGGCTCAGGGAGAGCGGCTATGAAGTGATTGAGCAGTTTTTGATCAGTGACGATCCCAAACTGCTGAAGCATCATCTGATCCGGCTCTGTGACCAGAGAAGACCGGATCTGATTCTGACAACCGGAGGAACCGGCTTCTCTGCACGGGACAGGGCACCGGAAGCGACAATGGCTGTGGCGGAGCGCAATGCTCCCGGAATCGCAGAGGCCATCCGCGCTGCGTCCTTAAAGATCACAAAACACGCCATGCTTTCCAGGGCGGTATCCGTGATCCGGGGCAAAACGCTGATTATCAATCTGCCCGGAAGCCCGAAGGCCTGTATGGAAAGCATGGATGTCTTCATGGATGCGATCCCGCACGCGATGGGACTTCTGCGGGGGGATGTACAGGACTGCGCAAGGTAGTTTACGCAGCGAAAGTTCAGCCGTTGAAGGGTTCCTTCTTGCCGGACTTGATCCACTCCTCCAAAGAGGTGACGATCTGCTTCCTGACATTGTCCTCATAATGAAGCCAGCCTTCAAACCTGGTGTTCGGATCAGCAGCATCAGGATTCTGCATCGCCTCGCGGTCGCGCGCAATCTGGTTTACGACAGCACGGCGGAGAAATGCGTGGTAGGTTTCGTTGGTTTCATCACAGTGGTCCTTGATGATCGCCTTGCTCCCTTTCATCATGGGAAATGCGATGGTTTCGTATTCCGCTTCGTTGTAGATGCCGTTTTTTTTGCCTTTTTCAGACATGATGCAACCTCCTTTGAAAACACTACGGTAAGAGAACGCGTACCAGTGTACCGGCCGGCAATGGTACGTCTGTGGGGGGCAGTTCAGCCAGTGCATTCATATGCAGAAAGGCTGTCTGCATGTTGTTTTTCTGACCGTCGTGTGCCGCAAATTGTGTTACGCTGCCGTCTGTTTCGAGATGCCCTTTCAGGATACGGGGGAAGGGACAAGTCTTGTGAAAGCTCTCTGCCAGAGGCAGTGTAGTTTCCCTAAGTTGATAATCGCGCCTTCCCGAAAGCTTTCTGACAGAGGGAAGGGCTATGCGAAACCATGCCGTCAGGGCAGCGCCCGGATTGCCGGAAAGGCTGATCACAAGGCTGCCGCCCAGCCTGGCGCCGAAACAGCAGGAGCCTGGTTTCATATTGACATGATAGAAGAGGATCCCGGCACCGGCCTGCTCCAGCGCGCTGCAGATATAATCTTTGTCTCCGACAGAGGCTCCGCCGGTGGTGACAATCAGATCATGACGGCTGGCAAGCTCGCGCAGCTTTGTGTGGATCGTATCTTCCTCATCGGCCACGTGGCAGCATTGCGTGACATGGCAGCCTTCCTGCTCCAGCAGCGCACGGAATACAGAAAGGTTGGAATCATAAATCTTGCCCGGAGAGAGCGAAAGACCTGGTGATACAAGCTCCGACCCGGTTGAAAGGATGGCTGCGCGCGGCTTTATGAATACTGGAATCCGGCCATACCCCTGCGATGCCAGCAAGCCAAGATGGAACGGTGTCAGGCGGTCTCCTTTCTTCAGAAGCGGCGCGCCAAAGCGGAGCTCATCTCCTTGCTGATCGACATTCTGCCATGGGTGAAGCGGCTGCGACACAAAGAGCATGTCTTCTGACTGGGTCACGCACTCAAAGTTGATGACGCAGTCCGTTCCTTCAGGAAGCGGCGCGCCGGTCATGATGCGGACACAGCAGCCTGCTTGGAGCGGATCCGGGCAGAAATCACCGGCTGTAATGGTCTTCGTGATCCGGAATACGGCAGGAGACCTGTCAGATGCACCGGCTGTCTCAGCACTTCGAAACGCAAAGCCGTCATAGGCACTGCGGTGAAAGGGCGGAAGATCCACTTTTGCCGGCAGGTCTTCAGCCAGTACACGGCTCAGTGCGTCAGAGAGCGGAACTTCTTCCGGGCAAAGCTTTGGCGCAGACGAAAGCAGTGCAGAAACGGCATCCGGAATCGAAATATTTCTGATCATGATTGTTGATCTCACTTCACAGTCTGGGCATGACACTTGTTCTGCAGATCAGTATAGCACAAAGGAATCATTTTCGGGAGGAATCAGATGGGTAAGAACCACAGAAAAAATCAATGGGACGGAGCGGATGAACGCTTCCGTGATCAGGCAGATCAGCAAGGAGGGCAGGAAGAACTCAGCGAGTATATCCGTGTCACCAGCCCGGGGGTCTTCGTTGCGATCGTGTCTTTGCTGGTTCTGCTTGTATCGACGATTGTCTGGGGATTTGTCGGAACGCTGCCGGTGACCGAAACCGTGACCGGACTGGTGATCGATACAGCCCGTTATGGTGAGCTCAACCCGGAGGAGGCAAAGCTGATTCCGGACCAGAAAGAAGGGACCCTGGTACTGTGTTTTGTGGACACTTCCCGGTATAACGGGCAGGCGATCAGGGAATTCGGGGATCGGGCGAGACTGAAGATGCCGGACCAGAGTATCTTTTCAGGGACGATTGAAACGAGATACCAGGCACCAATCTCCATGGAGAAGGCAAAGCATATTCTCTTTGACAATGAATGGGTGCTCGAAAAGTGTGTCAGCCAGGATTACAACTGGTTTCTGGTGATCCGTCCGGAAGAAGATCTGTCCCGGTATGCCTTTACGCTGGCTGAGGTGACACTTCTGACAGAGGAGGTCGCACCGATCAGGTTTTTGATGAGGTGACAGGGAAACCGGATGCAGCAAGATGGAAGGAATCGTTTTTCAGAGGAGGAAGAGGGCAGATGCACAAAAGAATGGTTCATGTGCCGCTGATCCTGCAGATGGAGGAGATGGAAGGCGGAGCAGCCTGCCTGACGATGATTCTGGGTTACTACCGGAAACAGGTCAGCCAGGACCAGGTGCGTAACGCATGCGGCATCTCCAGGGACGGCATTCATCCTCAGGATATTGTCCGGGCAGGCACAGGCTATGGGCTGGACTGCGTCCAGAAACGCTGCACGGCCAAGGAACTGGAGGAAGGCGCCTGCACATGCCCGGCTATTCTGGTATGGGAGAAGAATCAGTTTGTGATCCTGGAGGGATTCCGGTCCCGGAAGGTATGTGTGATCCATCCGGCAAAAGGGCGGATGCGGCTGACGGCGGACGCATTTGAAAAGAAGTATGGCGGAATCTGTATTGCCTGCACGCCCGGAGAGGGATTTACAGCCGACGGAGAGAGAAAAGATACGGCGTCTTATCTGAAAGCTGTCGTGAAATCTGATGGCAGGACGATGATTCTTGTTCTTCTGACCGGATTCCTTGCTGCGGCCGGTGGGATCGTCTCACCGGTTTTTTCCAGAGTTTTTACGGATGATATCCTGAGCGGGCAGCGGGTCTCCTGGTATCCGGGGATCCTGTACTGCTTCGCCGCAGTGATTTTCTTCCAGTTGATCTCGATGGTGATTCACCGGACGCTGCTGATCCGGTCAACCGGCAAGCTGGCAGTGCAGTCGAATGCCGCCTATATGCATCACCTGCTGCAGCTCCCGCTGGGCTTTTTCTCCAGGCGGCGGACCGGGGATCTGGCAAACCGTCAGAATGCGAATGATACCATAGCAGAAACTATGATCGGGCAGCTTGCCCCCCTGCTCATGAATCTTCTGATGCTGCTCTTTTATCTGGTGATCATGGTACAGTACAGCCTCCCGCTGACAGCAATCGGTGCTGCCACCATCTGCGTGAATTTTATGGTTGCCGGCCGTGTCGGAACCATCCGCAGAGAGATCTCTGCAGCGCAGTATCGCAGCCAGGCAAATCTGGACTCCGCAACCGTATCCGGAATCGATATGATTGAGACCATCAAGGCAACCGGTTCGGAAGCGGGATACTTTGAACGCTGGAGCGGTTTTCATGCGTCTGTGGTCAAGGCACAGGTGCGGTTCAATGAAACTGCGAAATACCTTCTTACGCTGCCTTCTCTGATCCAGAAGATCTCTGATTATGTCGTACTGGTCACAGGATGCTGGCTGATTATTGAAGGCAGGTTCTCTGCCGGCATTCTTCTTGCATTTCTGCAGTTTCTCCAGGCTCTGACAGCACCGGTCAACGACCTGCTCGAAGTAGGGGAGAGTCTGCAGGAGATGGGCTCTTCTCTGGAACGCGTCCGGGATGTCATGGATTATCCGAAGGAAATTGATTATGCGAAGGACTATGACGGCATCTGTTTTGAAGGGGTGAAGAAACTCTCCGGTCAGGTGGAACTGAATCATGTTTCTTTTGGCTATTCTCTGTACGCGGATCCACTGATCGAAGATTTCAGTCTGAAGCTGACTCCCGGAAAAAGGATTGCGCTGGTGGGAGAATCCGGCTCCGGCAAGTCGACCATCGCCCGGCTGATCGCCGGCCTGAATCAGCCGTGGAGCGGAGAGATCCTGTACGACGGGAAGAAAGCCTGTGAGATCCCGCGGGCTGTATTCAAAAGCTCTCTGAATATGGTGAATCAGGATATCGCGCTGTTCCATGATACGATGGAGAACAATATCCGGATGTGGGACAGTACGGTCGCAGATTATGAAATGAAGCTGGCTGCGCACGATGCAGGCATTCACGATATCGTCATGTCTTCAAAAGAAGGATACCGGATGATGCTGGAGGAAAACGGAAAGAATCTTTCCGGCGGAGAGAGACAGCGGGTGGAGATCGCCCGGGCACTTGCCGGTGATCCTTCCATCCTGATTATGGACGAGGCGACGTCAGCGCTGGATGCCCGGACAGAATATGAAATCTCCGAATATGTGAAATCCCGCGGAATCACATGCATTATTGTCGCGCACCGGCTTTCCGCTGTCCGGGACTGTGACGAGATTCTCGTACTGGACCAGGGCAAGGTTGTCGAACAGGGAACCCATGATTCTCTGATTGCTCTTGGCGGCTTTTACAAGAAGCTGATTCAGACAGCATAAGGGGGAGATGTGATATGGGTTATTACGGAGAACAGCTGAAAGAACGAATGGAGCAGGACCTTAGGTCCGTCCGGAAAAATGAACGCAGACTGGCAGACACAGTCAGCAGCAGGAGCGTCTCTTTTGATGAATCCATTCAGACGGAGTCTGACAATCTGCGGCAGATCGAGCGTATCGCGGCGTATTTTGGGCTGGATGTCCCTCCCTGCCAGTCCTCCGGGGAGGCACTGCCGGAATTGATTGATCTGGTTCTGCATCCGACGGGGATCATGAAAAGAAGCATCCTGCTGGACGGGCCCTGGTGGAAGGATGGTGACGCGCCGATCCTGGTCAGGAGGAAGAACACGGACACGGAGCAGGTTCTGGCGCTGTTTCCGGATACCTTCAGGGGCTACTGTTACAGAGACAGCCAGACAAATCAGAAGATCAGGATCACCCGAAAAGAGCAGGAACTGTTTGAAAAGGAGGCATTTTGTTTCTACCGTCCTCTGCCGGCGAAGCCGTTGTCGGGAAAGGATTTTCTGCTGTTTATGCTGCGCAGAATCAGAACCAGTGATCTGGCCATGTATGTGGTTTCATCGTTCCTTCTGGCGGTGATCGGAACGCTTCCGACCTATGTGACGCAGATTGCCTTTTCCCAGATTGTCCCGTCACAGAAGGCCGGCATGCTGATCTCGCTGTTCGTTCTGCTTGTGACGTCTGCAGGGTGCAGTTATCTGATGGGTTCCTCCCGCTTTGCGCTCAACCTCAGGATACAGAACCGGCTCGACCTGGTGCTGGAAAACAGCGTCTACGCCCGTATCATTAATCTGCCGGCATCCTTCTTTAAAAACCGTACATCAGGCGCAGTTGCACAGAAGGTTTCATCCCTGAACAAACTGCCGAAGATCATCGGTGACATACTGATGATGCTGACCAATATTCTGATTTCATTTGTCAGTGTCATACCGATCTTCTTCATCGCGTCACAGCTTGCTGCCCCGGCCGTGGTTTGTCTTTTCACGGCTCTGGCTCTGGTTTTGGTCAGTATGCTGCAGGAGACCAGGCTTTTCTGGAGGGAGATGACCTGTGCCGAAGAAAACAGCGGCCTTGTGTACGGGCTGATTTCCGGGATCGAGCGGCTGCGGGTCAGCGGAAGTGAGCAGCGTGCTTACGCAAAATGGCTGCGGACGTATTCCAGAAAGACCGGTGCCACGTTTGCGGTCCGTTTTCCTCTTTGTGTCAGGAGCGAACTGATTACAACGGTACGCCTTCTGGGGCTTTTGTGGGCATTTGCTCTTTCCTGGAAGTATTCTCTGTCTGTTGCCCAGCTGGCTGCGTTTACTTCTGCGTTTGGAGTCGCGCTGTCCTGTATCGACCAGGTGGCAAACCACAGCAGAAGCATCTCCAGGCTGAAACCGATTCTGGACACAGGAAAACCGATTCTGGAGGCAGTGCCTGAGTCTTCGAGGGAAGGAAAACCAGTCTTTGGACTGAACGGAAGCATAGAACTGAAGCATGTCACGTTCCGGTACGAAAAGGACGAGCCGGCGATTCTGGACAACCTGAGCCTGCTCATTTCCCCGGGGGAATACGTGGCAGTTGTCGGAAGAAGCGGCTGCGGGAAATCAACCCTGGTGAAGCTTCTGCTTGGATTCGAGCAGCCGGACCGGGGAACCATATCCTATGATGGAAATGATATGAGAGACCTGGACCTGTATTCTCTGCGGCGGAATATCGGAACCGTTCTGCAGGACGGCAGACTGTTCGCGGGAGATCTTTATTCCAATATCACAATCAGCGCCCCGTGGCTTGGGATGGATGAAGCGTGGGAGGCGGCTGAGAAAGCCGGTATCGCAGAGGATATCCGGAAGATGCCGCTGGGCATGCATACGTATCTGGGGGAAGGCGGAGAAGGTCTTTCCGGCGGACAGAAACAGAGGATTATGATCGCGCGGGCAATCGCGCCCCGGCCGGGGGTTCTGATTCTGGATGAAGCGACCAGCGCGCTGGACAATCTTACCCAGAAAATCGTGACGGATTCCATGGATGCGATGAAGTGCACCCGCATCGTGATCGCTCACCGTCTGTCCACGATTCAGGCGTGCGACAGAATCATTGCGCTGGATCAGGGAAAGATTGTTGAAAGTGGAACATATGATGAACTGATCAGGCAGGGCGGTTTTTTTGCGGAGCTGGTGAAAAGGCAGCAGTAACAGACGCTCCTGCTCATGGTGTGACCTGTAACCTGGCGGCGGGGCAGTAAACTGTAACATGATTTTGGGCTTGACAATTGAATATAGACTGGTTATCATGCATCACATAGACAAAGGCGTCTAGGGAGCAATTCCCTGACGCCTTTGTCTTTTTGTTTTTCCGGCAGATTCAAGACTGCGGCTGACACAGGTGCGGTTTGAACGCAGAAGGTTGCCGGATATCAGACCTGAGCATGAAGACAGGAGGTGCGCTATGTGTTCGATCATGGGTTATTGCAGCAAAGACGGTGACTGGCCGGCTCTGCAGGAAGCTCTGAAAAGAACAGTTTCCAGAGGACCGGATGACACCAGGACCGTGGACACAGGAAATGGATGGATCGGTTTCAACCGGCTGTCCATCATGGGAACCACGGATGAAGGGATGCAGCCTTTTGTCTATCGAAACCGGACCACCTGTCTGGCATCTGAACTGTCGGAAACGGAAATGGGGTACTGTGTTCCCGATGACAGTGAGATCGTCCTTGCATGCAACGGTGAAATCTACGGATTCCGGAAGATCAGGGAGGACCTGCTTCAGAAAGGATATCAGTTCATCAGCGGCTCTGACTGCGAGATCCTGCCGGCGCTCTACAAAGAGTATGGGACGGAAATGTTCCGAATGCTGGACGCGGAATTTGCCCTGGTCCTTTATGACAGAGTACAGGACAGATGGATCGCGGCGAGAGACCCGATCGGGATCCGGCCGCTGTATTACGGGATCTGCCGGGACGGAACCTTTGTATTTGCTTCTGAGCCGAAGAATCTGGTCGGACTGGTCAGCGGGATCAGACCATTTCCGCCCGGGCATTATTTCAAGGATGGCGCATTTGTCAGATACCGCGATATGTCAGAGGTTCCGGCTTACCATGAAGATGACCTGCTGATGACAGACGAGAACATCCATGATCTTCTGTTTCAGGGTGTCAGAAAGAGACTGGATTCCGATACCCCTGTTGGGTTTCTTCTTTCCGGCGGGCTGGATTCCTCCCTGGTGTGCGGAATTGCGGCAAGCCTTCTGGACAAGCCGCTTGAGACCTGGGCGATCGGCATGGATGTGGACGCGATCGATCTGAAGTACGCAAGGCAGGTGGCAGACTATATTCACTCGAACCATCATGAGGTGATCATCACAAAACAGGATGTGCTGGACGCGCTGGATCCGGTGATCGAGGCACTTGGCACCTATGACATTACCACCATCCGCGCTTCGATCGGCATGTATCTGGTATGCAAGGCCATCCATGAACAGTCTGATCTGCGGGTCATACTGACCGGTGAGATCTCGGATGAAATCTTTGGGTACAAATACACCGACTTTGCTCCCTCCGCGGAGGAATTCCAGAAGGAGGCCGAGAAAAGGATCCGGGAGATCCATATGTACGATGTCCTGCGTGCGGACCGCTGCATCAGCGTCAACTCTCTGGAGGCAAGAGTGCCCTTCGGGGATCTGGACTTTGTGGAATACTGTATGTCCATTGATCCGGAGAAAAAGCTGAACCGGTATGGAAAAGGAAAGTATCTGCTCCGGCATGCATTTGAACAGGATGGCCTGATCCCGGAATCCATTCTCTGGAGAGAGAAGGCAGCTTTTTCTGACGCGGTAGGACATTCGCTGACAGATGACATCGTGGAGTACGCGGAGCAGCTGTATCCGGATGAGGTGTATGAAGAGCGGATCCGACAGTACACCCATGCGAGACCATTTACGAAGGAATCGCTGCTTTACAGGGATATCTTTGAAAAACACTATCCGGGGCAGTCGGAGATGGTGGTGGATTTCTGGATGCCGAACAGGAACTGGGAGGGCTGCAATGTAACGGATCCGTCAGCGAGAGTGCTGGCAAACTACGGCGACAGCGGTGTGTGAGAAGAAGGAGGGGATTGTGATGGCAAAGATGAATGTACCGGAATTGTTTGGTTCCATGGTGTTTGATGACAGGGTGATGCGCGCGAGACTGTCCGCGGACGTGTACCAGTCTCTCAGAAAGACGATTGATGAAAATGCGCCGCTGCAGCAGGATATCGCGCAGGCGGTTGCCAGCGAGATGCGGGACTGGGCCGTAGAGAATGGCGCGACGCACTTTACCCACTGGTTCCAGCCGCTGACAGGCGTGACGGCAGAGAAGCATGATGGGTTTATCACACCTTCTCCGGACGGCGGTGTGATCATGGAGTTCAGCGGCAAGGAGCTGATCAAGGGAGAGCCGGACGCGTCGTCCTTCCCGTCGGGCGGTCTTCGGGCTACGTTTGAAGCCAGAGGCTATACGGCGTGGGATCCCACGTCCTACGCGTTTATCAAGGATCACACGCTGTGTATTCCGACTGCGTTCTGTTCCTACGCGGGAGACGCGCTGGATAAGAAGACGCCGCTGCTGCGCTCCATGCAGGCGCTGAACCGGCAGGCGAAGCGGATCCTGAAGCTGTTCGGCAAGGAAGTAAAGAACGTGAGGACCTCTGTCGGGCCGGAGCAGGAATACTTCCTGATCGACCGGGAGATGTTCCAGAAAAGGCCGGACCTGGTCTATACCGGCCGGACGCTGTTCGGTGCGATGCCGCCCAAGGGACAGGAGCTGGATGATCATTATTTCGGCGCGATCAAGCCCAGGGTCATCGCGTATATGGAGGACCTGAATACAGAACTGTGGAAGCTGGGAATCCTGGCAAAGACCGAGCACAACGAGGTCGCTCCGGCGCAGCATGAGCTGGCTCCGATCTTCTCCACTACGAATGTGGCGACAGACAAGAACCAGCTGACGATGGAGATCATGAGGAAGGTAGCGGCGAAGCATGGACTGGCCTGCCTGCTGCACGAGAAGCCTTTCGCCGGTGTGAACGGATCCGGCAAGCACAACAACTGGTCGATGGCAACCGACGAGGGCGTCAACCTTCTGTCACCCGGTGATACACCGCATGAGAACGCACAGTTTCTGCTGTTTCTGTGCGCTGTGATCCAGGCAGTGGACGATTATCAGGATCTTCTGAGACTGTCCGTAGCCACCGCCGGAAATGACCACAGGCTGGGCGCGAACGAAGCACCGCCTGCCATCATATCCGTGTTCCTGGGTGATGAGCTGACTGCCATCCTGGAGGCAATCAAGAACGATGTCCCGTATGCAGGAACCGAGAGGGTCACCATGAAGCTGGGGGTTCACGCCCTGCCCAGGTTCTCCAGGGATACGACGGACCGCAACCGCACATCGCCCTTTGCATTTACCGGCAACAAGTTCGAGTTCCGCTCCCTGGGCTCTTCCAACAGCATCGCCTGCTGCAACATCATGCTGAACGCTGCCGTTGCCGAGAGCCTGAAGCAGTACGCGGACCGGCTCGAAGGTGCGAAGAATTTTGAGGGAGAGCTGCATGAACTGATCCGCGAAACCATTCAGAAGCATGAGAGAATCCTGTTCAACGGAAACGGATACGGCGAAGAGTGGGTCGAGGAGGCAACGAAGGTCAGAGGACTTTCGAATCTGAAGACCACCGCGGACGCCATGCCGCATCTGCTGGATCCACAGAACATGGCCATGCTGATGGAACACAAGGTCTTTACGGAAACAGAGCTTCACTCCAGATGTGAGATTATGCTGGAGAATTACTGCAAGACTGTCAACATTGAAGGGCATACCATGGTGGATATGGTTCGCAAGAATTACCTTCCGGCCATCGAGGAATACCTGTACAGTCTTGCAAATACCATCGGTGCGATGCGGTCCGTCAGCGACCGTGTGAAGTGCAACTATGAGGTTTCGACGATGGAGCGGCTCTCGGAACTGACGGATTACATACTGGAGCGGGTGAAGGATCTCGAGAAGGCACTGGAAGATCTGAAGGGAATGGAGGACATCCCGAAAACGTCGGAGATGATCCGGGACGATGTGCTTCCCAAGATGGAGCATCTGAGAAAGCATGTTGACGAAGCGGAGATGCTGATGCCTGAGAAGAGCTGGCCGTTCCCGAGTTATGGAAAGCTGCTGTTTTCCGTGTACTGATATCCGCGCAGGTCTGCCGCCGGCAGACCTGCGTCCGCAGTCGTATCGTTTGATTTGACGAAAGCACCTGGGAGGTATGCCATGACAGACCGGTTCGAAGCAATCAGAAACAGGGGACTCTACGATCCTACCTTCGAGCATGACAACTGCGGGATCGGAGCCATCATCGATATCAAGGGCCGGAAAAGCCATCAGCTTGTCAGCGATGCCCTTTCGATCGTGGAGCATCTGGACCACAGGGCGGGGAAGGACGCGGAGGGGAAAACCGGCGACGGCGTCGGGATCCTCACGCAGATTCCGCACGACTTTTTTGTAAAGAAGATGGCGCAGGGAGGGATCGAACTTCCTGCTGAGCGCCGGTATGGCGTCGGTATGTTCTTCTTTCCGCAGGATGAGCTGAAAATGCGCCAGGCCAGGTCCATGTTCGAGGTCATTACACGGAAGGCCGGCCTGTCTATTCTGGGCTGGCGCCAGGTGGACTCGGATCCGTCGGTGCTGGGTTCCCGGGCGCGGGAATGCATGCCCCGCATTTGTCAGGTTTTTATCGCCCGGCCGGACGACACACCTCAGGACATTGACTTTGACCGGAAGCTGTATATCGTCCGCAGGGAATTCGAACAGAGCAATGTGGAGACTTATGTCCCGTCCCTGTCCTGCAGGACGATCGTCTATAAGGGCATGTTTCTGGTCGGGCAGCTCCGGACCTTCTTCACGGACCTTGCCGACCCGGATTACCGGTCCGCAATCGCTGTCGTTCACTCCAGGTTTTCGACCAACACCATGCCAAGCTGGATGCGTGCACACCCCAACCGCCTGATTGTTCATAACGGTGAGATCAATACGATCAAGGGAAATGTGGACAAGATGCTGGCCAGGGAGGAAACGCTTTATACAGACAGGTTTTCAGAAGAAGACATGACCAAAGTGCTCCCGGTGATCAGCGAGAACGGATCGGACTCTGCGATGCTGGACAACACGCTGGAGTTTCTGATGATGAGCGGCATGCCGCTTCCGCTTGCGGCCATGATCCTGCTGCCGGAGCCATGGACGCACAACGAAACGCTGTCCCAGGAGGAGCGGGATTTCTATCAGTATTACGCGACGATGATGGAACCGTGGGACGGTCCGGCATCGATCCTGTTTTCCGACGGTGACGTGGTGGGGGCAATTCTGGACCGGAACGGTCTGCGTCCGTCCCGCTATTATGTAATGGATGACGGAAGGCTGATTCTTTCTTCCGAGGTCGGCGTACTTGACCTTCCGGAGGAACATATCCTGAGAAAGGAGCGGCTGCATCCGGGCAAGATTCTCCTGGTGGATACGAAAGAAGGCAGAATCATCAGTGATGAGGAGATCAAGGAGCAGTACGCCAAGGCACAGCCCTTCGGCGAATGGTTGGATTCCAACCTGCTGCACCTGTCCGACCTGAAAATTCCGAACAGAAGGGTTCCTTCCCTGCAGGGAGAGAAGCTTGCGCGTCTGCAGAAAGCATTCGGCTATACCTGGGAGAACTGCCATGATGGCATCCGTACGATGGCGCTCACAGGGACAGAGCAGATCGGCTCGATGGGTGTGGACACGCCGCTGGCCGTCCTGTCCGGGATGTATCAGCCCCTGTTCTACTATTTCAAACAGCTCTTCGCGCAGGTGACGAATCCACCGATCGACGCGCAGAGGGAGGAGATTGTGACCTCCCGCACCGTATATCTGGGCAAAAACGGCAATCTTCTGGACGAAAAGGAAGAAAACTGCCATGTTCTCAAGATTGAGAATCCGATCCTGTCAGATCTGGATCTTCTCAAGATTGAAGACTTGAAAAAGGAGGGATTCCGGGTTTCGAAGGTCTCCACTTTGTTCTATAAGGGAACACCCATGCAGCGTGTGATCCCGCATCTGTTTGTGGAGGTGGACAAGGCATACAGACAGGGGACCAATATCCTGATCCTGTCCGACAGAGGCGTCGATGAAAACCATGTGGCAATCCCGTCCCTGCTGGCGGTGGCCGCGGTACACAAGCATCTGGTGGATACGAAGAAATGTACTGCCATGTCCCTGATCCTGGAATCTGCCGAGCCAAGAGAGGTACATCATTTCGCGACCCTGCTCGGTTATGGTGCGTCCGCGGTGAACCCGTATCTGGCGCATGCCACGATCGCTGAACTGGTAAAAAAGGAATTGCTGGACAAGGATTATTATGCCGCTGTGGACGACTATGACTGCGCGGTCTTGTTCGGCATTGTCAAGATTGCTTCCAAGATGGGGATCTCGACGATACAGTCGTATCAGGGCAGCAAGATCTTCGAGGCGATCGGTATATCAGAGGACGTCATCAGGGATTACTTCACGGGAACGGTCAGCCGGGTCGGCGGGATCAGCCTGGAAGACATCGGAAAAGCGGCGGACATGCAGCACAGCCGCGCATTTGACCCGCTGGGGCTGTATGTCAACCTGGAACTGACCTCCGCGGGACGGCATAAGAGAAGGGCGCAGGGAGAACATCACAGGTATCAGCCACAGACGATCCATATGCTGCAGAGTGCCACACGGGAAGGTGACTATGAGAAGTTCTGCCGGTACACGCAGATGGTGGACGCGGAGCAGACGGGCTATCTGAGAAGCCTGCTGGAGTTTGCGATGCCGGCTGAGGGGGTACCGCTCGATGAGGTAGAGCCGGAGGAGGAGATTATCAGGCGCTTTAAGACCGGTGCCATGTCCTATGGATCCATTTCAGAGGAAGCCCATCAGACACTCGCCATTGCCATGAACCGTCTGCACGGAAAGTCGAACAGCGGAGAAGGCGGAGAGAGTGAGGAGCGGATTCTGTCTGCCGGAACCGAAAATGACCGCAGCTCGGCCATCAAACAGGTGGCGAGCGGGCGTTTCGGTGTGACCAGCAGGTACCTGGTCAGCGCGAAGGAGATCCAGATCAAGATGGCACAGGGGGCCAAGCCCGGAGAAGGGGGTCACCTGCCCGGGAAGAAGGTATATCCCTGGATCGCGAAGACAAGACACTCCACACCGGGTGTCAGCCTGATTTCGCCTCCGCCGCATCACGATATCTATTCCATCGAAGACCTGGCACAGCTGATCTATGACCTGAAGAACGCGAACAAAGAGGCCCGTATCTCTGTCAAGCTGGTGTCGGAAGCCGGGGTAGGAACCGTGGCGGCCGGTGTGGCGAAAGCCGGCGCAGGCGTAATCCTGATCTCCGGCTACGACGGAGGAACCGGGGCAGCGCCGCTGTCCTCGATCCACAACGCAGGTCTTCCCTGGGAGCTCGGTCTTGCGGAGACGCATCAGACACTGCTGGCAAACGGCCTGCGCAGCCAGGTTGTCATCGAGACGGACGGAAAGCTGATGAGCGGCCGGGATGTCGCTATCGCGGCGATCCTCGGAGCGGAGGAGTTTGGATTCGCGACAGCGCCTCTGATCACAATGGGCTGCGTCATGATGCGGGAATGTCAGTCGGATACCTGTCCCATGGGAGTGGCCACGCAGGATCCTGTCCTGAGAAAGCGGTTCTCCGGGAAACCGGAGTATGTCGAGAACTTCATGCGCTTTATCGCCAGACAGCTGCGGGAGATCATGGCGTCTCTCGGTGTCAGGACGGTGAAAGAACTGACAGGAAGAAGCGACCTTCTGAAGGTAAGAGATGACCTGTCCGGGAAGCAGAAGCTTCTTGACCTGAAATCGATTCTGCCGGATCCGCCTGCACGGGACAGGGAGGAAATGACATTTAACCCGAAGCGTCAGTATGATTTCCGGCTGCAGGAGACAAAAGACGAGAAGATTCTCCTTGCAGACCAGGGAATCCGGCAGTCGCTGAGCCGGCAGAAAAAGTCCGGCATCCAGGTCCGGGTGGATAATACGGACAGAACCTTCGGCACACTGCTCGGCGCGGAGATCACCAGAAGACATCCGGAAGGCCTGCCGGAGGATACCATTACAATCGGCTGCACGGGAAGCGGCGGCCAGAGCTTCGGCGCATTTATCCCGGCAGGACTGACGATCTGTCTGACAGGCGACAGCAATGACTATTTCGGAAAAGGCCTGTCAGGCGGAAAGCTTGTCGTCCATGCGCCGGACAACGCTTCCTATGATCCGCATGAGAATATCCTCATCGGGAATGTTGCCCTGTACGGTGCCACGTCCGGAGAGGCTTACATCGCCGGTATGGCCGGAGAGCGGTTCGCCATCCGCAATTCCGGGGCGACCTGCGTGGTCGAAGGCGTCGGGGAGCATGGCTGCGAATATATGACCGGCGGCCGCGTGGTGATCCTCGGAAAGGTAGGGAAAAACTTCGCGGCAGGCATGAGCGGAGGCTGCGCCTATGTGCTGGACGAAGAAAACCGTCTGTACAGGAACCTGAACAAACAGATGGTCCGGATGGAAAGCGTAGAAACCGCTGCGGAAAAAGAAGAACTTCACCGTATGATTCAGCGCCATGTGCAGCTGACCGGATCCGGCAAAGGACAGGAGATCCTGGACCGGTTTGAAGCGTACATTCCACGGTTCAAAAAGATCATACCGACCGATTACAAGGAGATCCTGCGGCTGATCGCCAGGAGCGAGGAGCATGGGGCTGACCCGGAGACGGCAAAACTGGAAGCATTCCGGATCTTCGCCGGCAGCCAGAAAGGTGAGCAGGATTGAGACAGGAATGCTGATGAGAACGACGAAAAATCGTGTGACAGGATCTGGTGTTTTGTCAGCGAACGAGTGAAGGTACCGGAAATAAACTGGAAAAGGCATGGAGAGTTCTATGAGTACGAGAGCGGGTTTTCTGGAATATAAGAGGGTCGATGGACCTGTGCGGTGTGAGGAAGAGCGGCTGAAGGATTTTCAGGAATTCCATCTGAGACTTCCTGCGAAGCCCAGGCAGGAACAGGCCGAAAGATGTATGAACTGCGGTGTTCCTTTCTGCCAGAACGGGACGATGATTGCAGGCATGGCTTCAGGGTGCCCGCTCCACAACCTTGTTCCGGAGATCAATGGACTAGTGGCACAGGGAAGGCTGGAGGAAGCGTACCGGAGACTGACCGTCACGCACAGTTTTCCGGAGTTTACCAGCCGGGTATGCCCTGCGCTGTGTGAGGCGGCCTGCACCTGCGGCGTGCATGACGCGCCTGTTGGTACAAAGGAAAATGAAAAAGAGGTGATTGAATTCGCCTATGAGCAGGGGCTGGTGCAGGGTGGAAAACCTGCTGTGCGCACCGGGAAGCGGGTCGCTGTCGTGGGAAGCGGTCCTTCAGGACTTGCGGCGGCGGATCTTCTGAACCGCAGGGGACATGAGGTGACAGTCTATGAAAGAAAAGACCGGATTGGCGGACTGCTGCGATACGGGATTCCGAACATGAAGCTGGACAAGTCCGTGATCGACAGACGGATCCGCCTGATGGAAGAGGCAGGTGTCCGATTCTTAACAGGCGTTGATGTTGGAAAAGATGTTCCGGCCTCCAGCCTGACAGACGCATATGACAGTGTCATTCTTGCCTGCGGCGCCTCCAATCCCAGGGACATCAATGTGCCGGGACGGGACGCGAAGGGGATCTTCTTCGCGGTTGATTTTCTGGGAATGGTCACAAAGAGACTGCTGGATACGGACTTTCAGGAATCTCCGGATGAGCTGGTCAAAGGAAAAGAGGTCATCGTGATCGGAGGCGGGGACACCGGAAATGACTGCGTCGGCACCTGCATCCGGCTGGGAGCGAAGCGCGTCACACAGCTGGAGATGATGCCGCAGCCGCCGAAGGAAAGGCCGGCTTCCAATCCATGGCCGGAATGGCCCAGGATCCTGAAGGTGGATTACGGCCAGGAAGAAGCCATCTGGAAATACGGCTCTGATCCGCGGATCTACCAGACAACGGTAAAGGAATTCAGGAAGGATCAGAAGGGACGCTTGAAAGAAGCAGTTCTGATTAGCCTGCAGCCGGTAAAAGATGAGAAAACCGGAAGGTTGAAGATGGTTCCTGTGGAAGGCAGCGAAAAGAAAGTCAGGGCCTCTCTGGTCCTGATCGCAGCCGGGTTTCTGGGAAGTGAGCGCTATGTGACGGACAGCTTTTCGGTTTCCACAGATGCCAGAACGAATGTCAGAACCGAGCCGGGGAAACACCTGACAGACAGGAAAGGTGTCTATACCGCGGGAGACATGCACCGCGGACAGTCCCTGGTCGTCTGGGCAATCGCGGAAGGGAGAAACGCGGCCAGGGAGGTGGACGAAGCACTGATGGGGTATTCGAATCTCTGAGGTTTGTCGGGAACACGTTAACGCTCATGGACTCACCGATCAGCCTCCGGCAGCCCGTCCCCCGCGAGACACCAAAGCCCGCTCCCGCCGGGCTAACTGCCAACTGCGACTAAGCAGCCGGGGTATTCAGCGAACGATTTCTTCATACCCCGGCTGCTAAGTCTTCGTAAGCAGTGGATCCCGTCGACGCTCCTGCTCATGGTGCCCGGCTGGGGGACGGCTGCCGGAGGCCTGACGGGGCCGTGAATCGCCCACTGAAAACACAGGCTTGACATCCGAAATCAACCTGATTTATAGTTGGGACGATATCAAAGGCGATATCGAAACAGCTTATGTTCAGGTTTTAACGGAAGCAATGGCGCTTCGGGTTATTTGTTGACCCGAAGCGCCTTTCTTTATTGGAAGATGGCCGCTGCCGTTCCTGAAGACAGACCGTCTTTGACGAACGAGAAACCTGAGGACGATGCGGAGAATCATCCAGAAAGGACGTGGATATGGCAAAGGTAAACCAGAACTATCTCAGGCTCCCAGGCAGCTATCTGTTTTCCATGATCGGAGAGAAGGTTCGCAGGTATCAGGAACAGCATCCGAACGCGGATATCATACGGCTCGGGATCGGAGATGTGACGCAGCCCATCGCGCCGGAGGTGATCCAGGCGCTGCACAGCGCGGTCGATGAGATGGGAGAGGCAAAAACCTTCCATGGCTATGCGCCGGACCTGGGGTACGGTTTCCTGCGGTCTGTCATCGCCGGGATGGATTACCAGAACCGGGGCTGTGACATATCCGCGGAGGAGATCTTCGTCTCAGACGGAGCGAAGTGTGACTGTTCCAATATCCAGGAGATCTTCTCCGTGGACAATAAGATCGCCGTCTGTGATCCGGTGTATCCGGTCTACGTGGATTCCAATGTGATGGCAGGAAGAACGGGGGAGTATGATCCGGCGTCAGGCCGGTTTCGTGATGTGATCTACATGCCGTGTACGAAGGAGAGCGGGTATGTGCCGCAGCTGCCGGAAGAAGTTCCGGACCTGATCTACCTGTGCTTTCCGAACAACCCGACCGGCGCTGTCATGAAAAAGACGCAGCTGCAGGAATGGGTGGACTATGCCAGCCGCCATGGCTGCGTGATCCTCTATGACGCGGCGTATGAAGCCTATATCGCAGAGGCGGATGTCCCGCACAGCATCTACGAATGCGAGGGGGCAAGAGAATGCGCGATCGAATTCAGGTCATTTTCGAAGACAGCAGGGTTCACCGGACTGCGTCTGGGCTTCACGGTGGTTCCGAAAAAACTGGAAGTGGAAGGTACGAAGCTGTGGCCGCTGTGGGCGAGGCGCCATGGCACCAAGTACAATGGGGCGCCGTATATCATCCAGCGCGCGGGAGAGGCGGTTTACTCCGAAGAGGGGAGGCGGCAGGTTCTTGCGCAGGTCGCTTACTACATGGAAAATGCGAGAATCATCTATGACGGATTGAAGGCGGCAGGCTATGAAGTATCGGGAGGCGTCAACGCACCGTATATCTGGCTGCGCGCGCCCGGACAGATGACAAGCTGGGAATTCTTTGATCATCTTCTGGACCAGGCACATGTCGTCGGTACGCCGGGATCCGGATTCGGACCGGCCGGGGAGCATTACTTCAGGCTGACAGCGTTCGGTGACAGGCAGAACACCATCGAAGCGGTGGAGCGGATCCGGCGCCTGTGAGAAGCCGGACAGAATCAGGAGGAAAGGTGATGGCGAAGTATATCTTTGTGACAGGCGGTGTTGTATCAGGCCTTGGAAAGGGGATCACGGCGGCTTCCCTGGGAAGGCTCCTGAAGGCAAGGGGACTGAAGATCGCCGCGCAGAAGCTGGATCCCTACATCAATGTGGATCCGGGAACCATGAGTCCGTACCAGCATGGGGAAGTCTTTGTCACGGAAGACGGCGCGGAGACGGACCTGGATCTGGGGCATTACGAGCGCTTCATCGATGAAGATCTCAACCGGTATTCCAATCTGACGTCAGGTAAGGTTTACTGGAATGTCCTGAATAAGGAGAGGCGCGGGGAATATCTGGGCTCTACGGTCCAGGTGATTCCGCATATCACGAATGAGATCAAGGAGTTTGTCTACCGTGTCGGAAAGCAGACAGACGCAGATGTCGTGATTACAGAGATCGGAGGGACGATCGGTGACATTGAGTCCCAGCCTTTTCTGGAGGCCGTCCGCCAGATCTCTCTGGAGGTCGGCGAGAAGGACAGCCTCTTTATCCATGTGACGCTGGTTCCATATCTGCAGGGCTCCCATGAGCATAAATCCAAGCCGACCCAGCATTCTGTCAAGGAATTGCAGGGGATGGGAATCAAGCCGGACATCATTGTTCTTCGCTGCAATGAGCCGCTGGAAGAAAGCATCTTCCGGAAAATTGCCATGTTCTGCAATGTGAAGGAGGACTGTGTAATCGAGAACCGGACGATGGAAAGTCTGTATGAGGCTCCGCTCATGCTGGAGAAGTCTTTCTTTTCCCAGGTGGTGTGCAGGGAACTTGGCATAGACGCGCCTCAGCCGGATCTGACGGAATGGGAGGAAATGATCCGGCGGATGCACGGCAGAAGACGGGAGATTACCATCGGTCTGGTCGGAAAGTATGTACAGCTTCACGACGCCTACCTGTCCGTGGCAGAGGCGCTTGCACATGCCGGATTTGCGCTGGACGCGCATGTCAGCATCAAATGGATTGATTCCGAACAGATCGACGCAGGAAACTGTGAGAAGATGCTGGAGGGGCTGCAGGGAATTCTCGTTCCAGGCGGCTTCGGAGACCGTGGAATTGAAGGAATGATCCTGGCAGCGCAGTACGCCAGAGACAGGAAGGTTCCGTATCTTGGAATCTGCCTGGGCATGCAGATTGCGGTGATTGAATTCGCAAGGCATGCTGCAGGCATTCCTGATGCCTGCTCCGGAGAATTTCCGCACCCGTCTGCGCACCGTGTGATTGATTTTATGCCGGGGCAGTCGGATAAGATTGACAAGGGCGGGACACTCCGGCTTGGAAGCTACCCCTGCTGCATTGTTCCCGGGACCATCATGGAACGCTGCTATCAGGAGAAGGAGATACGGGAACGGCACAGGCACAGATATGAATTCAACAATGACTACCGCCGGACGCTGGAGCAGAGCGGGCTTGTCATCTCCGGTCTGTCACCGGACGGGAATCTGGTTGAGACAGTGGAGCTGGCAGAGCACCCCTTCTTTCTCGGCGTACAGTATCACCCGGAATTCAAATCAAGGCCGAACCGCCCACATCCGGTATTTCTGGAATTTGTCAGGGCAGCAGGAGACTGCAGCTGAATCCTGGTCTGTATGATGTAAAGCGGCAGAAAAAACTGTTTCAGGCAGATAAGACCTGAGCTATACTGATAACCGGATCAGGCCGGACGTTGAGAGTGCGGAGCGCGAAACAATCCGTCATCGGCTTTCGGCGGATGAGTCATTGATATAAAAACGCAGAGGCTGCCTTGCCGGCAGCCGGATCATGAGGGGAGAAAAGGGAGAGATATGTGTGGAATCGTAGGATATACCGGACACAGGCAGGCAGCCGGGCTTTTGCTGGAAGGGCTCGGAAAGCTGGAGTACAGAGGATATGATTCAGCGGGGATGGCTGTCCTTGATGAAGATGGCACCGTCAGGCTGGCGAAGGCGATGGGGAAGATTCATCATCTGGTGGAACGGACAGAGCAGGGAAGCGTGCTGCCCGGACACTGCGGGATCGGCCATACCAGATGGGCAACGCACGGGGAGCCGAATGAAAGGAACGCGCATCCGCATATCAGCGGCGCTTTTCAGGAGGAGCAGTCAGATTACTCGACTTCCGATGTGATCGGGGTGCACAATGGAATTATCGAAAACTACGAGGAGCTGAAAGAAAAGCTCCTGCGGCACGGGTATGAATTCTACAGCGACACGGACACAGAGGTCGCGATCAAGATTGTTGACTATTATTACAACAAGTACAAGATCGGACCGATCGACGCGATCAACCGTATGATGGTCAGAGTCCGGGGGAGCTATGCCCTCGCGCTGATGTTCCGCGATTACCCCGGAGAGATCTATGCGGCGAGGAAAGACAGCCCGATGATCATCGGCGTGTCCGGGGACGAAACTTTCCTGGCTTCTGATGTGACAGCGATGCTGAATTATACCAGAAAGGTGTACTACATTGGAAACCATCAGGCGGCAAGGCTGCTGCCGGGGGAGGTTCATTTCTTTGACCTGAACGGAGATGAGATTACCATTCCGCAATCTGAGGTGACCTGGGATGTGGCAGGCGCGGAAAAGAACGGTTATGAGCACTTCATGATGAAGGAGATTCATGAGCAGCCTCAGGCGGCAGAAAACACCTTGGAAAGTGTTCTGAAAGAGGGGGAGATCAGTTTTCAGGATGCGGGAATTGATGATGACCTGCTCCGTAAGACGGAATCAGTCTGCATCGTTGCCTGCGGTTCCGCATGGCATGTGGGAATGACAGCCCAGTATGTGCTGGAAGATATGGCGCAGATTCCGGTCAGGGTAGAGCTTGCGTCGGAATTCCGCTACCGCAGGATTCTTCCTGCCCGGAATACACTTGCCATCGTGATCTCCCAGTCAGGGGAGACCGCGGACAGTCTGGAAGCACTGCGCATCGCGAAGGAGAAAGGGATCCGGACGCTTGGTATCGTGAATGTGGAAGGATCCAGCATTGCCCGCGAGGCGGATCATGTGCTCTACACCAAGGCAGGCCCGGAGATCGCGGTTGCCACCACGAAGGCATTTTCCTCCCAGCTGATGCTGATGTATCTGTTCGCTGTCAGGCTTGCCTATGTCAAGGGCAGACTGGAGGAAGAAATGTACCACTCCTGCATACAGGAATTAAGATCTATTCCGGGTAAGATCGGAAGACTCTTGCTGGAACAGGAAAGGATCCAGTGGTTCGCCTCGAAATACGCGAACGCGAAGGATGCATTCTTTATCGGCAGAGGAGCGGATTACGCGATCAGCATGGAAGGCAGCCTGAAGCTGAAGGAGATCACTTATATACACAGTGAAGCCTACGCGGCAGGGGAACTGAAGCATGGAACCATCAGCCTGATCGAGGAACGTACTCCCGTGATCGGCGTGCTGACGCAGAAAAGGCTCCTGGAGAAAACCATCAGTAACATGAAGGAATGCAAGGCCAGAGGCGCGTACCTGATCGGGATCACAGACTCGGAGAAGGAAGCGGTTTCCGGCAGCCTGGACTTCGTGATCCGGATTCCGCCCACGGAAGAGCATTTTTCAGGGATTCTTGCGGTTGTTCCGCTGCAGCTGCTGGGATATTATATCAGTGTCGCCAAAGGCCTGGATGTGGATAAGCCGAGAAACCTGGCCAAGAGTGTTACGGTAGAATAATCAGCCTCAGTCATGAGTGCCGGCGCCTTCCGGGTGCCTGACAACACTGCGCTCCTGAAGAGGAACAGGAAGATAAGAGGGCATCAGATATGAGCTATACAACCGATGAAGTGCTGAATCAGATCGAGGAAGAGGATGTCAGATTTGTGCGTCTTGCGTTTCGTGATGCGTTTGGTGTCCAGAAAAACATTGCTGTTATGCCGGGTGAGGTGAAGAAAGCTTTCGACCATGGCATGCCGATCAATGCCAGGGAAATCGCAGGATTCGCGGACAGTCCGTATGCTTCTCTTTACCTGAAACCGGATCCTGCCACGCTGACGATTCTGCCCTGGCGCTCGGAGAGCGGGAAGGTGCTGCGCATGTTCTGCGATGTCTGCACGCCGGACGGAGAGGTGTATGCCTGTGACACGAGAGACATTCTGCGAAAGGCAGCAGCGCGGGCAAGGGAGGCGGGCGTAGAGTTCCGCTTCAGCATTGAGAGTGAATTCTATCTTTTCCTGATGGATGAAGAAGGCCGGGAAACAAAGATTCCCTATGACCGTGCCGGCTATCTCGACATCGCCCCTGCCGACAAGTGTGAGAACATCCGGCGCGAGATCAATCTGACAATCGAGCGGATGGGCCTGACGCCGGAACGGTCCCATCATGAACGGGGACCGGGGCAGAATGAGATTGATTTTCATTACGCGAAGCCGCTCAAGGCTGCCGACCAGATTACCACGTTTAAGATGGCGGTCCGGACAATTGCCGACCGGCACGGACTGTATGCGGACTTTTCTCCGATGCCGCTTCCGGATCAGCCGGGAAATGGCTATCATATCAACCTGTATGCGGTGAATGAGGCAGGGGAAGATGTGGCGATTCAGGCGGCTGCAGGAATCATGGAAGTAATCCGGGACATTACGATCTTCCTGAATCCGACAGACGACTCCTATTCAAGACTGGGCAGCAGCACGGCACCGGACCGGGCAGACTGGTCGCGGGAAGGAAAGTCGGAGCTGATGTATATCGAGACATTTAACGGGAAGACCCGTGTGGAGCTGCGCTCTCCCGATGCGTCCGGAAACCCGTATCTGGTTTACGCGCTCCTGATTTATGCAGGGCTGTCCGGAATAGAGCGGAAGCTGTCTCTTCCGGAAGAGATGACACAGCAGGCGGACCTGCTTCCTTCGTCCAGGAGGGAGGCAGGAAAGATCGCGATGGGAAGTGCATTTGTCAGACAGATCATTCCGGAGGAGATTCTCCGGGTGTACTGCGGCAGGGAGTGAAGACAACGCCCTGTGCCGTATGCAGCTGCAGCCAATGACGGGATTGGAATCGAGTGTTTCGGGGAAGTAAGCAATGTCCAGAGCAGAACAGTTCCAGCATTCCATACTGACAGTGTCCGCGGAGGAGAGATTCTTTCCGCTGATCAAAAAGTCACTGGCAGGATTGTCTGCCGCGTCAGTAGAATACCGGACCAGCGCAGCAGCGGCCCGGCGGTGTATTCTGGAACGGTACTACAGTATCGTGGTTGTGAATGCACCTCTCCCGGACGGGGCGGGGACAGAACTTGCGCTTGATACGGCAAGGGAGTGTGGCGCCTCCGTACTGCTGATCGTACCGGACGGAGTTTATGAAGATACGCTGGACCGTGTCACGGACGCCGGTATCCTGGTTCTCGCGAAGCCATTCCCCCTGCCGCGCATCACACACGCGATGCGTTTTTTGTCAGCGCAGCAGGCAAAGCTGAGAGAGGCGGAACAAAGAATCCTTGCAGCGGAGGAGAAGGTGCAGGAGGTCCGCCTGGTAGACAAAGCGAAATTCCTTCTGATCGAACACAGACACCTGTCTGAGGATGAAGCGCACCGTCTGATCGGAAAGCAGGCAATGAATCACGGCGTATCCAGAAAGCGGATCGCACAGCGGATTCTGGAAGAGTATGAAGAGTAAACCCTGAGGACCGGGCAGAAAACTTCTCATTGTATGTTGTGTCTTCCGTAAACAGCGAGACTCGTCTCGCTGTTTTTATGTTTTTCATGGAAACAAAGGGAGCAGTCTGTTATACTATAATGATAAAGAAGCATGACGATGAGAACAGGAAAATGGACTGAAAAGGGTGTTTTCCGAATGGGAGAAGGAGGAGACATATGGCTGCGCATACTGTAACAGTTGAGCATACGCTCAGTAAGCTTCTTCAGGAGAAACGGTATGCCGCGATCCGAGATGTGCTGGCTACCATGAATCCGGCGGATATTGCGGCAGTTTTCAACGAAGTGCAGTCAGAACAGCGCCCGCTGCTGTTCCGGCTTCTGCCCAAGGAACTGGCTGCGGAGACCTTCGTGGAAATGGACCCGGAGACACAGGAACAGCTGATCCACGGATTTTCAGACAGTGAGCTGCATGAGGTGGTGGATGAGCTGTATGTGGACGACGCGGTTGATATCGTAGAGGAGATGCCGGCCAATGTGGTGAAGCGCATCCTCGCGCAGGTAAGTCCCGACATGCGCAAGGAGATCAATGAGATCCTCCAGTATCCGGAAAATTCTACCGGTTCCATCATGACGACGGAGTACATTTCCCTTCGTCCTGACATGACCGTCACGCAGGCGTTCGAACGCATCACACGGACCGGTGTGGACAAGGAGACGATCTACACCTGCTATGTCACAAAGGAACGGCAGCTGCTCGGCCTGGTGACGGTAAAGGATCTTCTGCTGTGCCCGGACAAATCGACAAAGATCGAGGATCTGATGAATCCGAATGTCATCACCGTTACGACGCTAACCGACCAGGAGGAGACAGCCCGGAAGCTGTCCAAGTACAATTTCCTCGCCATGCCCGTGGTGGACAGCGACGGGAGAATGGTCGGTATCGTTACATTCGATGATGCTATGGATGTCCTGCAGGAAGAGGTCACGGAAGACATCGAGATCATGGGTGGTATGACACCGTCTGACAAGACCTACATGCGCTCGTCACCGGTGGATCTGTTCCGGCACCGTATCCCCTGGCTGCTCCTTCTGATGGTGTCTGCAACTTTTACGGGGATGATCATCACCAATTTCGAGAACGCGCTCGCCGCGCAGGTGGTGCTGACCGCGTTCATCCCGATGCTGATGGATACCGGAGGCAATTCTGGATCGCAGTCCTCCGTCACGGTCATCCGTGCCATCTCCCTGGGAGAGGTTGATTTCAGGGATCTGGCAGCGGTTGTCTGGAAGGAGATCCGTTCATCTGTCATGTGCGGTATAGCGCTTGCGTGTGCATGCTTTGGAAAGATCATGCTGATCGACCGTCTGCTTCTGCATAATACGGATGTCACGGTTGCGGTGGCTCTGGTCGTATGCTGTACCATGGTACTGACCGTCATGGTGGCGGAGATGATCGGCTGTACCCTGCCGATCATAGCCAAGAAGCTGGGATTCGATCCGGCGGTCATGGCCAGCCCCTTTATTACGACGATCGTGGATGCCGTGTCCCTGCTTCTGTATTTCGGGATCGCGACCCTGCTTCTTTTCCGGTAACCGGACCGCCCTGACCTTCCAGGCTGCCGGTCGGTTTGCATGATTTAGCACATTGGAAAGCGTATGACATGATATGAATAAGCATGCAGCCGCAGTCATGGGCGGAGGATTCTGCTGGGGATTTCTTGGATTTTTTACCCGGCATCTGGAAGAATACGGGATCGGTTCCAACAGCGCGATTATCGTCCGCTGCGGAATCGCGGCAGTCTGTTTCGGGATCCTGATCCTGTGTACGGACCGGAAGCAGTTTCGTGTTCGTGCCAGAGACCTCTGGTGTTTTATCGGGACCGGACTGTTCAGCCTTCTGTTTTTTACCTTCTGCTATTTTCACGCAATCAGCATGATGAGCCTGTCTGTTGCGGCGATTCTTCTTTATACTGCACCGACTTTCGTCATGCTGCTGTCGGCAGTTCTGTTCCATGAGAAGATCACCCGGATCCGGATCATTGCTGTCATCTGCGCATTTGCCGGGTGCTGCTTTGTGTCGGGGATCGGGACAGGGGCTGTCCTCACACGGACCGGATTCCTGTATGGCCTTGGCGCAGGATTCGGATACGCGCTGTACACGGTTTTTTCCAGGTATGCGCTGAGACTGGGGTACAGCAGCAGTACGATCAATTTCTATTCCTGCATTCTGGCAGCAGCCGGCGCGGTGCTCATCTGGAGACCGGAGGGACTGCTTCATGCCATGACCGCTTCCGCTGCGGCCTCCTTCTGGTGTCTGGCGACCGGCGTGTTCAGCTGCTTTATCCCTTATATGCTGTACACATATGGACTGACAGGACTGGAGAACAGCAGGGCATCCATTCTTGCGTCGATTGAGCCGGTTGTCGCCACGCTGGCAGGCGTGCTGATCTACCATGAGAGAATGACTCCTTCGGTGCTGGCCGGCGTAATTCTGGTGCTGTCGGCAGTCGTGCTGATCAACCGGGAGGGGTGAACTGCCTGCGCCAAAGGTTACAGGTCACATTCTGACCACTTTGCGGCAGACACAGGGCTCCTGAGCGGCAGACTTTTGGGGGTCGGAGCGAAGGAACCCTGTGTCTGCCAGGAAAGCCAGGTCAGGATGTGGCCTGTAACCACCAAAGCGCACCCGGATCTGGTTTTCTCACATAGAATGTGCCGTGTGATTGTGGTATAGTGTTGTGGTACAGAAATAACTGTGCAGAGATCGGATGCGGATCTCATCTGTCCTTCGGACCGATGAAAGAAAGGAGTCGTCTATTATGGCACAGAATATCGTTGTAAGTCTTTTTGAGGTGGAGAGCGAGGCGTATCAGGCACTGACTGAGCTGAAACAGAATCCGGGAACCGAGTCTTCTTTCCTGACTGCGGCTGCTCTGGTAAAGAAGGAGCACGGTGCCCTGTATACGATGGATTCCTTTGATACAGGCGCGCATACCACGGATGACATGGCGATCGGCGGACTGGTCGGCGCTCTGGTCGGCGTCCTTGGCGGTCCGATCGGTGTTCTGCTTGGCGGCAGCTATGGCATGCTGGTTGGTTCCATCGTCGATGCCGATGACGCGATGCAGGGGGTTTCTCTCCTTGAGCAGACCGCGGTCAAGATGGAAGATGGTGAAGTCGCGATGATCGGTCTTGCGTTTGAGGAGGACGAGGAGATCCTGAATCAGAAGCTTGAAAAGTTCAAGGCAGCGGTTGTGCGCTTCGACGCGGCGACTGTAGCGGCGGAAGTAGAGGAAGCCCAGACGATGGCGGATGAGATGGCCCGCCAGGCGCGTATGGAACTGCGCGATGAGAAGAAGGCAGCGCGCAAGGAAAAGAGAGCGGAGAAGAAAGCGAAGCTGTCCGCTGACTGGGAAAGCTTCAGGAATAAGTTCAAAAAGAAGGAGAAAGAAGACGCGTAATCAGTCTGAATGGAACAGGCAGCCGTGCTGTATGATTGCATGGCTGCTTTTTTCAGAACGACAGCAGGGCAGGCTGTATGGATAAGGCGAAGGCTCTTCCGGATACAGCCGATTGTTTCCGATGAGATGAGCAGGGAAAAGAGGAAATCATGAAGAGTGATGTGATCATAATATCGAACGATGGCACGGGAATGGACGATGCGCTTGTGCAGGCTGAGAAGGTGGCACAGTATAAAGGGCTGCAGCCCAGAAACGCGATGCATCTGAGACTGCTGACAGAAGAAATGCTTGGCATGATGCGGTCGATTACCGGGCAGCGGGAAGGGAACTTCTGGATCGAGGATCAGGATAAGATGTTCCAGCTTCATCTGCAGATGGAGACGCCGATGAGTTTTGACAAGCAGGAGAAACTGCTGGCAGCTTCCAGAAGCGGAAAGAATGAAGCAGCAAAGGGAATCATGGGTAAGATCAGGGCCTTCTTTGATCCGCTGGACTGGGCAGATGCCCCGATGCCGATGAACCCGGAAGCGATGAATTCGGCAAGTACATGGTCCATGAATGCTTACCGGCAGATGGTCAAAGAGGGACTGGAGCAGGAGCAGGAAGGCGCGGCGGAAGCCTGGGACGAACTGGAAAAGTCCGTTGTTTCAAACATCGCGGATGATGTGAAGGTCAGCATTCAGGGACGGAGAGTCGAGATGATCATCTTTCTTCAGGTGCGTGCGCAGCAGTGAGCGTATGAGGTTGATACAGAGTCACCGGACCGGGCAGGGAAGAGGGATTCCTTCCTGCCCGATTATTAGAATAACAGAAACAGGGGAGATGAATATGCTGCTGATACATGCGAACATCGTTTATTCTGAGGACAGAGCACATTTGGCGGTGTATCCTGACAGCTACATCGCTGTGGAACAGGGCAGGGTACAGGGAATCTGGCCGGTATTTCCGGAGAAGTACAAAGGGGCTCCTCTGACGGATTACGGTGACGGTGTTCTGATTCCTGCTTTTTCCGATCTCCATGTCCATGCGCCGCAGTATCTGAACCGCGGCCTTGAGATGGACCTTCTGCTCGCCGACTGGCTGGACCGGTGCACCTTCCCGATGGAGGAGAAGTTCGCGGATCCGGAATTCGCCAAAGCGGTCTATGATGCTTTCATCGATGACATGATCGCGAACGGAACGATGCATGCCTGTGTGTATGCGACGATACACGAAGAGGCAACCTCGTACCTGCTTGAGCGCATGGACCGGAAGGGAATCAAAGGGTTTACCGGAAAGATCAATATGGACCGGAGTGCGTCTGCGGGGCTGATGGAGGATCCCATGGATTCTCTTCAAAAGACCGATGCTTTTCTTGAAAAATACAGCGGAAACAGAAACATGCGGCCGCTCATTACGCCGAGATTTGCGCCGACCTGCTCAAGAGAGCTCATACAGGGGCTCGGCAGACTGGGAAGGAAATATCAGACCGGCATGCAGACCCACCTTGTGGAATCCAGGTGGGAGGCGGAGCAGGCAAGGGTTCTGTTCCCGGAGTGTTCCTGTGATACGGAGATTTATGAAAGAGCCGGCCTGATGGAGAACGGACCTGTCCTGGGCGCGCACTTCATTTTCCCTTCGGAAGAGGATATCCGCATCCTGAAGAAGTATGACAGCTATGCGGTTCACTGTCCGGACGCCACCACCAACATTATCGCGGGGATCATGCAGGCGGGAGTGCTGCTGGACGGTGGAGTCAGGATCGGCCTTGGGAGCGACGTTTCCGGCGGCCACCACATCGGCGTCTACACGCAGGCGGCCCGCGCGGTCCAGCTGTCCAAGCTGAAGGAATTCTATGAGCCGGAAGGAAACCGCGCCATCACCTTCCCGGAGGCGTTCTTTATGGCGACGAAACAGAGCGGACCGCTCTTTGGGAATACCGGTACGCTGGAGGAAGGAGCGGTATTTGACGCGCTTGTCATAGACGGTCTGTCTGACGCGGCCAGGAAGCTCAGACCGGAGCAGGTCATTGAAAGATTCTGCTATATCGGAACGAAGGAAAACATCAAAGCCCGTTATCTGAACGGGGAAGCCATCTGAAGATCCGGCTGCCTTCCGTTCAGGTTTACAGCTGACGGTCTGCTCTGTTTTGCAGAGGGTGTAGACCAGCACGCATTTATCATGTATAACAAAGACAGAAGGCTGTCCGGAAATCGGTCGCAGAAGAACATAAAGATCTGGTTGAAGGCGGTTTTCTGATACAGGAACCGCCTTTTGCCATCAGCAGAAGCGGGATCGTCAGAGCAGGCAGTAGTGGGATCGTCAGAGCAAGGAGTGCCGGACCATGGGTATATACCAGTTTTCTGAAGCGGAGCGGAAGCATCTGGAGCAGCTGCCGACTTCGCTTGCGGTTTATCAGTATGCAGACGGAAAAGTCTATCCGCTTGTCCTGTCTGACGGATATCGCGCGATGTTCAGGCTGCCGGACCGGGAGAAAACATACCGTCTGTTAAGTGAAGACGTGCTGTGCAATACCCATCCGGATGATGTGGAGCGCCTGAAGGATGCCGTACAGAGATTCATTACACAGGGCGGCAGGTATGAGGTAATCTTCCGGGGAAGGAAATATGAGGGAGAGGGACATCATATCATCCATGGGATCGGGGAGCATGTCTTCAGGGAAGACGGTTCGCGCCTGGCGTTTGTCACCTTTATGGATGAGGGAGAATACACAGGGGACGATGACACACAGGCCTCCTCTCTGAACAGAGCATTTAACGAGGCACTTCATGAGGAAAGCATATTCCGGGCGTCCCGTTATGATCACCTGACCGGCCTGCCCAGGATGACACGGTTTATCGAGCTGGCAGAAGAAGGAAAGAATTCCATCGTTGCGGAAGGAAAGGTTGGGGCCCTTCTGTATATCGACCTCAACGGTATGAAGAATTTCAATGACAGCTATGGATTTGCCGAAGGGGATAAGCTGCTGTGTGCCTATGCTTCTCTTCTGGAGCGTGCGTTCGGCAGGGAACGATGCTGCCACATCAGCGGTGACAGGTTTGCCGCGTTTTCAACGGAGGATGGGCTGGAGAATACACTGCGTCATCTTTTCCGGGAGGCAGAGCGTCTGAACGGCGGCCATTCGCTTCCGGTCAGAGCAGGCATCTATCTGACAAGCATAGAGGACGTTCCTGTCAGTTCCGCGTATGACCGGGCGAAGATCGCGTGTGACCAGATCCCGAAGGCGGACGTTTCTTTCTTCAGCTATTACAGTGATTCCATGCGGGAGGATATCAAGCAGCGGCAGCATATTCTTTCCCATTTTGACGAGGCAATCCAGAAGCAGTGGATTCAGGTTTATTACCAGCCGATCATCCGGGCTGTCACGGGAAAGGTCTGTGATGAGGAGGCACTGGCCCGCTGGATTGATCCGGTGAAAGGATTCCTGTCTCCCGCGGAGTTTATTCCGGCGCTGGAGGAGGCCGGACTGATCTATAAGCTGGATCTGTATGTGCTGGAACAGGTGCTGGAAAAGATGAAGAGGCAAAGCGCCTCCGGTATTCCTGTTGTCCCTCATTCCATCAACCTGTCAAGATCTGACTTTGATGTCTGTGACATGGTGGAGGAGATCCGCCTGCGGGTGGACGCGTCAGGGGTCGGCAGAGAGAAGATTACGATCGAGATCACGGAGAACGTCATAGGAAGCGGTTTTGATTTTATGAAGGAGCAGGTGACACGCTTCCGGAATCTCGGATTCGCCGTGTGGATGGATGACTTCGGCAGCGGCTATTCTTCTCTGGATTTCCTGTCAAGCATCAAGGTTGACCTGATCAAATTTGACATCGGATTCCTGCGCAGACTGGATGAAGAAGACGCGAAGATTGTTCTTGCCGAGATGATGAAGATGACAACCTCACTGGGGCTCGATACCGTGTGCGAGGGTGTGGAGAAGGAAGCGCATGTGCATTTTCTGAGGGATATCGGCTGTTCCAAACTGCAGGGATTCTATTACAGCAGACCGGTCCCTTATGAGCAGATTGTGGAAAGGAACAACCGGGGCATCCAGATCGGCTATGAGAACCCGGAGGAAACCTCCTATTATGAAACGATCGGGCGTGTCAATCTCTTCGAGCTGGGGGCGATCGTGAGTGAGGACGAGAAGGCTTTCCGGAATTCCTATAATATGCTGCCGATGGGAGTCATCGAGATCAAAGGGGAGTACGCGCGGTTTGTGCGGAGCAACCAGGCCTATCGTGATTTTCTGAAAAAGACTGTACGCCGCGAACTGCAGGGGCAGGAATCTGATTATGAAAGGTACACCATACCTTTTTTGCGGCACATCGGGAAAAACTGCACTGCGCCTGATTTCCGTTCCTTCTTTGACGAGAGAATGCCTGACGGGGCAATCGTGCATTCCTTTGCCCGCAGGATCGGCAAGAACCAGACAAACGGGGCGATTGCCGTAGCCGTAGCCATTCTTTCGGTCAGCGAGCCTGAAGACGGGGAAAGCTACGCGGATATTGCCAGGGCACTTGCCGCTGATTATTACAACATCTATGTGGTTGACCTCGATACGGACCGGTTCATCGAGTATTCTTCCCAGGCCGGCGAGGAGGAGATGGCCATGGAACGGCATGGAGAGGACTTTTTCCGGCTGGCAAAGCAGGATACCATGACGCGTATCTATGAGGAGGACCGGGAACCATTCCTTTCTGTTTTTTCCAGGGAAAAGATCATCGAAGCGCTGGACAGCAATGGAGTATTCACAACTTCGTACAGGCTGATCGATTCCGGAACGCCTGTGTACGCAGGGCTGAAAGCAACCAGAATGAAGTCCGGGAAAAACCGCATCATCATCGGCGTAAGCATCATCGATGCACAGGTGAAACAGAAAGAGGCGGTGGAAAGAGTACATCAGCAGAACAGTGTCATCGAAAGAATCGCTGCACTGACAGGCGAATATTATGCTTTGTACCTGGCTGACCCGGAATCAGGAGCATATTCTGAGTACAGTGTTTCAGCTGACTACAGCAGCCTGGGCTTTGACAAAGAAGGGGATGACTTCTTCCGGAAGGCCCGCAGCGATGCGCAGATCTATGCGGATCCTCAGGATATTTCACTTTTCCTGGAGCAGTTCACAAAAGAGAAGGTCATGCGGGAGATTGAGGAAAAGGGCAGGTATCAGATCCGCTACCGGCTGATGATCAAGGGGCAGCCGAAACGGATCATCCTGACCGCGGCAAAGGTGGTAGAAGCCGGCAGGGAGAAGTTGATTTTCGGTGTAAATGTGCTGGATGATTAACCGATTGTGATGGAGCCGGAAACAGGATCTGCGTATTCGGATCCGATCAATATCTTTATACAGGAGGAACTATCATGGAAGTGAAAAGAATCAGCATTCGGGAGGCCAAGAAGAGAATCAAGAACGATCCGGTGCTCAGCAAGATGCTGGTCCGCAGCGGCTGGAAAGAGATCGCGCTTGACCTGGACGGTGACGGGATGGCGGACGTGTCTTTTTCGGCTGAGAGACTGGGGAGAAAGATCGATACGATGGCGGTCGACCTGAGCGGAAACGGTGAATACAATCTCTATCTGCACGATCTGGACGGCAACGGAATCCCGGACACCGTTCTGCTGGCGGAGGACGACTCAGAGGAAAGAAAAGTCATCGCCTTCGGAGGAGAGGTAGAGCTGGGCTTTATCAATCTTGGCGTAAAGATCGCGAACCTGCTTGTTGCAGAGGATTTCATGAACAGAGAGCTGGGATTGTCCCTGGCGGATCTGGCAGCTTATCTGAAGCTGCATGCCGCCGTTCTTCTGATGGAAGCGGAGAAGAGGGCAAGCGCGAATGGAATTGACAGGGTATACTATTACCTGAATGACGCGGTGACCTACTATCTGGCGACCGTTGACGGAACGAAGCCGAGAGTCAGACCGTTCGGAACGATTCTCCTCCATGACAATAAGCTGTATATCCAGACCGGGAAGGTGAAAGCTGTCTCCAGACAGATCAGCGAGAATCCCTTTGTGGAGATCAGTGCTTCCATGAATAACGGGACCTGGATCCGCATTTCCGCCCAGCTTGTGGAGGATGACAGTCTCGAGGTCAAGGAAAAGATGCTGGAGAAGATGCCCGAGCTCAAGGCAATGTACAGTGCGGATGACGACAACATGCAGATGTTCTGGCTCAAGGATTCGGTGGCGACCTTCTGCTCCTTCACAGCACAGCCGGAGACAGTCAGTTTCTGATAAAAAAGGAAGCCGTGGCGCTGTGCGTCCCCGGCTGCGTGCAGCTTCCGGCATTTGATCCGGAAGAGGGAGGCTTAATAGCTGCAGCCGTCCCCCGAGATACAATAATCAATATACTCGAATTCGTCCATGACACCGCTCCCGGCCTATTGAATGTACCGCCTGCGGGAGGCGCTGATGGATTCCAGTACCAGAGCAACCGGCCTGGGTGCGTTCCGGTCCCGAAGTCTGTATTCGGTGCCGTCCACCCAGGCATTTTTCACGCTGCAGCATTCTTCAAAGGCGTCATATCCGGCTGCCTGAAGCCCGGACGGAAGCCCGAGATATTCCAGACTGTGGCAGCGCCGGAAGGTGTAAGATTCAATCCGGTCAATCCCCTCTCCGGGCAGGACTTGTTCCAGGTACTCGCACATGGCAAAGGATTCTCCTGTGTGTGTGACCGTTGTTTTCTTTTTCCCGTTATAATGGGTAACAGGGGAAGAAATGAAACATTTCAAATCTGAAAAACATGTTTCACATAAAGGAGGAAACGGACATGAAGAAGAGAATGATGGTTCTGGCGGCGCTGGCCCTGAGCATGACAGTATCTGCGGCAGCATGGGCAGGCACATTTGACGATTACTATGACTACAGGAATGAAGACGGAACATACTCTTACTATTTCACCGCGGATGATTCCCAGGGTCTTTTTGTCACGATGGACCAGGAATGGTATCAGAACACATTCGTAATGACAGAAGATGCCGGCGCGACTTTCTACCATAAGGACAGCTATGACGCGTACGCCAAAGAAGGCCTGACCGGCGGGAAACTCTTTACGATCGGCGCGTGTGTGAACAGCAGCTTTCAGGACCTTCCGCATGCAGAGTACATCGGATTTGATGAAGAACTGTGTATGAATATCTATGCGGATCTGCCGACGGACTATCAGGGATATGAAAAAGACCAGACGATCCGTGCGCAGTACGATGCCCTCTGGGCCGGCGTGTACGATGTGATCGGCGGAATTCGGATCGGAAGCGGCCAGACACAGAGTCAGGAACCGGAACCGGTCCTCTCCACGGAAGGCACGGTCTCCACGACGGATCCGGATTATCTTCCGGACGAGGAACCACCGGTGGAAATTACTTCCGGAGATTTTACCTACATTGTCAATAGTGACGCGGAAACGATCACCATCACAGAGTATAACGGAGCGGATGGAGCCGTTGATATTCCGGAAGAGATTGACGGATACAGGGTGACGGACATAGGACCGCAGGCCTTCTCCTACATAAAGATGCAGTCCCTTTCCTTTCCGGCCGGTCTCAGGAGCATCGGGCAGAGGGCATTTGAATACTGCGAAATCCCTGAGGTAACGATCCCGACGGGTGTAACGACAGGAATCTGCTCCTTCGGCTACTGTGATACCTTAAAGCGTGTCCTGGTCGAGCCGGGCGCGGTGATTCAGAGCAGAGCCTTCGGTTACTGTGATGACCTGGAGACGGTGGTCTGCGGTGCGGGCAGCAGGCTGGAGGCTGACACGTTTGAGTATTGCCGGAAGATCAGCCAGGTGATCCTGTGCGGAGAAGTGGAGGTCGCGGAAAAAGCGTTCTATGACTGTGACAGCGCGCAGATGATCAGGGCTGAGGAAAGCGAATATGACACCTGGAAGCAGCCGGATCAGGATTTGGTCTCTGCGGACCTGGAAGCTTTTCTGACCGGAGGAAGCGGCCGGACGCCGGAGACGGAAGCGCTTGAGGCCGGGGAGCATCGCATTACGCTTGCAGGAGAAACAGATGTCTTCACAGACTGCCCGCCAAAAGCAAAGGCCGGAACGCTTGTGACGGTGCATACGGTAGATGTGGCAGACGGAGAGGTGAAGCTTGAGGTGAACGGAACAGATTCCGGCACATGGCAGGAATGGGGCACTTATACCTTTATCATGCCGGACGAGGATGTGGAGCTGGAAGGATGGATCAGCACGGAGGGTTATCCGGGCGCCTGATGATTTTTTACGAAAAATGCATAGATGAAATGCGCCGGATCAGGTATGATGAAAAAAACGGTTATCACACCTGTAAGGAGGAAAAAGCATTGAAAAAGATAGTGAGTCTGCTGGCGATGATTCTATGTTTGTGCATATCGGCTTTCGCTGATGAGACAGAGAGCAGCACCGGGTTTACAAAGAAAGCCGTCCCGGTGCTCCTGGACGGAAAGGATGCAGGAGAACTGCCGCTGCGCTTCTACGATGAGACCCCTGACGTTCCTTATATGGGAATCAGTCAGTACGCGGCGTTCATGAAACTTCACTCTCTGACACTTGAGGAGAAGGAAGACGGGACTTTCGTACTTGAAAATGAAATCGGGGAGGATCTGGTCTTTGACCCCGAGGCTTGCGTGATCACCATCGCGGACTGGAACCGGTTCTTTGACCTGCCTCTTCCGCAGGAAGATGAAGCAAAGGGGTGGAAGGATACGGCTACCCGGTTCATCCGGATTTCGAACGTTGTGTTTGAGAAGGAAGCCGCGCCGGTTACGCTGGACTTTGCCAGGTACGGAATCCGTGTTTATGCGGATGAGACCGACATCTACCTGCCGGTATCCACACTGAGCAATCTCATGACGGATATCGCGACCAATCATATGCTGTACAATGGGGAAAAACTGTATGTACAGAGAATGTCGATTGACGGATCGACGCCGGAAGGACTGTATGAGACCGAACGGCTGAAAGCAGAGCTGCAGGGGCAGGAGAGGCCGGCTGATCTTGCGAAGCAGTGCTATGCGGATCTGTGTTTTAACATCGACCATTTCTTCGGACACCCGGGAAAAGCGCCGCTGGATCAGGCGGTAGCCGAAGTTGGACTGGAACAGGCGCTTGCCGGTCTCGGGAAAGAGGGGAAATCGCTGATTCAGAAATTACAGTCTGCGGATCTGACGGAATATATTTCTGCCCTGAACCGGGTTCTGATGGTTTATCTTGGGGACGGACATACGCTTTTTACCAGCGCGTCGGCTGTCATGCTCGATAACAGTGAATCCCTTGAATCTGTATTCGGACTCCCTCTGCTCGGCCTGGATGTGACAGCGGATCTGATCAACAGTCCCATCTACCTGAAGCAGACCCTGCACGAGACCATAACACTGCAGCGCAAGATGCTCTGGGGAGATGACACTTACAAGGAGTACGGCAATACAGCGATCCTGCGGCTGGATTCCTTTATGCCGGACGAGGCCGCATGGGCAACCTATTACAAAGGGGAGGGCGATTTTCCGCAGGACTGCCTCGGCATCGTTCTCACCGGACTCAGAAAGGCGTCAGAGAATCCGGACATCGAAAACGTGATCTTTGACCTGAGCTGCAACGGCGGGGGAAGTCCGGACGTGATGATGGCGATTCTGGAAGTTGCGACCGGACAGACACAGCTGTATGGCATCCATAAGCTGACGGACAGAAGGATGACATTTACCTTTGAAGCAGACACGAATTTTGACGGAGTCTATGATGAGAAGGATAAGGAAGTCCGGTACGATTTCAACTACGGTGTTCTGGTAACCAGACATGCTTTTTCCTGCGGCAATCTGTTTCCGATCATTGCGCAGGAAGGCGGCGCGGTGCTGATCGGCGAACCCAGCAGCGGCGGATCCTGCTGTGTCCAGGTTGGAACCGACGCAGAAGGCTTCAGCTATATGATGTCAAGTGCCCAGTGGCAGCTGACCGATTCCACCGGTATGTCTGTGGAAGGCGGATGCAGCATTGACCTGCCGATCGAAACAAAGTCCAGCAAAACGCTGAACAAATTCCTTGGCGCTTTTGGCGTTGATGAGGGACTCCCCTATTACGGGAAATATTTTGATGAGGCTTATCTGTCAAAACTGATGAACGAGTATTTCCAGACCCAGTCAGAGGATCTGGCAGCCTGACAGAACCACAGCCGATGCTGTTGAGTCGCAGAATAAACAGGAAAAACGCTCTGCGCTGCTTTGCGGCGCAGAGCGTTTTTCCTGGAAAGGCTCATTCCACTCCGAGTACTTTGTAATCCTGTGCCTGAACTGCAGCGCAGAGTGCTTCGTCCGCAACAGGGGCCGAGAGGGTTACAACTGCTGTCCCTTTTTCGTGGTCCGCCACTGCGCTTTCCACGCCATCAACTGCCTCAAGCGCTTTCTTTACTCGTGCTTCGCAGTGCGGGCACATCATGCCCTCTACTTTCAGTGTCTTTGTCATCGTCGTCTCCTCCTTTGCAGAATTCTGTCTCAGATCTGATGCTATGGCCTGTTCGAGCGCTGCCGCGGGAACGGGTTTTCCTTTTTTGTCATGTCCGGCGTCATGCGGCTTCACCAGGTTCAGGCGCAGTGCGTTCATACACACGAAGAAGCTGGAAAGCGCCATGGCTGCCGCACCGTACATGGGCTTCATTTCGATGCCGTACAGTCCCATGGCAAGGGGAATGCAGACCGCGTTGTAGAAAAATGCCCAGAACAGATTCTGGTGAATGTTGCGGATTGTCGCCCGGCTCAGGCGGATCGCCGCGGTCACGTCGGTCAGGCGGCTTTTCATGACGACGATATCCGCCGCGTCGATGGCTACGTCCGTGCCTGCGCCGATCGCAATGCCGTTGTCCGCCACGGTAAGGGCAGGGGCGTCATTGATGCCGTCGCCAACCATGGCCGTCTTTCCAAGTGCTTTCATGGAGCGGATGACATCCGCCTTGCCGTCCGGCAGGACCTGGGCGATGACCTGGTCTGTCCCCGCCTGCTGACTGATCGCCCTGGCTGTCCGGGCATTGTCGCCGGTGAGAAGGACGGAGCAGATGCCCATACCCTGAAGCTCGCGGATGGCCTGCGCGGAATCCTCCTTGATCGGATCGGCGACTGCGATCATACCTGCAAACTGGTTGTCATACGCGAACAGCAGCGGTGTCTTCCCCTCTTCGGCAAGCGCATGGGCGCGGGCTGTGACAGCCGCGTCTGCCAGCCCTATGGAAGACAGGTACTGCAGGCTTCCGCCCAGAAGTTCCTTTCCTTCCAGCTGTGCGTGCAGTCCATGGCCGGGAAGGACTTCAAAGCCGCTGATCTCGTAAAGCGGCAGCCCTTGCGCCGCGTCGGTGACAGCCTTTGCAAGTGGGTGTTCACTGTTTTTTTCCAGCGACGCTGCGAGACGAAGAAGCGATTCCTGATCCCGGCCGGACGGAATCACATCTGTTACGTGGGGCTGTCCCTGTGTGATCGTTCCGGTCTTGTCGAGCGCGATCATCTGGATCCTGCCGGCACTCTCGAGTGCTGCCGCAGTCTTGTACAGGATGCCGTTTCTGGCGCCGACGCCGCTGCCGACCATGATGGCGACCGGTGTCGCAAGACCGAGTGCGCAGGGACAGCTGATGACCAGAACGGAGATCCCGCGTGCAATGGCGTAGGAGAACGGTTTGCCGGCGATCAGCCATCCGGCCAGCGTCAGAAGAGCGAGGCCGATGACGGCAGGGACAAAAATCCCGGAAACCTTGTCCGCAATACGGGCCAGCGGTGCCTTGGTCGCGGCAGCGTCAGACACGGTCCGGATGATCTGTGCCAGCGTGGTGTCTTCCCCAACCCGTGTCGCGCGGCATTCAATATAGCCCTGCTGATTCATGGTAGCAGCAGAAACAGTGTCGCCTTCCGCTTTATCCGCCGGAATGCTCTCACCGGTCAGCGCCGATTCATCGACGGCTGTAATTCCCTTTACAATAAGTCCGTCCACAGGGATCTGCTCTCCCGGGCGGACAACGAAGATATCTCCTGCCCGGACTTCCTCGATGCCGACCACTGTTTCTGTACCGTCTCTCAGCAGGGTGGCTGTTTTGGGGGCCAGCTGCATCAGGCCTTTCAGTGCGTCTGTGGTACGGCCTTTCGACATGGCCTCCAGCATCTTTCCGATCGTGATCAGCGTCGGAATCATCGCTGCTGATTCAAAGTACAGATTCATCCCGTACTTCATCACGACATCGTGTCTGCCGTTTCCGAGCGCAAGGATCATCAGAAAGAGCTCTGTCAGGGAATACCCGAAAGAGGCCGTGGAGCCAAGAGCCACCAGAGTGTCCATATTCGGAGCGCCATGCAGCAGGGAAGAGAAGCCGGAAGTAAAGAACTTCTGGTTGATGATCATCACAACTGCAGCAAGAAGCAGCTCAAACAGCCCCAGGAATACAAGGTTGTCGAAAGCTTCCGGCGCTGGCCAGTCCCACATGCCGTGCCCCATGGAAAAATACATAAGAATCAGAAGAATCGGGACTGAGAACAGAAGCCGTTTTTTCAGTTTAGGAGTCTCATGATCCTTCAGGGCCTGCGCGTCTGCCCAGGAAGGAGAATCCCCGGAAGAAGCTTTTCCTTCGGCCCCTTTTAAAGAGGCGCCGTATCCGGCTGCCTCTACAGCACGGATGATGTCGGCACTGGAGGCTGTTCCTTCCACGCCCATGGAGTTTGTCAGCAGGCTCACGGCGCAGGAAGTCACGCCTGGTACGCCCGATACCGCTTTTTCAACCCTGCTGGAGCAGGCAGCGCAGCTCATGCCGGTAACCTGGTATTGTTCCATCTGTCATTTCCTCCTGGTGTTGATTCTTCCTGACAATCCGCGATCGTCTCCCGTGTGCTTATCATAATCTTGAATAAATGCTTCTGTCAAACAGCCCGCAGTATTGTGTTTTGCAGACGGGGAATGGATTTCCGGCTTCGGAAACAGAAAAAAAGCTTTTCATTTTACGGTCAGGCTGATACGATGAGATGAGAAAAACAGAGCTGCACTCAAAGATGAATCAGATCTGTTTACAAGATGAGAGGTTGCAAATATGAATACAAAGATGCAGGCGGCATTCCGCCCTTCCGATAATCTGCGCCGGATTCTGATTGTCGAAGATGAGATCGTCAACCAGAGGATCCTGGCTCGTTATCTTGAGGGCACATATACAGTGATCGTCGCGTCAGACGGCGCGCAGGCAATGGAAGCCATTCACACGCAGTGCGATACGATCAGTCTGATCCTGCTGGATCTGAACCTTCCGGACATCCATGGTCTTGAAATACTGCGGCGGCTCAATGCGGACCCTGTTTACGCAGGCCTGCCGGTGATTGTCATGACTGCCGACAGCGACGCGGAGCTGGAATGCCTTACGCTGGGAGCGATCGATTTCATACCGAAACCCTACCCCAGGCAGGAGATCGTACTCGCGCGTGTACGGCGCATCGTTGAGCTTTCCGAGGACAGGGATCTGCTGCGCTGGACGGAACGGGACCAACTGACCGGCCTGTACAACAAAGATTTCTTTTATCGCTATGCCGCAAAGCTGGATGATTATCATAAGGAACTGAAGACAGATGCACTGGTGATGGATATCAATCATTTTCACACCATCAATGACCGGTTCGGAAAGAGTACCGGTGACAGGGTACTCCAGCGGATCGCCCAGCAGGCGCTGGATCTGGTCAGAAGTTCGGGCGGAATTGTATGCCGGAGCGAGGCGGATACTTTCTTCATCTACTGTCCGCACAGAGCGGATTACAACCAGATTCTCGAGAAGATGTCTGTCAGTATCAATGAGGATACGGAACCTGAAAACCGGGTACACCTGCGTATGGGTGTCTACCCTGACGCGGATAAGGGACTGGAGATAGAGCGCCGTTTCAACCGGGCCAGGATGGCAGCCGACACAGTCAGAGGCAGTTTTACGAATGCAATCGGTGTCTATGACCATTCTATGTACGAAGCGGAACTGTTTGCCGAACAGCTGATTGGGGATTTTCCTTCTGCTCTGCGTGAGAAGCAGTTTTCCGTTTTTTACCAGCCGAAGTTTAACGTTCGTCCGGATACCCCTGTTCTGTGCAGCGCGGAGGCGCTGGCCAGATGGGATCACCCAAGGATGGGGATGGTGAATCCGGGGGTCTTTATCCCGTTGTTTGAGGAGAATGGCCTGATTCAGTCTCTGGATTACTACGTGTGGTCACAGGCAGCCGCGCAGGTTAGGACCATGAAGGAGCAGGGAATCGGCCTGCCGGTTTCCATCAATGTATCCAGGATTGATCTGCAGGACCCGCTGCTGATTGAGAAGCTGCGGGGGATCGTGGAGGAGAACGGTCTGGATTTCGGCGATCTGATTCTGGAAGTGACGGAATCCGCCTATACAGAAGATTCCAGGCAGATCGTAGAGCGGATCAGGAAGCTCCGTGATCTGGGCTTCTGCATCGAGATGGATGATTTCGGGTCGGGTTATTCGTCCCTGAATATGCTGTCCGCCATGCCAATCGATGTACTGAAGCTTGATATGCAGTTCATCCGCAGCGCGTTTCAGGACCAGAAGGCCCTGCACCTTCTGGAAGCCATGATCCGGCTGGCAGAATCCATCGAGGTTCCCTGCATCGCCGAAGGAGTGGAAACCCGTGAGCAGGCACAAGCGCTGAAGCAGATGGGCTGTGACATCATCCAGGGATATTATTTTTCACGCCCCCTCCCTGCGCCTGAGTATGTACGCTTTGTCAGGGAGCGGCAGGCTGTCTCGCCCGGGATAGAGAACTGTATTTGCTGACAGAGACAGAAGCAGTAGAGGAAGGAACACTGAGAGTCTGATTCGGAAGAACCGGAAGTTTTGGTGGAGGCACAGAAGATGGAAGAGGTCAGAAAAAACCGTACGACATCGATTGTGATCATCGGAAGTTTCGTCCTGGCAATTCTCATGATTGCAGGGACATTCTGGATGGGGCAGAGTGCGAAGCGGGATACCGAGGATGCAGTCCGCACGGTCAGCCTTCTGTATCTGGACGAACTGACCGGCCGCAGAGAACAGGTTGTGGAGAACAATCTGCAAAGCCGGATTAATACCATTCAGGTCGCTATTGATCTTATGAATGAAGAGGATCTGAGTGACGCGGAGCATCTGGCGGCGTACCAGAAGCACATGGTGCAGCTGTTTTCGCTGGATAAGTTCGCTTTTGTGGATACCGAGGGCACGATCTATACCTGGCGGGGACTGCAGGATAACATCGAGGAGTATTCCTTCGACTATCAGACGCTTTCCGGGCCGGAGATCTCCATCTATACGACGGAAGACGGGCAGAAACAGGTGATTATCGCTGCTCCGGTGAACCTTGCGCTCGGGGACAAAACCCTGTGTGTCTGCTTCATGGCGATCAATATGAAAGACATGCTCGCAGGCGTATCGATGGATACGAACACCAATGACGCAACCTTCTGCAATATCTACACGACAGAGGGCTGGGCTTTGACGGACGCCGTGCTTGGGGGACTGGCGGCTGAGGATAATCTGATCAGTGCCATGAAGGGCGCTGCGTTTGAGCAGCCTTATACTTTTGAAAGCTTTCAGAAAACATTTACGCAGGGAGAAAAAGGCGTTGTTTCCTTCACATACAATGATATCCGGGAAACCCTGAGCTATCTTCCCATCAAAGGAACCGACTGGCAGCTAACATACCTGATCCGTGAGAGTGTCATCAGTGAAAGGATCGGTTCGATCTCTGCGGACTCTGTCCGCAGAAGTCTGATGCAGTCTCTGCTGACGATTGTAGTGATGGGCGTGATGTTCGGCCTTGTGTTCATGCAGATCAGGAAAAACAATCAGCTGGTTGTAGAACACACGGCTTCAGAAGCCGCGCTTCGCGTGAAACAGGAATCGCTGGAGGAGCAGCTGAAGCTGCAGGAACAGCTTCTTGCGGAGCAGCAGCACCGGGAAGAGCAGAACAGGATGATCACCGCCCTGTCCTCCGATTACTGGAGTGTATATTACCTGGAACTGGATAAAGATGAGGGAGTATGCTATCGTGCGCACGCTGATCTGGACGGTTCCGGCTTCCGGCCGGGAGAGCGGTTCCCGTACCTGGCTTCCGTGACGGCTTACGCAGATCAGTATGTGACAGAAGAATACAGAGAAAGTTTCCTGGAGTTTATCCGGCCGGATCATATCAGGGAAGGACTGGAGAAGAACCCGGTGATTTCCTTCACCTATCTGGTGAAGCGCCATGGGAAAGAATCCTATGAGACGGTGCGCTTCGCCGGTGTCCGCTCACCGGAGGATGGCGAGGACGAAGGCGTTCACAATGTCGGCGCGTGCTTTATGGATGCGGACGCCGAGATGAGAAGCGCGATGGAGCAGCGCCAGGTACTCAGTGATGCCCTTGCGGCAGCGGAGGAGGCAAACAGGGCCAAGACCGCTTTCCTGTCCAATATGAGTCATGAGATCCGTACGCCGATGAACGCGATCATAGGGCTTGACAGCATTGCCCTGAAAGATCCTGAAACGCCTGATAAGACGCGCTCGTATCTGGAACAGATCGGCGCTTCTGCGGAGCATCTTCTGAATCTGATCAATGATATTCTGGATATGACGCGCATTGAATCCGGCCGTATGATCCTCCGCAATGAAGAGTTTTCCTTTGCAAGACTCCTGGAGGCGGTCAACACGATGTTCAGTACACAGTGCCGCGACAAGGGACTTACGTATCAGTGCCGTCTCAACAGCGAGGTGGATGATTACTATATCGGCGACAACATGAAGCTGCGCCAGGCACTGATCAATATACTGGGCAACGCAGTCAAGTTTACGCCGACAGGCGGAAAAGTAGAGCTGCAGGTCAGGCGGAAGGCACAGTATGAAGGAAAGACCACGCTTGAATTCAGAATCTCCGATACAGGAATCGGAATCAGTGAGGAATTCCTTCCCCATCTGTTCGATACGTTCGCGCAGGAGGATGCTTCTACAACCAGCAAGTATGGCAGTTCCGGCCTCGGCATGGCGATCACGAAGAGAATCGTGGAGATGATGAACGGCGATATCGCGGTGGAAAGTGTGAAGGGAAAAGGCTCTGTCTTCACGGTAACCGTTACGCTTGCCGATGCATCCCGTGTGAAAGGCAAGGAAAAGATGGAGATTGCGCCGGGTGACATGACCGTGCTGGTCATCGATGATGATCCGCTGAGCTGTGAGCATGCAAGACTGGTGCTGGAGAAGGCAGGAATTGCCGCGGAAACCGCGGATTCCGGGAAGCAGGCGATTGAGATGGTGAAGCTGCGCCATGCGCGCCGTGCGCCATACAACCTGATTCTCGTGGACTGGCAGATGCCTGAGATGGACGGTGTTGAGACGACCCGCCGGATCCGTGCCATAACTGGTGATGAGTCCGCCATTATTATCCTGACTGCATACAACTGGGATGACATTCTGGACGAAGCAGTGCAGGCAGGTGTTGACAGCTTTATCCCGAAGCCGCTCTTCGCTGCGGCAGTGATGGAAGAATTCAGCACAGCCCTTCAGCGAAAGAAAGTATCTGCTCAGAAGGAGAGGAAAGCAGAGCTTTCCGGACGCCGGATTCTTCTGGCAGAGGATATGGAGGTCAACGCCAGGATCATGATGATGGTGCTGCAGGCCAGGGATATGGAGGCTGACATTGCCGAAAACGGCAGGGTAGCAGTGGAAAAAATGGCAGCCAGTCCGGAAGGATACTACAGTGCAGTTCTCATGGATATCCGTATGCCGGAGATGGACGGCCTGGAGGCGACCCGCCGGATCCGTGCGATGGACAGGGCGGATGCAAAGTCAATCCCCATCATTGCCCTGACAGCAAACGCGTTCGACGAGGACGTGCAGCGCTCCCTGCAGGCTGGGATGAATGCGCATCTGTCCAAGCCTGTCAAGCCGGATGCGATGTATGAAACTTTGGAGAGCCTGATCAGTGAATGACAACGACAGGAAAAAAACGGGAGGTAACCGCATGCTTACAATTGATAATCTGCGCCAGTTCGGCGCGAATGTCCGGGAAGGTATGGAACGCTGCATGAATGATGAGACATTCTACCTGGAGATGGTAAAAATGACACTGGATGACAAGAGCTTTGGCAGGCTGAGCGATGCTTTGCAGTCCGGTGACCGGCAGGCTGCGTTCGAGGCTGCCCACGCGCTGAAGGGGATCACGGCCAATGTTGCGCTCACACCGATCTATGAGCCAGTCGCAGAACTGACAGAGATCCTGCGGCCGGCAGCCGGCTCTCTGGAAGGCAGGGAAGAAGACTGTCAGGCATACCTGGAGCGGATCACTCAGCTGAGAGACGAGCTCATCTCCCGGCGGGACGGTAATTGATTCAGATCTTCACAGGAAACAGGAAGCGGGCAGGAGGGGATCCTCCTGCCCGTTTCATGCCGGCTCCGGGTATCCTGCCCGGAAGGCTGGCTGTGGGTTACTGATTCTGGAACGCAGAGATCTTTTCGCAGATATCATAATATCTGGCAGTGAGCGATCTGATAGAAGACACTTCCCTCATCTCCCTGCTGGAATATGACTTCATCCTGCTGAAACTGCTTCACCGCCATTGCTTTGCTCCTTTCCAAATCTTGTCCTGACCGGCACCCGGAACAGGGATAAACACCAGATTCGTCATTACAGACTCAGTTGAACAAAGTTTTACCATAAAGCAGAGACCTTGTACAACACTGAAGACAAAAGGTTTGCTATAATAAATGTGCGGGAAGGAAACGGTGTTCAGAGGGAAGATTATGAAGAGAAATACAAAGAGACTGGCTGCCGCCCTCATCGTCCTGCTGCTGCTGGCGGCCCGGACGGTATCCGGGGCAAAGACGCAGGGAACAGGGGCGGGCAGAACTGCCATCCGCAAGGTTTCTAAGATCAGTGTATCCAGGAAGAAGATTGCTGTTGACGTGGGGTTCTACATAAAGGGATCTCCCGGCAGCAGGCTGTCTGCCTCACAGATCAGAAAACAGCTGAAAGCTGTGAAGAAGTTTGCCGGTACTGTGCGCTTCTATGGCTCTGCCGGAGAATTGAACAAGGCTTACAAAATTGCCAGGAAGATGAAGTTCAAAATCATCGGAACCGCATGGCTGTGCGGCAGGAAAAGCCAGGACAAAAAAGAACTGAACGCATTGATCCGTCTGTGCAAGAAGAAGTATGTGGATGTTGCCTGCGTGGGCAACGAGACGATGTACCGGGGGGATCTGACACCGGAGAAGCTGATCGGATATCTGAAACAGGCAAGGAAGAAGATCAGCAGGAAAATACCGGTCACTACCGCGGAGGACTGCAGCCAGATTCTCGCGCATCCGGAGGTCGGGAAGTACTGCGACCTTCTCATGGTGAATGCATATCCATACTGGGGCGGTGTTGCTGTGTCGGACGCAGTCAGCGCATTTGACCGGACAATTGCCGGGGTGAGAGAGAAGTTCCCGGGAAAGGAACTGATTGTCTCGGAGACAGGCTGGCCGACGGCCGGAGGAAGGCAGCGTGATGCAGTGGCAGGTACCTCACAGGCGAGGCAGTACTTCACCGGCATCCGGAAATGGTCGAAAGCGAACAATATCGTTGTCCTGTGGTTTGATGCCGCTGACGAACCCTGGAAAGCTTCCGCCGAAGGAAAAGCCGGTGCCCACTGGGGGCTTATGACAAAAAAGTGCAAAATCAAATCCTGCTACAAAGGACTGCTGTGACCGGAGCGGCGGCCGGCGCTTCACTGGAAGGGAACGGCATTGTGTGATAAGATACTCTGGTCATATTCTGATATAGACCGAGAACCGGAAAGAACCATTGACAGGAAGGCAGATTCCGGCGGCCGGGAGGAATGTTCTATGATGCATGCTCTGAAAAAGTGCTTCATACGTACTGCAGCTTTTCTTTTACTGTTTGTGCCGTCAGTCATATTCCTTGTTCCGGGACCGGCGCAGGCAGAGGAAGCAAAGGATGTCGTACGTGTCGGCTGGTTTGATTCTTCCTTCAATACGATGGATGAGGCGGGGAGAAAGTCAGGCTATGCCTATGAATACCAGCTGAAGATTGCCGCTTATACCGGCTGGTCATATGAATATGTCTCCGGCAGCTGGCCGGATCTTCTCCAGATGCTGGAGAAGGGAGAGATTGATCTGCTGAGCGATGTCTCCTATTCGCCTGAGCGCTCGGAACACATGCTCTTTTCTTCCTTCCCGATGGGGACAGAGGAATACTACCTGTTTATCGCGCCCGGGAATCAGGAGATTGTTCCGGGTGATCCCACTTCCGTGAACGGAAAAAAGATCGGCGTGAATCAGGGTAGTATCCAGGCCGCCCTCTACGAGGAATGGGCAGAGCTGAACGGCGTTTCTGCCGGGCTGACAGAGCTTACCTGTTCAGAGACGCAGTCTCTTGAGATGCTTGACGCCGGAGAACTTGATGCATATGTCACGGTGGATTCTTTCACGAATCCGGAGCTTGCCGAACCGGTATTCAAGCTCGGATCGTCGGACTTCTTTTTTGCGGTGAGCAAGGACCGCTCCGACCTGCTTGCAGATCTGGACTATGCGCTTGGCCGGATTCAGAGCGAAAACAGGTATTATAACGAGCAGATGTTCGTGAAGTACTTCAAAAGAACCGGCGCAAACGCATTTCTCTCTCCGGAAGAAGTGGAGTGGATCACCCGGCATGGCACCATCCGGGTCGGCTATCAGGATAATTATCTTGCGTTCTGCGCGCAGGATCCGGAGACCGGGGAGCTGACCGGCGTCCTGAAAGACTACCTGGATTATGCTGCTGACTGCGTGGCCAATGTCCACCTGGACTTTGAGGCTGTCTCTTTCCCGACCGCTTCCGCCGCCATGGAAGCGCTGGACCGGGGAGAAGTGGACTGTATGTTCCCTGCCAATCTGGACGGATACGATCAGGAAAAAAACGGAATCATCATGACGCCGGCTCTGGTCAATACGGAGATCAACGCAGTGGTGCGCATCTCTGACCCGAGGAGCCTTGTAGGCAAGGAACATGTGATTGTGGCTGTCAATGAAGGCAACCCGAACTATGATTCGTTCCTGGATGATCATTACCCACACTGGAAAAAGGTATATTACCCAACCACAAAAGACTGTCTGAAGGCTGTGTCAAACGGGGTGGCAGACTGCATCCTGGTCAGTAATTTCCGTTACAACAATCTTTCCAGACTCTGCGATGAGTATCGCCTCACTACCCTGTCAACCGGCGTGGGACTGGATTACTGCTTTGCGGTCAAAAACGGGAATGCCCAGCTTTACTCCATTCTGTCCAAGACGACCGGACTGGTTCCGGCTTCTGCCGTCCACGCGTCACTTTCTTTCTATATCACGGAGGATGCGAAGCTGACATTTGCTGATCTGATATCGGACAACATTTATCTGGTAACGGGTGTGGCAGCGGTCATTCTGCTGACGATTCTCGGCCTGATGTTCAAGAGCATGCGTGCGGAGAGAAAAGCGAAAAATCTGATTCTTGCCACGGAGACCGATGATCTGACCGGCCTGTATAACCGTAATTTCTTCTTCCAGTACGCATACCGCATGTACCATGAGCATCCGGATCAGCCCATGGATGCCATTGTGCTGAATATCGAGCAGTTCCATTCTGTCAATGCGCTCAATGGGAGAGAATTCGGCGACCGTGTACTGCGCGTACTGGGAAGTGAGATTCGCAGTGTCTCGGATCAGCATGGCGGGATCGCAGGCAGATTCGAAGCAGACCGGTTTGATATTTACTGCAGGCATACGGAAGATTACAGAGAGATATACGACCGCCTGCAGGACTGTCTGAGTGAGCTTGCGCCCAATACCAGCATCCGGCTTCGCATGGGAGTGATGCCGTGGCAGGAAAAGCTCGAACCTGTGCAGATGTTTGACCAGGCGCGGACAGCGTGCAGCATGGCGCGCGGACATTACAAGGAGCATCTGATCATATTTGATGAACAGGTCCGAAAGAGTGAGATCTACGAGCAGCGGCTGATGAATGATCTCCGCCGCGCGCTGGATTCCTATGAATTTGAAGTGTATTATCAGCCCAAATTCAACATCCAGACAGAGCCGCCCGCTCTTGTGGGCGCAGAGGCGCTGGTGCGCTGGAGACACCCGGAGTTTGGAATGATTCCCCCGGATGATTTCATCCCCCTGCTGGAAAAGAATGGCCAGATCAGTCTTGTGGATCAGTATGTCTGGGGAGAAGCGGCCCGGCAGGTCGTGCGCTGGCGGGAGGAGAGCGGCGCAGTGGTTCCCGTTTCCGTCAACCTGTCCAGAGTGGATGTGTTTGATCCGGAGCTGGAAAGCGCTCTGGATACAATTCTTCAGTATCACGATCTGGACCATCAGTCCTTCCGGCTGGAAGTGACGGAGACTGCTTACACGGAGAATGCGGACCAGGTCATAAGGGTTGTGAAAGGACTGCGCAGCAAGGGTTACGTGGTGGAGATGGATGATTTCGGTACGGGTTACTCTTCTCTGGATATGCTGTCCGCCATGCCTGTTGATGTGCTGAAGATGGACCGTGCGTTTGTCAGGAATATCGAATATGAGGAGAAGGATATCCAGCTGGTGGCGCTGATTCTGGATATTGCGAAGAATCTGAGGATTCCGGTGGTTGCCGAAGGCGTGGAGACAGAGGGGCAGGTGAAGCTTCTGAAGGATCTGGGCTGTCCGCTGGTGCAGGGTTATTATTTCTCACGCCCGCTTCCCGCATCGGTGTTTGAGGAAACCTTTATCCGGAATGTACAGCAGGGGCAGGATCCATTGAAGGCCGGGGGGAAAGAAAAGCGTCCCAAAGAGCCGGATCCGGGAAGCGTGATAAGTGCCGGCAGCGATACAGACTGACGGAAAGGTGGAAAGCGGATGCATTCATTGCGTACCAGAATTACACTGCTGACTGTTTGCGTGACGGTGATTGCCGTCTCGCTTGTTACGCTTGTCAGTGTGCTGTTCATCCGGACCAGCAAACACCGTGAGTCCGAGCAGATGCTGCTTCTTCTGTGCGAGACCGGGCAGCGGAATATGGATTACTTCTTTCACAACGTCCAGCGTTCCGTCGGGAAGGTTGCAGCCTATGCGGAAGAAAATCTGACCGGGCTTGAGGAGGATGTACTGAAGCGTCAGGTGGACCTCACAGAAGAATACTTCGAAGAAATGGTGAGCAGGACAAGCAGTGTGCTGACCTATTACTACCGGATTAATCCGGAGATTTCTTCCAATGTGAAGGGATTCTGGTTCACGAATCTCTACGGAGAAGGGTTTTCCAGACATGAAGTGACGGATATCACCCTCTATGACACAGAGGATACCTCGAAGCTGGTCTGGTTCACGGTTCCGAAGCACACCGGGGAGCCGGTCTGGCTTCCGCCCTATATCACAGATAATCTGGATGTGAGAGTCATCTCCTACAATGTGCCGATCTACTGGAGAGGACAGTTTGTCGGCGTGGTCGGAATCGAGATGGATTATTCCATGCTGGCGGAGCAGGTGGACGGCATTCGGCTTTACAACAATGGATATGCGTTTTTGTGTGATGAAAAAGGAGAACTCTTTTACCATCCCCGCATGGATGTCTCTCAGATGGCGCAGGGGGAAAAACCGGCTGTTCCGGACGAGGCTGTCGTGGACAGCACATTTGTCCGTTATACGTTTGATGGGGTTGAGAAGATGGCTGCCTGGATGCCGCTGTATAACGGCATGCGCCTGTATGCCGCTGTTCCGGTTGATGAGATGGAGGGGGACTGGCGCAGACTGGTCTGGGAGATTATTGCCATCTCTGCTGTCATTCTTCTGAGCCTGTCTTCCTTCACACTGTTCTATACTGGACGGATCACAAGACCGCTCCAGGAACTGACGGAAGCCGCGGAGCGTCTGGACAAGGGGAATTATGAATTTGACCTGCAGTATGACAAGGACGACGAGGTAGGCAGGCTGACTGCTACCTTCCGGCATCTGGCAAATCATATGAAGGTGCATATCAATGACCTGAACAAGCGCGCGTATGTGGACGCGCTGACTTCTGTCAGAAACAAGGGTGCTTTTACCGATTCGGTCGAGAAACTGCAGAAGAGGGTTGACGCCAACAGTGCAGGAGCAGAATTCGCAGTGGGCATCTTCGACTGCGATGACCTGAAGGCAGTGAATGACCAGTATGGTCATGACAAAGGAGACATCTATCTGAAGACCTCATGCCGGCTGATCTGCAGGGTGTTCCAGCACAGCCCGGTCTTCCGGATCGGCGGGGACGAGTTCGCCGTGCTGTTTCAGAATGAAGACTACAGGGACAGAAATGAGTTGATCCGTCTGTTTGGCATGGAAGAAAAAAAGATCAGTGAAGGTTCGGTTCCTCCATGGGAGCAGGTGCACGTCACCATGGGCATCGCAGCATATGACCCAAGGCTGGACCGCTCCGTATTTGACACGATCCGCCGTGCGGATAAGGATATGTATGCCAGGAAGCGGAAAAGAAAGGGAGAGAAGGACAGCTGATGAGGAGTCAGGAATCACATTCACTTCGGTTCACGTCCAGGGAGAAAAGGATCCTTCTGATTGTTCTGATTGCGATCGCTTTTTATTTTGTACTGGATAAGCTTCCCGCTGTGCGGGCAGCCTGTTCCGCCGTGATCCGTATACTCAGGCCTCTGCTGATCGGCTGCGCGTTTGCATTTCTGATGAATCCGATGATGGGATTCATGGAGCGGCATATCCTGTCCTTTGCCGAAGCGCGCAGGGGGCGGATGCCGGGGAAGAGAGCACAGCGCGCGGTACGGGTTATCTGCGTCGTTCTGTCCGCGGTGATCCTGGTCGGACTGGTTGCGGCGTTTTTCTCTTTTGTCGCACCACAGTTCTATGAGGCGGTCCGGAACCTGATGGCGCATCTGGATGAGAAAATCATCGGTGTGATCGACTGGGCGGATGAGCTGACCGGATACCAGTTTACGGAGGCGATGCAGGAAGCGAAGTCCAGCGGACAGATCGAAGACGGGATCTCCAACGCGGTACAGTGGATTACCAATTATCTGAATGTGGATATCAATGACAGCCAGAATCTGATCTTTACAGCAACATCGGTCGGCACCGATGTGATCATGATCTTTGTCAATTTCCTGATCGGACTGTTCCTTGCGATCTATATGCTGTTTTTCAAGGAAAATTACACAGGCCATGTCAAGCGGCTGCTGTATGCGCGTCTTGAGATCAGCAGGGCGAACCTGGTGCTGGAGATTGCCAGGAAGGCCAACGAAATCTTCTATGGTTTCATCATCGGCAAGATCCTGGATTCGGCGATCATCGGCGTGATCTGTTATCTGAGCATGCTGATCCTGCAGATGCCGTATCCGATCCTCTGCTCCTTTGTGATCGGGGTGACCAACATTATTCCGGTGTTCGGACCCTATATCGGCGCGACCCCGACGGTGATTCTGATTTTCGTGACCGATCCGCCGAAGGGGATCATGTTCCTGATCTATATCCTGATCCTGCAGCAGATCGACGGGAACCTGATCGGACCGAAGATCCTGGGGGATTCCACAGGAATCACATCGTTCTGGGTAATCATAGCTGTAACCGTGGGCGGCAGCCTGTTCGGGTTTATGGGTATGCTGATCGGTGTGCCGACTCTGGCACTGATCCTGTACATTGTGGACCGGCTGACGCAGGAGAGGGTGGAGAAGAAAAACCTGCCTTCCTCTGCCGCGGAATATATCGATGTGGATCATATTAAGAGCGCTTCCGGCGAGATTGTGTACCTGGATGAGAATGCGGAAGCAGAAAAAGAAGAAGCGCAGGAACAAGACAAGGGGAATCGACAGAAGGAATACCGTTGAGAAAAAGAAGTAAGAACTGGAGGTGTTATGATGCTGAAAAAGTACAGGTACGACGGCAGCAGGAAGTTCAGGCTGAGCAAGGTATCGACCAGTGAACGGTCGATCGAGAAGGACCGCAAAAAGGCTGAGGAACGGATGCTGCAGAATTTCGGTGAGATCGAGGAACTGCAGAGAAAGCTGTACGCGGATAAGAAAGAGGGTGTGATTTTCCTGTTTCAGGCGATGGACGCAGCCGGTAAGGACGGTACGATCGCAGCTGTGCTGACCTGTCTGTCACCGCACGGGGTAAACGAGACTGCGTTCAAGGCGCCGGGCGCTGTGGAACAGGCGCACGATTTTCTGTGGAGAATCGAGCAGGCGGCACCGATGAAGGGGGAGATCGCTATTTTCAACCGTTCCCATTATGAGGAGGTACTGGTTTATCGTGTGAAGCAGATGTGGAACACACAGGCCAACGCGAGAAGAATCGACCCGGACAAGATCATGGATTACCGGTATGAAGATATTGTCAATTATGAGAAGTATCTGTGGCACAACAACGTCCGGACCGTCAAGATCTTCCTGAATGTATCGAAGAAAGAACAGGCCCGCCGTTTCCTGTCCCGGATCGAGGAGCCGGAGAAGAACTGGAAGTTCTCAGGCAATGATTTTGAGGAGCGCAAGTACTGGGATGCCTATCAGGATGCCTTTGAGGACGCGATCAACAAAACAGCGACGAAGGAAGCGCCCTGGTATGTTGTTCCGGCTGATCATAAGTGGTATATGCGTCTGGTCGTCAGCGAGATTATCCTTCATACGCTGAAGGAAATGGATCCTCAGTATCCGGAAGTTACCGCGCAGCGTCTTGAAGAATTCGACAGCTACAAGGAAGAACTGAAGGACGAGATGAGCGAGAAGGATCCGGACAGGAAAGAGAAGAAGGATAAGAAGACCAAAAAAGAAAAGAAAAAGAAAGCAGCAAAAATGGAAAAGCCGACATGAGAACGGCATCCGTACATCATTCCAAAAAGAATCATCGAAAGCGCCGGGATCTTCTGTTCCGGCGCTTCTTCTCATGAATTCACCGCATACTGGATATGTGCCGTGAAGCACACCTTTTTCAGGCGGACCGGGCCGTCCGGCGCAGACTGCACTTGAAAATCGGCGTGATCAGTCATATCATATTTTTCAGAGGAAGAATTGACGCAGCCTGTCACGCTCGTGCAGGGTAAGACGGCTGTAACAGCCGCACCCCGGACGCAGGGCTGCCGGCGGCAGACTTGAAAGATACGTTAGGAGGAATCATGAGCCAGCAGGGAATCGGAACAAAATGCGTGCAGGCAGGATATACACCTGAGAACGGGGGACCGCGCCAGATCCCGATCATTCAGTCCACGACTTTTAAATATGATACCAGCGAGGACATGGGAAAGCTGTTTGATCTGGAGGCATCAGGATATTTCTATTCCAGGCTGCAGAATCCGACGTGCGACTATGTTGCCGCGAAGATCGCGGCTATGGAGGGCGGCACCGCCGGAATGCTCACTTCGTCCGGACAGGCAGCGAATTTCTTCGCGATTTTCAACATCTGCGAATGCGGGGATCATATCGTCGCTTCTTCCACCATCTATGGCGGAACCTATAATCTGATCAAGGTTACCCTCGCGAAGATGGGGATTTCCTCTACCTTCGTATCACCGGACGCGTCTGATGAGGAGCTGGACGCCGCGTTTCGTCCGAATACAAAGGTGATGTTCGGTGAGTCGATCGCCAACCCGGCGCTTACGGTTCTTGACATTGAGAAGTTTGCAGCGGCGGCGCACCGCCATGATGTACCGCTGATTGTGGACAATACATTTCCGACCCCGGTTCATCTCAGGCCGATCGAGTGGGGAGCGGACATTGTCACCCATTCAACGACCAAATACATGGATGGACACGGTGCTGCTGTCGGTGGAGCGATCGTTGACAGCGGGCGCTTTGACTGGATGGCACACAAAGAGAAGTTCCCCGGCCTGACGACGCCGGACGAATCTTACCATGGGATTGTCTATGCGGAAAAGTTCGGGCTGGAAGGCGCATTTATCACAAAGGCAACCTCTCAGCTGATGAGAGACTTTGGGTGCGTACAGTCTCCGCAGAGCGCATTTTACCTGAATCTGGGCCTGGAATCCCTGCATGTGCGCATGGCGCGTCACGTTGAAAACGGGCTGGCCGTGGCACAGTTTCTGGAGAAGCATCCGCTCGTCACGAAGGTGAACTACGATGGGCTTCCCTCCAGCCCGTATTACGAACGGGCGAGGAAATACATGCCGGACGGCGGCTGCGGTGTGGTATCCTTCGAGCTTTCCGGCGGGAGAAAGATGGCGGAACGCTTCATGAAGCACCTGAAGCTGGCGGCGATCGAGACACATGTAGCGGATGCGCGTACCTGCTGCCTGAATCCTGCGACAAGTACGCACAGACAGATGAATGACGAAGAGCTGGAGAAGGCCGGCGTGCCGGCAGGACTGATCCGTATGTCCTGCGGGCTGGAGGATAAGGAAGACCTTATCGCGGATCTGAAGCAGGCATTGGAGACAGAAGAATGAAAAAAAGAACACTGGTGCTGCTGATGCTCCTGTGTGCCTGTTTCTATATGAGCGGATATGCGCAGGGCTCAGCTGAGAGCGAAACAGAATACGAGGCGTCGGACGAAACACAGAAAGAGGCGAAGAGCAGCTTTGCCGTGAACTTTGAACGAAGCCTGGACTCCTACATACCGCTGAAAAACCATTATAATTTCTACTTTACCTATAAGATCGTCCACCCCTGGTGGGACGCTGTTGCGCTTGGAATTGAGGAAGCGCAGAGACAGCTGCTCGAAAGAGGGGTAACCGTGACATATGAGTACATGGCACCGGAGGTGACTTCCGCGCAGGATCAGGAGATGCGGCTTCGGGAGGCGGCGGCCTCAGGGGACTATGATGTCATCGGCGCAGATGTCGCTGACGAGGCTTTGATTTCTCCTGTACTGGACGAGCTGGCAGAGAAGGGGAATAAGGTAATGACCTTCTCCAGTTCAGATGCCGGGGGCGACTGCAGGCGGATCGCGTATGTCGGGAATACCCATAATTATGAGGACGGAGCGCAGCTTACAGAGGCACTGTGTGAAAAGCTGGGCTACAAGGGGAAGGTGGCGATTCTCGTTGGAGTGGAAGGTGCGCCGTGCCACGAGGAGAGGGCACAGGGAGTCAAAGATACCATTGCGAAGTACAGTGATATGGAAATCGTGGACGTCGCATATGACCAGGATTCCATCGACAACGCATATCAGCTGACAAAGGAGTTTCTGGAACGCTTTGATGATCTGGCAGGAATTGTATGCTGCAATATGAGCAACCCTGTCGGTGCCGCGAGAGCAGTCAAGGAAACGGAGGCCGATGTGGTGATCGTTGGCATGGACCATGACAAGGAAGCCCTCGAGGATCTGAGAGACGGTATTATCTACTGTCTGGGGATTCAGGATTGTTTTTCCATCGGATTTGATACCATTCAGGTTGCGGTGAAAATCGCTGACGGGCAGCTTCCCGGAGATCTGTTCCCGGAGAAGACGCAGGAGGTCACAACTCTGATCTACCAGGATGACGCGGAAGAAATGTTGGCAAATCTATATGGAGTGGTACAGTGAATAACGTGACAAATCGTTCCATACAATTGACAACCGTGATCGGTGCGATTCTCATATCGATCCTGGTGATTATCATGTCTTTCAGCATGTTCAGGGGTTCAGCCGTATCCACGGATCAGGCGGTAGAGAGGGTCAGTGAATTCTATCTGAGAGAGCTGGCAGACAGAAGAGCACAGGTCATATCGAGTCTGATCGATACAAAGGTGGATCAGATGCAGAGGGCGATGCAGGTCATATCCAAAGAAGATCTGGAGTCGGTGGATTCGCTGCGCAGTTTTATTGGCGAGATCCAGACCCTTTACGCGCTGGATGTGCTTGCCCTTGCGGACGAGGATAATGTCGTATACAGCAGATATTCTACCTATATGGGAGGCAGCAGGTACGATTTTCTGTCACAGGATCTTTCATTCAGCGAGCCGGTGATCAGCACCATCAATCTTTATGGCGGCTCAAAACATATCTGTATTGTCATACCGCTGAAAGATCTTTCTTTTCAGGGAAAAGACCTGAAAGTCTGCTTTGTCGAGATTGACATCGGAACCTTCGCGCAGTCACTTGCATTTGGCACTGAGAAAAATGATACCTGGTTCGGCCTGTACTACAGGACAGGAGAAAACCTGACCAGTATTGATTTCGGTCCGTTCGACGCAGGACAGAACCTTCTGTCTTCCATGAAGGACACGCTGAATGAGGACGAGTGGAATTCGCTGAAGAATGACTTTGAGACCGGAGAGCAGGGAGAAGCTGTGTTCCGGTACAGTTCTGATCTGGATACGCTGTATTACCTGCCGGTCAGGGATACCGGCTGGATGATGACGGTTCTGATTTCCGGGGAGCTGATCCAGGATCAGGTTCGCGGTATCAGTGATGAATTGCTGAAGACGGGCATGCGTTTCTTCATCCTGATCGGTCTGGCACTGGTGGTTTATTTCCTCCTGCTGTACCGGCATCTTCACAGGAGATCTTCGACGCTTCTGAAGAAGGAGCAGGAGAACAAGATGGAGATCGCCAGGCGGGCAGAAAAGAGCGAGAGTGAGCTGGGTGTGTATAAGGGCCTTGCGAACAAGGATCCGCTGACAGGGGTACAGAGCAAGCTCGCCTACATGGAGAAGGTGAAGATGCTGGACACGGAGATACAGGCTGCTTCCGTGTCCGGCCTTGCGATCCTGGTGGGAGATCTGAACGGGCTGAAGCATATCAATGATACCGCCGGACATGCGGCGGGAGACGAGTATCTGAAGGCCGGAGCGATGATACTGTGCCGTCAGTACCAGCACAGCCCGGTCTACCGGACCGGCGGAGATGAGTTTGTCGTGGTTCTGCAGAATACGGATTATGAGCACAGGAAAGAGCTTCTGGAACAGCTGAACCAGCAGGTTGAGAAGAACATCGGCACGGATGGCGTAGTGATCTCTGTCGGTATGTCAGACTTCACGCCGGAGGATGGTGCAGTGAAGGATGTCTTCACCAGGGCTGATCATCTGATGTATGAGAGGAAGAAACAACTGAAGGAAATGGGCGCGCATGCGCGTGATTAGGAACAGGTAAGGAGTAGAGTTACTGCTCATGACAACTTCCCCCTCAGACCGTGAATTGTCCGTGGCCTGAGGGGGAAAAAACTGTTCACGGTTGAGACAAAAAAACTGCTTGCATTCATGCAGCGGCTGACATATAATAGACGAGTGTCTGCGAAAGCGGGGGATTAGTGCGCCCTTGGCGCTCGCCGGACAGAAGATAAATGACAGAAAGGAGGAATAGTGCAAGGTGATCAAGAGAAAAGGCAGAATCATGATTATCTGCGAGAACCCGAAGCACAAACAGAGACAGGGCTGATCACAGACAGCCGACAGGATGAGAATCCTATTCAATGAGAAGCGGAATGCGGCTTCAAAGCCGCTGACAATATACGATAAAAGCTGACAGCCTGCGGATGCAGGACAGGCTCAAAGTAATATTGTCCTTAATACCGGCTCAGGATTTCGTGCAGCAACACCCGCCGACAACCGCTGCGGCGCGGCCTACACATTTGCGGTGGCTGAAAAGGCATCCGCTTAATGAGACGGAAAGGCTGCAGGCTCTGAAAGGGGATGCAGCTGGATGCGTGCCTCGCGCGTATCCCAGTTTAAAGACAAAGCATTAATCAGGAGGAATGACACATGGCTCGTATAGCTGGTGTAGACTTACCAAGAGAGAAGCGAGTTGAGATCGGCCTGACCTACATCTTCGGAATCGGCCGTACCACCTCGAACAAGATTCTGGACAATGCCGGAATCGACGGCAATACCCGCGTCAGAGATCTGACCGACGAGGAAGTTGACAAGATCCGTGCTTCGATGGAAGAACTTGATGTGATGGTTGAAGGTGACCTGCGCAGAGACGTTGCGATGAACATCAAGAGACTGCAGGAGATTGGATGCTACAGAGGCATCCGGCACAGAAAGGGTCTTCCGGTCCGTGGACAGAAGACGAAGACCAATGCCCGTACCCGTAAGGGTCCGCGCCGTACTGTTGCGAATAAGAAGAAGTAATTCAACCAGATCGATATTCAATTGAGAAAGCAGGTTATTGAATAATGGCAGGAAAAAACACAAACAGGAAAGTGACCAAAAAGCGCGTTAAGAAAAACGTGGAAAGAGGCCAGGCGC
>CACZJF010000006.1 GCA_902781455.1 uncultured Lachnospiraceae bacterium | reverse complement strand
GTTATCGACAGACGTTGCTCCGGCTACGAAGTGGAACGTACTTCAACTGATTGATTGTTCGCCCCTTCGCTCCATCCCCATTACAGGGATTTCTTCACTACTATGGGCTCTGCTGACTTCTCACAGTTCGTTGTTACTACGGCTAATGAAACCGCCTGTGAGATCTCCACGCTTAAGGTGCGCGCTCTTTCCCCTCATCTACCTGCCACATTTACTGGTACTTCCAGCAACCTTTTGGACTTCATCGTTTTCGGCCGACTTATCCGCATTTCCCAGCCTTATATGTGGTTCCTGTCCGTCAGGCCAAGGGTTTGCCTACAGCTTCCTTCAGATTCCACCTCGCGATGGACACCCTTGCTGATGGACACCCTTGCTGTTCAGCTATGTACTTCGTCGTTGCCTACGCGTACTCGGGACTTTCACCCGTTAGAGCGCGCCCATGGCGCGCAAACCGAAAAAAGACGGTACATCTCTTTGATGTACCGCCTTTTTCGGCTCTGGATTAAATATTGCAGAAACTTAGTTTCCAGCCATCTGGGCTGCGACTTCTGCCGCAAAGTCTTCGTTCTTCTTCTCGAGGCCTTCACCGGTCTCGAAACGGACAAAGCCCTTCACCTTGACGTTCGCGCCTGCTTCCTTGGCAGCCTGTGCGACATACTGGGCGACGGTCTGCTTGCCGTCTTCTGCCTTGACATAAACCTGGTCAAGCAGGCAGATCTCCTTGAGCTCTTTGTTCAGTCTTCCCTGAACCGCTCCCTGGATCACCTTCTCCGGCTTGCCGGCCATCTTCGGATCCTCAGCAATCTGCTTTGTCAGGATCTCGATCTCTTTGTCCTTGAAATCCTGCGGGACTTCGTCCGCGCTGGTGTACTGCGGTCTGAGCGCGGCAACCTGCATCGCGATGTTCTTGCCGATCTCCTGGACTGCCTCATTGTTCACATCTGTCTCAAGGTCAACGATCGCAACGATCTTTCCGCCCATGTGCGTGTAAGCAACAAGGATACCATTCTCTTCCTCGACCTGCTGGAATCTGCGGATCTTCAGGTTCTCGCCGATAACAGCGATCTGAGCCGCCAGAACATCACCGACTGTCTTTTCCGGATCAACCTGACTGGTCTGCTGCAGGAACTCGTCAAGGCCCTTCGCCGCGGTAACAAGCGCATGCTCTGCAACCTTCCTGACGTAGCTCTGGAACTTCTCATTCTTGGCAACGAAGTCTGTCTCGGAGTTCACCTCGACAACAACTGCCTTCTTCGCATCCGGGGATACGACCGCCATGGAGATACCTTCTGCCGCGATACGGCTGGCCTTCTTCTGTGCAGTGGCAAGTCCCTTTTCTCTCAGCCACTCTACGGCCTTGTCCATGTTACCATCGGAAGCCGTCAGGGCCTTCTTGCAGTCCATCATGCCGGATCCGGTCATCTCTCTAAGCTCTTTCACCTGTGCTGCTGTGATAGCCATAATTCTATTCTCCTCTGTAAAGCGTCAGTTTTTATCTGACCTGGTATGATTTACTCTGTGACAGATTACTCTGCAGGAGCCGGCTCTTCTTCACCTGCGTAGTCGATGCCCTCACCCGTGAACACCTGGTTCTCGATCGGAGCGGCACCCTCTGTGCCCTGCTTTGCCTCGATAACTGCATCCGCCATCTTGGAGACAATCAGTCTGACAGCACGGATCGCATCGTCGTTGCCCGGGATCACATAATCCAGATCTTCCGGATCGCAGTTGGTGTCGGCGATACCGATGAGCGGGATACCCAGCGCATGTGCTTCCTGTACACAGATATGTTCCTTCTTCAGGTCGATGATAAAGATCGCATCCGGAAGCTTCTTCATCTCTTCGATGCCGCCAAGGTTCTTCTCAAGCTTCTCAAGCTCCTTCTCAAGCTTGATGACTTCCTTCTTCGGAAGTACCTGGAAGGTGCCGTCAGCCTGCATCTTCTTGATGTCCTTCAGTCTCTTGATCCTGCTCTGGATCGTCTTGAAGTTCGTCAGCATGCCGCCGAGCCATCTCTCGTTGACATAGTACATGCCGCAGCGCTCTGCTTCCTGTCTGACGGAATCCTGTGCCTGCTTCTTGGTGCCGACAAAGAGGATTGTTCCGCCGTTCGCGACGATATCACCAATGACATTGTAGGCGTCATCGATCATGCCGACTGTCTTCTGCAGGTCGATGATGTAGATGCCATTGCGCTCCGTGTAGATATACGGAGCCATCTTCGGGTTCCATCTCCTGGTCTGATGTCCAAAGTGGACACCTGCTTCCAGCAGCTGCTTCATTGAAAGTACACTCATCTCATTACTCCTTTTGGTTTTGTACTTCCGCATGTTTCCGGGCCACGGGAGCCTTCCGGCACCGCCCGCGGAATCCGCATGCGTGTTTCTTTACGCAACTTTCACAGTATATCACGCAACAAAGCCGGGTGCAACACATTTCTCATCGCACCCGGCTCTCTTTTTCCAGCTTACTATGCTCTGTTTTCAACGCTTCTGAAAACAAGGAATGGTTAACTGATTACTCTCTCCTCAGCGCTTCAATCGGGTCAAGATTCGACGCCTGCATCGACGGCAGCAGCCCGAACACAATTCCGATTCCCATAGAGAACAGCACCGCGATAATCGCCGCCGGCCAGTTGATACCGACCAGGATTCCGGTGAACCTGTGAATCACCTGGCTCATCGCAATTCCGGACCCGACGCCGAGGATGCCCCCAAGGCTGGTCAGCACGGCTGCCTCTGTCAGGAACTGCCACAGGATCGCACTCTTTCTCGCGCCGATGGCCTTCTTCAGACCGATCTCGTTCGTACGCTCTGTAACCGACACCAGCATGATGTTCATAACACCGATGCCGCCGACCAGAAGAGAGATGCCTGCGATCCAGATCAGCTGCATGTTGGAGGCATTCGCCAGATCCTGCTGTTTCTTGACGATTCCAAGCAGGTCCTCCGCGCTGTAGGTAACGCTCGAGTTTTTGTTCGTGATGGTTTCATTGAGAATGGTTGCCGTCTTCTGTCCGGCCTTCGTCATCTCTTCCGTGCTGGTCGCCTTGACCACCACATTCTCCGGCTCATCATACTGGAATACGATCGGCCAGGTCTTCTTGGGCATGAAGAAGATGCCGTTGGAACCGCTGGCATTGGTGAGATAGTCGTCTACATTCTCGATATTCGGCTCATAGGTGGAAGACTTATAAACCACGCCGACCACAGTGAAGGGCTGGTTGTTGATCTCCACCGTACGGCCCAGAGGATTCGCTCCCTGGAACAGATTGTCCGATGCCGTCTGGTCTACGATAATCACACGCCGGTACTCGTCAAAATCCTCCTGCAGGAACTCCCGTCCGGTCTTGAGTGAGTAACTGACCGTATCAAAATAGTCCATGTCAATTCCATAGATATTAAACTCACTCAGGGACTGGTCCCTGTAATACACGCCTTCCGAGACAAACCGGATGTTATAGCTGGTCACCTTCTCAACATTATCCAGCGCCAGAATCCTCTGTCTGGTATCTTCTGAAATCACGGGAATCCCGCTTGGAATGGAGGACGAATCATAGATCTGATAATCCTCTCCACCCTGCGTGAGGCTGACATTTACCGTGTTATTCCCGGATCCGACCAGCTGCTCCTTCAGCGCATTGTTCGTTCCCTGAATGGTGGAAACAATCGCGATGATCGAAGCGATTCCTATGATGATTCCGAGCATCGTCAGAAATGAGCGCATCTTATGCGACCAGATTCCCTGAAATGCAAGCCGTATATTCTCAATCATGTGCTTTCTCTCTTAGAATTCTTCTCCGTCAACAGCTGACAGGGATTCCACCTTAACGGTCTGCGCACCTTCCTCCACACCTTTGCCGTAAGGGAAGGCAATATAATCGTCCGGTGTAAGTCCTGACTTGATTGTAATATAACCCCAGATGTTGGCACCAATCTCCAGATAACGCTTCTCCAGCAGCCCGTCCTTCCCGAGGACATAGCAGTAGCTTCTGCCGCTGTTATCCTTTCTGATAAAGAACTCTTCCAGGCACAGGCCGTTGCTCATCTCCGGATCACCCGAATCGGTAAACCCATTCTCCGACAGGGACAGGTCAACATAGGAATCCACTTCCAGGCCTTCCGCGTCCTCGATGTACGCGAGGAAGGGATAATAAGAGGAATTCGTATTCTCTTCCCCGTATCCGCCGTAATAAGAATTCGCAGATTCGTCCGGATACTCTGAGATTTCAACAATCTCCGCCGTAAAGGAGTTTCCGGTCTCATAAGAAGTTCCGGTGATCGTGTCTCCTATCCTGACCGTATCCAGCGCAAGCTCATTGACCGTTCCTCTCACATAGAGACCCGCCTTCCCTGTGATGGTGATAAATGCGCCGCCTGAACCGGATTCCGTTGAACCGGTGCTCTTGACAATCCCGTCCATCTTCGCATAGACAATCTTCCCATCCAGAATCTTCTTATATTCCTGGATCCCTAGCTCCGCCTCACGAATCTGCAGTTCTGTCTCCTTAATATTCTTTTCCTGTTCCTTGATTGCCTCCGCCAGTTCTTCCGCGGTGAATCCAGAGCCGTCATCACCATCGTCGTCCCCTGTATCTTTCGGCTGATTGGGATTATAAAACTGACCCTTTGAGGTGACGACCGGCGGTATATCGGTTCTCTCTTCCATCACACTGTTGCTATTCGACACGGAAACCGCCTTCTTCAGGAAGCCAATCATGGAATCGCCGGAGAAAACAAGGTCATTCATGGCACCATACAGACTTCCGAACTGGAATTCCCCGGTAGAAGGATTATACACCCATACGCTTTCCGGCAGAGCGGCCAGTTCCAGAACAGCAGCCCTCAAGGCTCCTTCGTTCTGCGTCAGCCATTCCAGATCAACATCTGAACCGGACATATTCTCCGGGTTCAGGGTAAGCATTGTGTTGATGAAGTGATACGCCGTAAGCCGGTCAAACGCCTCCTGCAAAGCGTTCGCTGTCGCGTCCCCGACCTGCTGCCTCACTTCCTCACTGACGACATAGCCTGTCACCACCACATGCTCCCCGAACAGATCTGTTATCTCACGCTGCTCCGCCTCCGCAAAGGAACCACAGAATACTTCCATCGCGGCATTGATCGCTTCAATCTGTCCCGGAATCGCTTCCCAGCCGCTGTCCACGGCAATGGTGATATCATTGACATCGGACAGGAAGGAGTTGATTGCCTCGATGATATCGTAGCTGGCACCCTCGGATTCTTCTTCCACATCAAGCGCTATGTCATTATCAGCAATGTCGTAAATCGGGCTGTTTGGGTTTTCCGGATCGGCAACGATGGCACCGGGATCATAATCACTCTCTCCGAAATCGGAATAATCAGGGAGTGCTTCCCAGGTACTCGGTGCTTCATCTTCCCCATCAGAAACATCAGCAGTTTCTGGATTGTTCTGTCCTTCCTCAGGATCAAGCGCAGTGCTGTCTTCCACCGTCGCAATCAGTGCGGGCGCATCCGCCACACCAGTCGCACTCTCGTTAAACAAACCATCCTGAATCGCAGCAGACTCACCGTCCGCCTCATCCTCCGAGGCAAACAGTCCGTCTGCCGGCTCTTCACCATCAGCAGCCGGGATTGCGTCAGGTATGGTGCCGTTCTCCTGCTGATTGATGGAAGCAAACAGTTCCTGCAAAGACAGCACCGTTTCATCCGAAGAGTCACTTTCCCCTTCGTTCAGGAGCGCTTCCAGCGCAGCCGGATCAATATCACCGTTCAGAATCGCGTCGATCACTTCATTACCGACCGCGCCGCTCAGAAGCAGGTCTACGATGGAGTCGTCTAACAGCGCTCCTTCCTGCGGTGAGGACTGTTCGTCTTCATCATCCACAGGCTGCGCCAGAAGCCCTCTCTCCATCAGCGCCTTGGTCAGGCTCTCCCTGGTCCAGGAGCTGCCGGGAAGCCCAGAGGCTGCCTCTAAGGATTCCCAGTCGGAATACTCTTCCGCAAGCGTATCCGCGGCGGCTACCGCGCCGCCTCCCCGTCTCTGGACACTCGAATTGACGCTTCTGCCGTTAGCGTCAAGGCCGGTATCCACATCTTCGTCGTCCGAATCATCACCGCTGATGCCGATGCCGTCATCGTCATCATCATCTGAAGAAGAATCATCGACGTCTCCACTTTCACCGCCACCCATGGATTCCGGCATTCTTCCGCTCTTGAGTATCTCAAGATCCTTCTTCATGCCTTCGAGCGACAGTTCAAGACCAAGCTTCGTCAGCTCCTCCATCTCTGCCTTCAGTTCATCTCCGAGCATGTCATACTCAAGGAGTTTGTCTCCTTTCTTCACCCGGTCTCCCTGCTGGACATAAACATTGACCAGCTCATGGCTGGTATCGAGCGTCACCACCTGGGTGTCCTTGGATACAATTGTTCCGCTGATGGTACCCGAATCCATCATACTGTACTCTGCACTGTTGACAGAAGGGACCGGGACAACCTCAACCTTTTTCGCATTGGTCTCCTGCGATCTCTTCACATAATAAGAAGTCGCAGTTCCGGCGCCAACGATGAGAACAGCTGTTATGAAAACCGTCTTAATCTTCATAAGCCTTTCCCTCCCGCTGCTTCAATTCTTGTCCGATCAGAGTCAGTGCGCTCTGTCAGCACACCATCAAAAATATTGCATACACGCTTCGCGTAGGAAGCGATCTCCGGGGCGTGTGTGATCATGACAATCGTAACGCCTTCCTGGTTCAGTTCCTCAAACAGCTGCATCAGGGCCGTGCTGGAGCGCGAATCAAGCGCGCCGGTCGGCTCGTCCGCAAGCAGAAGCCTCGGATTGTTCACCATAGCCCGCGCGATCGCGACTCTCTGTTTCTGTCCGCCGGACAGCTGTGCCGGTGTAAATGACATTCTGTCCTGCAGTCCGACTCTTGTCAGGGCTGCCTTCGCCCGCTTGATCCGCTCCCGTTTTCTGACACCGGCATACACCAGCGGAAGAGCAACATTATCCAGCGCGGACTGTCTGCTCAGAAGCTGGAAATTCTGGAACACGAAGCCCAGGTTATTCAGCCGGATCGCAGCCATATCGCGGTCATTTTTATTCAGGACATTCTCCCCGTTGAGTTCATAGGTACCCTTCGTCGGGCGGTCCAGACACCCGATGATATTCATCAGGGTAGACTTTCCCGAGCCGGACGGTCCCATGATTGCGACGTATTCGCCTTCCTCTACATGGAGCGTAACATCATGAAGCACCGGAACGATCAGCTTCGGCGTAATATAATCTTTATCGATATGATCCAGCTTCAGAACCATCTTCTCAGATTACCTCACGATGACAAAACCTTCATTGTCAGTTTCATATTCCTGGTCGAAACGTACTCCGTCAGCAAGCCCTTCATCTAATGATACACCGCCGAAATCATCATCGCCGAAATCATCAGAAGAATCGACGTAGTAGTCTCCATAGTCCTCTGTTTCATCGAAGTACCAGTCTCCGGATTCTGTCATGCCCGATTCGTCATCCAGGAAGTAATCCTCTTCGAACATACCCTCTGTCTCCGTGGGCATTCCATCGCCCCAGGTATACATACTTTCTGTTTCACCTTCTCCGGAGTCATCGTTGTAGTGAACCGGCAGGCCTTCTTCCAGATTCTTCTGCGGCTGGCAGATGTAATCCTCGCTGGACAGGCCGGAAACAATCTGATACTGGTCCAGCTCCTCGTCTTTCTCTCCCAGTTCTACAACCCGCTTCTCCAGCTGGTTCTTGGGAGATGCTGCCCAGACATAATGCGTCCCGTCAGTCTCCTCGGCGATATAATAGGCCTCCAGCCACAGACCGGTCTTCGCGTTCTCCTGTCCGCGGTCCTCCTCCAGATAGACATGCTGTCCAAGCATCAGCCCCTCGGAATCATCCAGTTCCACATAGAACGGATAGTTGGTCGAACCGGCGGAATTATCCGATCCGTAATAGCTGTCATCATTATTTTCAGACTTGCTTCCCTGATCCGTCTTGATCTCGCTGATCGACCCTCTCCAGAACTGGCTGTTGTCTACGCGCGAGAAAACCAGCACATTTTCTCCCTTGTAAATCTGCTTGATGTTCTGCTCATTGGCCTCAGCTTTGACACGGTAGGTGCCCAGCTTCAGGATCGAGATATACGCACTGTCGGTATTGCCCATCATGTCAGAATCCGTCTGGTCATTGACAGACTTGACGACGCCTTCCATATCACACTTTACGGTCGCGTTCTTGATCTGATCCTCCAGCTGCTCAATCTCCTTCGCCTTCGACTTCTGATCGAGTTCGTTCTGCTTGAGCTCATTCTCAGCCGTCAGAACCTGAAGCTGCTTCTCCGGCGTGTTTGCCGCAGCTTTCTGCTTCTCAAGCTCTGCCTTCTTTGCCTCAGAGGTATCCTCGGTATTCTGCAGACGTTCCAGATCAATCCTCGACTGTTCCAGCTTTGCTTCGTCTTCCGTCGTGTCATACGTGAAGAGTTTCTGCCCGGACTTGACGATATCGCCTTCTTTTACAAAGCACTTTTTGACCTTGCGCTCACCCTCCAGCTTGTATTCACGCGTCTCCTGCGGCTCGACACTTCCTGCGAAACGGGGAATCTGACCGGTTCCGCTGCCCAGATCGGCGATGACCTTGATACTGTCCACATAAACCGCGTTGGCATCCGTCGAGGACACTCTTCCAGTATCTTTCGAAACAGTACTCTTGTATCCGGGTATGACCTTCTCCATTACGCCCGGAAACCAACGGTCAATATAGCCCATCTGCAGACAGTAATAAAACCCGCCGCACAGAATCGCGAGAATCAAAAACAATGTAACTGCTTTCCTCATAGGTGTCAGAAACTCCCTTTATCAACAATTCTTATATATGTATACGAAATAAGCACCGCACGGCCATGTTCAGGATACACTGTGACTGTGTAGATTTCGTGTTTTCCTTATCATACCACGATATAGCCGGCGCATGCATCCTTTTCGTCTTTGGCAGAGAAAAATGAAAACAGCTGCTTTCTGCAACTGTTATACCACATATTCAGAAAGCCTCCGGTAAGAAAGCCGGAGGCTTTTTTTAAGATTTTATGATGGAGATGCCAAGCTCCTCCAGCTGCGCGGGAGAAACTTCACCGGGTGCCTGCGTCATCAGGTCCGAGGAATCCTTGACCTTCGGAAACGCAATTACGTCCCGGATGGAATCAAGCCCAAGCATCATCATGACCACACGGTCCAGCCCATAGGCAAGTCCTGCGTGCGGCGGAACGCCATACCGGAACGCGTTCAGCAGGAAACTGAACTGCTCCGCTGCCTGCTCTTTGGTAAAGCCAAGGCACTCAAACATCTTCTCCTGGATATCAGACTGATGGATACGGACCGAACCGCCGCCGATCTCCGCACCGTTCAGAACAATATCATAGGCCTTCGCGCGGACCTTCGACAGATCCTGGCCCGGATCCAGATACGAAAGATCCTCTTCCATCGGCATGGTGAAGGGATGGTGCATCGCCTGGAAACGGTTCTCTTCTTCGCTCCACTCAAACTGTGGGAACTCTACAATCCACAGGAATTCGAAGCGGGAACGGTCGATCAGGTCAAGCTGCCTTGCCAGGTGGCATCTGAGCGCTCCCATGGTCTCCGATACCAGCTTGAATCTGTCCGCCCCGAACAGGATCAAGTCTCCTGTCTGCGCGCCGGCAGCCTTTACCAGGGCAGCGATCTCTTCTTCCTGCATGAATTTCGCGAAGGAGCACTTCGTTCCGCTCTCCTTCACCTGAATGTACGCCAGCCCCTTCAGGCCATATCCTCTGACGAACTCGACGAGCGCGTCGATCTTCTTGCGCGGCATCTCTGCCTGTCCCTTTACGGTAATGCAGCGGACATATCCGCCATTCTTCACACAGTCCGCAAAGACGCCAAAGCCGCAGTCCTTCACCACGTCAGAGACATCGACCAGCTCCATCCCGAACCGCAGATCCGGCTTGTCCGAGCCATAACGGTTCATCGCGTCGATCCACTTCATGCGGCGGAACGGAACCTCGATCTCAACCCCAAGCACTTCCTTCCACAGATACTGCAGCAGGCGCTCATTGACGTCGATCACATCATCAATATCAACGAAGCTCAGCTCCATGTCCATCTGTGTGAATTCAGGCTGACGGTCCGCTCTGAGATCCTCATCACGGAAACATCTGGCCAGCTGGAAATAGCGGTCATATCCTGCCACCATCAGAAGCTGCTTATAAAGCTGGGGGGACTGGGGCAGCGCGAAAAATGTGCCCGGGTAGATCCTGCTGGGTACAAGGTAGTCTCTCGCGCCTTCCGGTGTGCTCTTCCCAAGCATGGGCGTCTCGATCTCAAGGAAGCCCTCTTTCGCCATGAATTCTCTTGAAAGCTGGGCAACGCGGCTCTTTACGATCAGGTTCCTCTGCAGGTCCGGACGACGCAGGTCAAGCGTACGGTTCTTCAGGCGCAGCTCTTCCTTCGTCTGGCTGTTCTCCTCAACCGGGAACGGCGGGGTGTCAGACTCGGACAGAATCCGCAGCTGCGTCGCGCACAGCTCCATGGTTCCGGTCTTGAGCTTCTCGTTGACCGCTCCGCCTCTTTTCTGAACGACGCCGGTTACGGCCAGCACATATTCACTGCGGACAGAGCCTGCTTTCTCAAAGCCTTCCTTGCCGATGATCGTCTCGTCGAACAGAATCTGCATGATGCCGGAACGATCCCTCAGGTCTACAAAGATCAGGGATCCGAGATTCCTTCTCTTCTGCGTCCAGCCCATCAGGGTCAGCGTCTTTCCGATCATTTCCTCAGTGACTTCCGCGCATCTGACGCTGCGCTTCAGGCCTTTCATCGATTCCGCCATGCTTTGCTTCCTCCTTAGTCGATCAATCTTTTTTCCGGCATCTGTCACCCGCAGGCATCAAGCTTTCTGCGGATCATTTCATCGATCCGCTCCAGATAATTCCGGACATCCTTTACATTCTCAACCCGCTCAATCCGGCCATCCCCGTACACAATCTTCGTGGATCCGGATGCGCCACAGGCAAGTATACACTCAACCTCTTCCATTATCAAGATGTTATAAAGCCCCGCCCTGCCCTGCTTTGCATAGCCGACATTCTCATAATTCCCGGCCATATTCTTCTGTCTGTACAGGTAATACGGCGTCATGGAAAGCCGCCGGCAGCCCTCCTCGCAGCGCTCCATGATCCGGTCGGAGGCCTGGAAGGAGATCTTCTCATATTCATCCATATGAAGCGCCAGCCTGGCAGCCCTCTTCAGGGCTAAGGCATGCACCGTCACATCGTCCGGGTCCAGTACTTCAATCTGCTCCATCGTATGCTCGATCTGCTGAATCCCTTCCCCGGGCAGGCCTACGATCAGATCCATATTGATATTGTCAAATCCCAAAGAGCGTGCCGTCTCATAGGCGCGAATGGTATCCTCCACCGTGTGCCTGCGGCCGATCACATCCAGTGTCTCCTGGTTCATGGTCTGCGGATTCACGCTGATCCGCGTCACGGGATGCCGCCGGATCACCTCCAGCTTCTGGCGGGTGATACTGTCCGGACGTCCTGCTTCCACGGTGAATTCCATCACACCGGAGAGATCAAAGTGCCGCTCCACGGCGTCCAGCAGGCGCTCCAGCTGTGCCGGATTCAGGGTCGTCGGCGTCCCGCCGCCCACATATACCGTGTGCAGCTTTTTCCCGGGAAAGCACCTCCGGCATGCAGCCATCTCCCTGATCAGCGCGTCCAGGTATTCATCCACCCTGCTCTCCCACAGTCCCAGCGGGGTGGAAGAAAAGGAACAGTACAGGCAGATGCTCGGACAAAATGGAATCCCGATATAGAGACTGTATCCGTTCTTCGTGTCGATTCCTTCCAGAATCCGCCTCTCACGCTGCGCGATGCGCACTGCAAGGTCCGCTTTCTTCGGACTGACAAAATAGCGCTCCTGCATCTGCCTGGAAGCATCGTCAGCCTCCGTATCCTGCAGGACTGTATGCTCCGCTCCGGCTTCCGGCGCAGCCGCGTGATCTGTGCCGGTGCCCTGCCGCACATGCTCCTTTGGAGTCTGCTCTGACAGAAACTGCATGGCAAGCTTCACAGGACGGATCCCGGTCAGGTTTCCCCACGGAAGATCCTTCCCACACAGCTTCCGGAGCATCTCATAAAGGTTCCTCTTGATCAGGTTCTTATATGTGCTTCTGTCGGCAGAAGCCGGCGGTACAATCTCCCGCTTCTCCTCTCCTGCCGCGAGGGAGATGCGCTCCTTCAGGATCATCGCACGGACGGTCAGATCCGGGTTCGCTGCCGGCTCAGTGCCCGGATCAAACACCTGGGTCCTGACGCCGGGGAAAAATGCAATCACCAGCGTATAGATATCATACTCAAAGCTTCTGTCATTCAGGATAATCGCAATCTGCTTCATCTGGTTCATATCATTTACTCATAAAGCTGCGCCCGGCGTGAACTGGATGCATTCACCCGGGCGCGGCCTGGATTCTTGTCTTACAAGAATGGGTTGTACTTCCGCTCATGGCCGATGGTTGTCGCCGGGCCGTGTCCCGGGAAAACCACGGTGTCATCCGGAAGTTCCATCAGTGTCTCTTTGATACTGCGCAGCAGCGTAAGCGTGTCCCCTCCGGGAAAATCACTCCTTCCGATGGACTCCAGGAACAGGGTATCCCCCGTAAAGATGATCTTCTCTTCCGGGAACCAGAAGCAGCCTCCGCCCACGGTATGCCCCGGTGTCAGAAGCGCCGTCATGCTGGTGCCAAGCACCGCTATCGTCTGACGGTCCAGAAATGTCATATCCGGCTCTGCAACCCTTGGGTGTCCCATTCTCCCGGACAGATTATAGATGGGGGAGATCACGGCCTCTTCCTCGTCTTTCATGATGTAGGCCAGAAGTCCGTATGTACGCTTCAGCTCATTGACCGCGCCGATATGGTCATCATGGCCGTGGGTAATCCAGATCGCCTTCGGTGTGAGCTTCTCCTCCTCCATGCACTGCACGATCTCGTCGAAGCCGTCCGACGGGTCGATCAGCACGCACTCCTTCGTATCTTCATTCCAGACCACATAAGTGTTGGTGGGAAGCTCCCCCAGCTCCAGACACCTGACTCGAATATCCGCCATATTGTTACCCCGCTGTTCTTCTGACGTCAATCACGCTTTCCACCTGACGGATCTTTCCGATCAGATCAGCAAGCGCTTCCTTTCCGGGAACCTGGAATTCGTACATAATCGTGACGGTATCGCTCTTGCTCATGCGGGACGCTACACTGCGCACATCGATGCGCCGCTCCGTAAAGATCTTCGTGATATCGACCAAAAGTCCTGTCCGGTTGTGCGCGAAGATCCGGATCTCCGCCATGTACAGCTTACTGTTCCCGCCGCTGTCCTTCAGCAAAGCCTTGGACCATTCGACATCGATCAGCCTCGCCTTCTCCTCGTCGCTCATGCCGGCGACATTCTCGCAGTCCTTTCTGTGGACGGTAACCCCTCTTCCGCGGGTGATGAAACCGACAATCTCGTCTCCCGGTACCGGGCTGCAGCACTTTGACAGACGCACGGAAACGTCGTCGATCCCATGGACAATGATGCCTGTACGGGAACGGGTCGTCTTCGGGCGGTCGCCCTTCATGTTCTGGTTCAGGATATCCTCGTCTGTCATCGACCGGATATGATCCTTGTCATAGACTTCCTGAAGCTTGTTGACGATCTGCCCTTCCTTCAGGCCGCCATGCCCGATCGCGGCCAGGACGCTGTCCCAGTCCTTGAAGCCATACTTCTTCGTGACCGCTTCCGTGTATTCCGGCTTCAGAAGATCCGGCAGATTCAGCCCCTTGGTCTTGCAGAAAGCAGCGAGCAGTTCCTTGCCCCGGACGATGTTTTCTTCCTTGCGCTCATGCTTGAACCACTGATTGATCTTATTCTTTGCCTGCGTACTTCTGACGATCTTCAGCCAGTCCGCGCTGGGCCCTTTGGAGTTCTGATTCGTGATGATCTCGATCCGGTCGCCGTTCTGAATCTGGTAGTCGATGGTCACGAGCTTGCCGTTCACCCGCGCGCCGACCATCGTGTTGCCGACAGCCGAATGAATGCTGTAGGCAAAATCGATCGGCGTCGATCCGTTCGGCAGCGTCTTGACATCACCGCTCGGAGTGAAGCAGTAAACGCTGTCATTAAACAGGTTCAGGTCGCTCTTCAGCAGAGACAGAAACTCCTTGTTGTCCGATTCCTGCTGCCACTCGAGAATCTGGCGCAGCCAGATGAGCTTCTCCTCCTCCTGCTGCTGCGTGCTGACCCGCTTCCCGTCTGAGGCCTCCTTGTATTTCCAGTGCGCGGCGATACCATATTCCGCCACACGGTGCATGTCAAATGTCCTGATCTGGATTTCAAACGGTGTCCCGCCCGGTCCGATCAGCGTCGTGTGGAGCGACTGGTACATATTCTGCTTCGGCATCGCGATGTAGTCCTTGAACCGTCCCGGCACAGGCTTGTACATCTCATGGATCACACCAAGCGCCCCGTAACAGTCCCTGACCGTATCGACAATAATGCGCACCGCAAAGAGATCATAGATCTGGTCGATGGTCTTGCCCTGATTCACCATCTTCTTATAGATGGAAAACAGATGCTTGGCCCGTCCGTAGATCTCCGCGTGAATCCCCGCCTTGCTGATATGAACCTCGACATTGCGCACGATCTCATTGATGAACGACTGCCGCTCTCCCTTCTTCAGGGATACCTTCTCCACCAGGTCATAGTAGACCTCAGGCTCCAGGTACTTCAGGGACAGATCGTCCAGCTCGACCTTGATCTTGCTGATACCAAGCCGCTGCGCGATGGGCGCGTAGATCTCCCGGGTCTCTCTTGCCTTCTCCTTCTGCTTCTCAGGCCGCATATACTGGAGCGTGCGCATATTGTGCAGACGGTCTGCCAGCTTGATCAGGATAACCCGTATGTCCTTCGCCATCGCAAGGAACATCTTCCTGAGATTCTCTGCCTGTGTATCCAGCTTGTCAGTGGAATAATTCAGCCTGCCCAGTTTGGTGACGCCGTCAACCAGAAGGGCAACCTCCGGGCCGAACTCATGATGGATCTCTTCCTCCGTCATGATGGTATCTTCCACGACATCATGAAGGAGCCCCGCAACAATCGTCTCCTTGTCCAGCTCGAGATCCGCGAGGATAATCGCGACACAGAGCGGGTGGATGATGTAGGGCTCCCCTGACTTTCTCTTCTGTGTTTTATGTGCTTCGTAAGCGATCCGGTACGCCTTGTCGATCATGGAAAGATCTTCGGAAGGATGATACTTGCGGATACCGGCAACAAGCTCTCCGTAAAGTTCCTGCGGGCTGGTGTAATCCTGCATGGCCTTGGCGGAGGAATCCGCTTTCAGAATCTGGTCCCGTTCCGCATCAGAAAGCCTCCGGCTGGCCTGCTGCTCAGCCGGAGCATGTGTTTCACTGTTCAGATTTGTTCCGGCTTCCATGGCCGGTACAATCTCCATAGCCATTCCAGACCGCCTGCTCCTGAATCCTTCCTTTTCGTATCACTTACATTCATTCCGCTTACGTCCTGTGAAAAGGCCGCACAGGTATGCTTTACTTTCCTTCGTAGGCGATGACGGTTTCTACGTCGTATCCTTTCAGCTGTTCTCTTCCCTTCAGGCCTGCAAGCTCCATCAGGAAGACACACCTTGTGACGATTCCGCCCAGTTTCTCGATCAGCTTCACTGCAGCCGCAACGGTTCCGCCCGTCGCAATCAGGTCGTCCACCACCACGACCTTCTGGCCCGGCTTGATGGAATCCTTGTGCATCTCGATGGTCGCGCTTCCGTACTCCAGATCATAGGTCTGCTCGATGGTTTCGCAGGGAAGCTTTCCCTTCTTCCTCACCAGCACAAATGGCTTATGAAGGTTGTAGGCCAGGGGCATTCCGAAGATAAAACCGCGGGATTCCAGTCCTACAATCACGTCCACATCGTCCGGATCGCCAATCAGCTTCTGCATCTCATTGATCGCAAGTTCCAGTCCGTCCGCATCAGCAAGTACGCTGGTCACATCACGGAACATAATACCCGGCTCCGGAAAGTCCGGAATCGTCCTTACATAATCTTCCACTTTTTTCATAATCGGATTTCCTCCCGCATCTGGATAGAAGATGCTTTTCCTCTGTCAGCTTACAGCTGAATCACACATAAAAAAGTAACTCTCAGTATAGCATTTGCCTGCTTTGGTTTCAATGCCTCTGACAAGAGGTTCCGGATTACTTCGCCTGTCCCTTGTTGTAGATCAGCGCCATCAGCTCCACGTCCGAATCCGTATTGTTCTCTATGGAATGACCTTCCCCCGGCTCAATCAGGCAGACATCGCCCGGGTGCGCAAGCTCCGGTATACGATCATTGCCCAGGAAGGTTGCCTCCCCCTTCAGGATATAGAACGGCTCTGTCTCCCCTTCATGGACATGCCAGCCGATGCTGGCTCCCGGTGGAAGAACGATTCTGGCATACAGCCTGCCGTGTCCGTCGAGCTCCTCTTTGGTCAGAATTTCATGGATGGTCACCGTGCCTCTTCCGTCACGCATGTGTTCTCTGAAAGATGTACCCTCGTGTCTGATCATGGTGTTCTCCTTCCTCCTTCCTCAGCCTGACTGTGTTCACAGGTCTGAATCTTCGCAGTTGGCAGCTTTTCTGTGCGACTGTATTCACTTCTTGTTTTGAATCCTCATTCCTCAGAAAGACCCGCTGGAGTGGGAGCCGCCGCTCGAAGAGGAGAAACTTCCTCCGGAGCCTGAGCTGCTCTTCTCCTTCGGACTGTAGACCCTCGATACAAGTGTCCGGATGTACCGGTCTTCCCGTCTTGTAAAGTCCACTTTATCGCTTGCGACATAAGCGGCAGCATTCTTCGCTCTTTGTGTATTCTGCATGGAAGACCGCATTACCGCGGCGATCCCGTACCCAAACAGCAGGGCAAGAATCAGCGGGACGAAGAGGCCGACCATACGGCCTGTCGTGTCATTTTTGAAGCTGATCTGCTTCCCCTTCGCGGCAATCTTCAGGACCTTTTCCACACTGCCCAGATACTGTTCGACAGAACCGGACCAGCGGTTTTCCTTCAGCTCATCAACGACGTGTTCCTCGATCTGCTCCCGGCCATAGGTCGGAATTGCCCAGTTCGCGTAGTCTCCTGCCACATAGATATCATACTTGCGCTCACTGACCGCGACTGTCAGAACGATTGCGTCCTTCCAGTCCTCCGTGTGCTTGTTGCCGTGCTTTTCCTTCTTTTCGGTCGGGCCGACTCCGAGCGCATACCCGGCATACAGTTCCTCCCCCAGAACAGAGATATCATTACTTCTGGTATAGGCATCCCTGCTTCCGACGATGATCACATAGACACCGACATCATACTGTTCGGCAAGCTCCTTTGCTTTGGCGGTATACTCCGCCTCCTGCGCATCACTCAGAACATCTGCCTCGTCCACCACCGGGGCAAGGCCATGTCCCCAGTCTGACGGAGACAGGGTATAGACAGGAAGCGTACTTCCTCCGCGTTCAAATGTATAGCGGTATCTGCTGTAGGTTCCGGTAATCGTGCCGGAATCGATCGTGCCGGTGAAAGACTGTCCCAGATGATCGGTGAAGGAGAACTGGTTGCCGTCCTGCTTCCAGCGGATCACAAAGAGCGCTTTGTTGAACAGGAACGTTCCCGTCCCGTCCTCATTCAGCGCGATATAATCCATGCGCCAGGTCGGATCGCCTTCGCTGTCACCGTCCCCGCTGCCGGTATCCGTGCGGTCTTTGACGAGATAGACCTGAGGTCCTTCCTGCGTGTACTGTGTCTGATCCGCCTCTTCCGTCTGCAGCACTTCCTGGCTCTGGGTCTCCTTCTGCACATCGTCCGAAGCAGGCGCCTGATCCGAAGCATCACCCGACGGTGCCGCGTCAAACGACCCTCCCACGGAGGAATCATTTCTGACATAGACATACTGGTAGTCCAGATAATCCAGGTTGATCACACCATCTTCCAGAGTACCTGTGACATTCTCTCCGTCTTCGTCCGTGATGGAAAGCTGCGTTCCGTCGATCTCCCAGGTCAGGGAATAGACAGTACCGCTGAACTGGATCTCCCCTTTCCCGTCCTCATTCAGGACAAGGTACTCCCCGTCACACTCGTAGTATGTATCGCCCTGCGAACACTCGATCGCATCATAGCGTCCGGCGACATCCGCCTCGGCAGCATGCACCGCACCCGGAACAAAGAGCAGCATACAGGCCAGCAAAAGCAGCATCATCTCTGTTTTTCTGATCATTTTCATACCCGCTCCCTCCTCAGAATCCGCCCAAAATGAACTGGACGAGGATGTAAAACACGATGAACAGAATGCCGGTCAGACCGCCGAACAGGCCGAAGAATCTCCCCTTGTCCACCGGAAGGTCGCCCACAAACTTACCGGTCTGCCCGTTCATCGCGTAGAGATAGTTCTTGCCGTTCCAGGCTACCTTCAGGATATACACCGGAAGGAGCGCGTAGTGCACCTGCCCCTTCTCAAAGGAAACCTGGCTCCCGTAAGGAAGCACGCTTGCGTACGGGCCCCTGCGGGCGTCGGTAAATGCAATGTTCTGGGCGCTCTCAACGGCGCGGTTCTTCGCGCGGTCAGAGCTTTCCTCGATGGAGACATCACTCCGGTCCGCAAGATAGCCCGGCAGATAAGAGGTCGAGAACTGTGTCATCTGGGAATAATCGAAAGGCTCCAGGCTGTCCATCAGATCGTCCGGCATATTCCTGGAAGCGTCCGTCGGGATATGGTTGAACCCGACCTTCAGAGAACGGCGGATCGAATACTGGCTCGTCCTTGTGACGATATAATCTCCCTCACGGTGCGAGGTCGAGGTTTCACCAAGAAATGCATAGTCGCCGCTTACCCGGCTGTCGAACAGCCAGAACGGAACATAGATGCCGCGCAGCTTCTCGATCGTGCTGTTTGAGGAAAATGTCTTCGGGAGCAGCATCTTTCCCTTGCAGAAATTCCGGTACGTCTCGGACGCGGCCTTCTGGTCCAGCTTGAAGGGAATAATGTACTGAGGACGCATGGTCCCTGTCAGCTTGGATTCAATGATGGTCGGATTGCCGCAGTACGGACAGGACGTGGCCGCTGTGGAAGCCTCCGCCAGAATCTCACCGCCGCAGCTCGGGCAGGTATACGCGACCATGTTCGCGGAATCTTCGCCCCAGTCCGCAGGGATCGTCGATGCGTCCCACTTTCCGCCGACTGTTATCTCATCTTCCTTCCTGGAAGTAAAATCAGCCTCAGCTTCCTGGTCATACTCCACCTGCTGCTTGCCTGCACTCTGATCAGGCTTATCGCCGTACATCTTCGCAATCTCGTCCGGCTTGTAGACCGACAGGCAGTAATCACACTTCAGCTTGCCGGTCGCGGAGTCAAAGTGCAGAGGTCCTCCGCAGGATGGACACTTGTAGTTAACGGTTTCTTTTGCCATGGTTGATACCTCCTGTCTGACAGTCGGTCTTTTGATCCTTACCTCATACTATACCATGAATCACTGAAAGAGGATAATATGTTTTTCGCCTCCGGCTGCCTTTCACAGCCGGTTCGCATCCTGCCTCAGACGTGCGCCAGGGCACAGGTTTTCCGGCGGAAGATCTGAACGAAGTACCGGACTTCCATCAGGGTCAGGCCTAAGGCTGGCGCTTAGTACCGGACTTCCATCAGGGTCAGGCCGGAGGCCGGCGCAGTATGGGATGCGGCGCCCTTTTTGCACTGCGCAAGAATCTCTCCGACCGCTTCCGGGCTCTGCCTTCCGGCTCCGGCCTCCACCAGCTCCCCGGTCATCAGCCGCACCATATGATTCAGGAACCCGTCCCCGTAATAGTCCAGTATGATCAGGTCATTTCCGGATCGATGGATATCGATCTTTGATACCGTCCGCACGGTGCTTTTTTTCATCTTCAGGCCGCAGAAGGACGCAAAGTCATGACGCCCGGTCAGACAGCCTGCTGCTTCCTTCATTCGTTCGACGTCCAGCGCTTCCCCATACTGCCACAGGAACCTGCGGTTCACCACATCGCTCACAGGATTGGTCCGGATCTGATAGCGGTACCACTTGGAGCTGGTCAGATACCGTGCGTGAAACCGGTCCGAAGCACGGACAAGACGTGAGATGGCAATGTCATCCGGCAGGTAATGATTCAGGGCAGTGAAGAGTGCCTGGTCCTGTGCAGCCTTCCGCCCGGAAGGAAGCAGCGAAGACGCAACGCCAGTCTCCTCCCCTGTCAGCAGGGTTTGCAGGCCCGCAGGAGGTGCGGCAAGCAGCTTGGTCAGGCTTTCCTCCGGTACCCGGAAGCTCGCCGTCTGCCCCAGGGCATGGACACCGGCATCCGTTCTTCCTGCCCCGTACACTTCAACAGGTGTTTCCAGCAGGCGCGCCAGCAGCGTCTCCAGTTTTCCCTGGATCGTATTCTCCGTGCCGGGCTGCTTCTGCCAGCCCTTATATCGGGTCCCCTCATACTGGACCGTCGCCTTATAATTGATCAGCTGCATCCTGATATCCTGGCCTTTCTCCTGATTCTCCTGACATACTTCTGCCATATATCAAAGAACCCCTCTTCCGGATCGTCCGGAAAAAGGGGTTCTCCCGCGTGCGCGACAAGATTCGAACTCGCGACCTTCTGGTCCGTAGCCAGACGCTCTATCCAGCTGAGCTACGCACACACAGTGTTTTGACAAGTCCGTATCCTACACCATCCAAAGCCGCTTGTCAAGTGTCGAGTTTTCAGCAATAAGCTGCATCAGCTTTGTCAGTTTGTGGTATGATAACATCTGTCAGGGAGGACAGATTCATGCGCAGATCCGGCAATTCCCGCCACCTTCATACCCAGCCTCATCCAAAGCTGCTGGTCCGGCTGCTGATGAGGGTCATACCAGCCTTTTACTATGACTGGATGCTCCTCTACTCTGCTTTTTTCGCGGCGATCCTCTTCCTGGCGATACAGGGACTGGACTGGATCTGTTCTGCGTTGATCTCCACGACAGGGCATGCCGCACTGACCAGCTCAAACATCAGATTCTTTCTCCGTTCCTGGCAGGGATACGCGCTTATTCTCATCTTCCTGGCTTTTCTTGGTCTGGTCGGCGCCGTCATCATGAACGGAATCATCTTTCTGTCTGACGACATGCTCTATCAGAAAAAGATACGGCTTTTCCGCATTCTGAAGCGCAGCGTCATCTCGATCCGCCTGTTTTTGTGCCGAGAAGCGATCACGCTGATCCTGTACTATTACGTCTTTGTCCTGTTCTTTACCATATCGCTTCTGTCGATCGTGCCGAATCCTTTTGAGATTCCGGGATACTTCCGCTACCTTGTCAGCAAGAAGCTGCTGTCTCTGGCGCTGTATTTTGCAGCCTTTATCCTGGTCTGCATACCGATCCTGCGCAACCCGCTTCTGCTTCATGACATTCTTCTGAAGCAGGAGAATCCTTCCGCAGCCCGTGCCCGGACCAGACTCTATGTGAAGGAACACCGGCGTTTTCTCTTCCGTGAAATCCTGCTCACGGTTGTGGTCTTCTGTGCCATCCTGCTTGCGGCTGCGGGTGTTTTTCTGTATTTCCCGCTGCTGGTCCAGACAGTGTTCTTTTTCCTCCCGCCGAAGAGCCGCAGAGTGCTGGTTCTTCTTTCTGTTTTTACCGGGCTTGCTGTCCTGATGCTTGCAGTTCTGCTCGCTCTGTGGATTCTTCCGGTAAGAATCTCCGCACTTTATCATTACATGAATCATGATGCGCTTCCGATGCAGAAGCGCCGGAAACAGAAGCCTTTCTTCCGCTGGTTTCTCCCGGCTGTCCTGCTTCTCATCGCCGCCGCGACCGCAGTCTCCTATGTTCAGTTCAACTATCTTTTCCCTCCGGCCAAGCACATCGAGGCGGTTGTACACCGGCTCGGCGGAGACCTGGATACGGAGAACACACTGGAAGGAATGGATCTGGCAGTCGGGCTCGGCGCGCCGGCGCTGGAGACAGATATCCAGAGAACGGCAGACGGGGAATATGTCATTTTCCATGACGCGACGCTGAAGAGGCTGTGCGGTCTTCCTGACAGGATCGATGAAATGACCCTGAGCCAGGTCCGTGCGGTTGAGCTGCCCGGCCCTGAGTGGACAACACGGCAGATCCCGCTGCTGTCTGAAGTGCTGGACAAGGCGAAGGGACAGGTCAGGCTGTACCTGGAGCTGAAAGGAGCGACTGCGGACGTTCAGATGGCAAGGGATGTCGCGCGCATGGTCCGCGAAAGGAACATGGAGCAGGACTGTGTGCTGATCTCCATGAACTATTCCCTGATCAACTATATCTCAAAACGGATCCCGGATATCCCGTGCGGATATCTGTACTTCTTCGCATACGGCTCCCCTTCATCTTTGTCCGGAAACATTCTGCTCGCGCAGTCCAACGCGATCAGCCAGCAGCGTATGCGGGCGATTCATTCCAAAGGAAAGAAAATGTACTGCTGGACGGTCAACAGCAGAAAAACCGCCCAGAACATGGTACGGCAGAGAGTCGACGGCATCATCTCCGACCGGTACGACATCATCGCGTCCGTGCTGGATCATATGGAATCCAGAACAGACTATGAGCGCATCATGGATGTCCTGCTGCGCTGAGCGCGGCTGCAAAAAAGACGTACGGAACATGCCGTACGTCTCATTCTTTCTGGATTCTGTCTGGCCACTGATTATCCAAGCAGCTTCGCGATTGTCATCACTGCTTCTTCTTCGTCTTCCCCGTCCGCGTAAATCTTGATCTTGGGGGAATCCTGACTGGCAAGCACCATGACGCCCATGATACTCTTCGCATTCACCCTCTTATCGTTCACTTCAAAGGTAATCACGCTCTTATACGCGCATGCCGTCTGAACGATATGAGGGATCATCTTGCCGATGTTATCGCCCTGCTTTCCACTGATACTCTGACTGATCATAGCATTTCCTCCCACACGGCTGTATCACATGAGCACATGACTCATGTAAACGTACATCCAACCCGAAGACATACTATCACAATGGGTAGAAAGGGTCAATCGCAGAAACGAACAAAGAATCTGCCTGGAAGCAGGGATCTTTTTATACAGTTTGAACCAATATTGCGGCACCTGTATCGGGGGCTGAGCAAAACAGGAAACCAGAGCCGGAAACAGAGAAAGCAGGAGCTCTTCCGGACTCCCGCTGTCTCATGCGGCGGACCGCCGCCTTGTACGCTTTCTGGTTTTTCTTACTGCTTTGCCTTGATCGCAGCCTGTGCCGCAGCCAGTCTCGCAATCGGTACGCGGAACGGCGAGCAGGACACATAGTCCAGTCCGATCGAATCGCAGAACTCTACGGAAGTCGGGTCTCCGCCGTGCTCACCGCAGATACCGATATGAAGCTTCGGATTCACATCCTTGCCAAGCTTGATCGCCATCTCCATCAGCTTGCCGACGCCGCTCTGGTCGAGCTTCGCGAACGGATCGTTCTCAAAGATCTTCGCGTCATAGTAAGCCTGGAGGAACTTGCCCGCGTCATCACGGGAGAAGCCATATGTCATCTGCGTCAGGTCATTGGTACCGAAGCAGAAGAAATCAGCTCCCTTCGCAATCTCATCCGCAGTCAACGCCGCTCTCGGAATCTCGATCATGGTTCCGACTTCATACTTCATATCCACACCGGCCTTCTTGATCTCGGCATCCGCAGTCTCGATGACCGTCTTGCGGACAAACTCGAATTCCTTGTTGTCGCCGACAAGCGGGATCATGATCTCCGGCTTGATCGTCCACTCAGGATGCTTCTTCTGTACATTGATGCCCGCGCGGATGACAGCCTTTGTCTGCATCTTGGAAATCTCCGGATAGGTGATGTCAAGACGCACGCCGCGGTGTCCCATCATCGGGTTGAACTCGTGAAGCGCGTTGATGATGGTCTTGATGGCCTGGACACTCTTATGCTTCGCCTCGGCCAGCTTCGCGATATCGGCTTCCTCTGTCGGGACAAACTCATGCAGAGGCGGATCCAGGAAACGGATGGTTACAGGCGCGCCCTGAAGTGCTTCGTAGAGTTTCTCAAAGTCATGCTGCTGAACCGGAAGGATCTTTGCCAGCGCTTCTTCTCTCTCCTCAACCGTATCAGAGATGATCATCTCACGGAATGCTTCGATTCTGTCCTTCTCAAAGAACATATGCTCCGTTCTGCACAGGCCGATTCCTTCTGCGCCAAGCTCATGCGCTCTCTTCGCGTCAGCAGGCGTATCCGCGTTTGTACGGACCTTCAGTCTGCGATACTTGTCAGCCCAGCCCATGATACGGCCGAATTCGCCTGCGATCTTCGCCTCGACAGTCGGGATCACACCGTCATACAGGTTGCCGGTGGAGCCGTCCGCGGAGATCCAGTCACCCTCACGGAAGGTCTTTCCTGCGATCGTGAAGCACTTGTTCGCCTCGTCCATCTCAATCTGGGAAACACCGGACACGCAGCACGCGCCCATGCCTCTGGCAACAACCGCCGCGTGGCTGGTCATGCCGCCGCGCACGGTAATGATGCCCTGTGCGCTCTTCATGCCTTCGATATCCTCCGGGCTCGTCTCCAGACGCACCAGGACAACCTTTCTGCCCTTCGCCTTCCATCTGGTCGCATCCTCCGCGGTGAAGACAACCTGTCCGCACGCAGCTCCCGGGGATGCCGGCAGACCATGCGCGATCGGATAAGCCTTCGCAAGGTAGGTTGGGTCAAACTGCGGATGCAGCAGCGTATCCAGATTTCTCGGGTCGATCATCAGGACCGCCTGCTTCTCATCGATCATGCCCTCGTCCACAAGGTCGCAGGCGATCTTCAGAGCAGCCTTCGCGGTACGCTTGCCGTTTCTGGTCTGAAGCATGTACAGATGCTTGTCCTCGATCGTGAACTCCATATCCTGCATGTCTCTGTAGTGATCCTCCAGAGTCTTGCAGATGGTCGTAAACTGCTCATAGACCTCAGGCATCATATCCTTCAGCTGGTCAATCTTGTTCGGTGTACGGATGCCGGCAACCACGTCCTCGCCCTGCGCGTTCAGCAGGAACTCACCCATCAGGTGCTTCTCGCCTGTCGCAGGATCTCTCGTAAATGCAACACCGGTTCCGGAGGTCTCGCCCATGTTGCCGAATGCCATCATCTGGACATTGACAGCGGTTCCCCAGGAATACGGAATGTCGTTGTCGCGGCGGTACACGTTCGCGCGCGGATTATCCCAGGAGCGGAACACAGCCTTGATCGCCTCAACAAGCTGCTCCTTCGGATCTGTCGGGAAATCCTTGCCGAGTTTTGCCTTGTACTCTTCCTTGAACTGGTTTGCCAGCGTCTTGAGATCGTCCGCGTCCAGCTCGATATCCTGCGTGACACCCTTGCGCATCTTCATCTGGTCGATCAGCTCTTCAAAGTACTTCTTGCCGACTTCCATGACAACATCAGAGAACATCTGGATGAATCTGCGGTAGCAGTCCCATGCCCAGCGGGGATTGCCGCTCTTTAAAGACAGCGCTTCCACAACGTCCTCATTCAGGCCAAGGTTCAGGATCGTATCCATCATGCCTGGCATGGACGCGCGTGCGCCGGAACGGACGGAAACCAGCAGCGGATTCTCCTTGTCACCGAACTTTTTCCCGGTGATCTGTTCCATCTTGTCGATTCCCTCGCGGATCTGCGCCATAATCTCTTCGTTGATCTGGCGTCCGTCTTCATAGTACTTCGTGCAGGCTTCTGTTGTGATTGTGAAACCCTGCGGAACCGGAAGACCAAGCCCTGTCATCTCCGCAAGGCCGGCACCCTTTCCACCCAGCAGATTTCTCATGCTGGCGTTGCCTTCCGTGAACATATACACGTACTTTGTTGCCATTTTCCATCCTCCTGTGTCGGTTTGATAAAGCATTAATGTTTACCCTTGCAGTGCCTTTCGGATAAGGCACTGATTCATTTAAACATTATAGCTGTCGCGGTTGTCTTTGTCCACAGCATGCGTCGCATCTCATGAGAAATTTTGAAGGTTTATCAAATCTAAAACGGCGACCGCCCCTTTACAGACCCTGGGCTACTGAGCGTAGACTTTTGGGGGGCGCAGCGAAGGAGTCCGGTAACCGCTGCAGCATGATTGAAGGCATAGTAAAACAGGGAGCTGCGCCCCCTGTTTTATGACCATTATTACCCGGGTTGATTACTCGCCCTTCTCCAGCGCCAGCGTCCTGGTCGTGAGGTCGCAGACGGAAGCCGGACCGAAGTACTGGATCGCGCCCGGGAAGGTGTAGCAGGTCTTCTCGGCCCACTCAGCCCTGTGTGCCTCAAAGTACTTGAACGGTGCGCCATCGAGTTCCACAAGCGCCTTGCGGATAACCGGCTTGTCCTCTCCGTGCCTTCTCTCCATGTTCATCATCTTGGTGATGGGCATGCCGCCGGCAACCCACTCTTCCGCGGGCTTCGACAGGTTGGAAACCTTGGACAGATATCCGGTGTAGCCATACTGGATCAGCATGAAAGCATTGTAACCCAGAGAGTAGCAGTAGTCCGCGTCAAAGTTGGACGGGAACGCGCATCTTCCTTCATAGCCGAAGAAATGATGCATTGCCGTGTACTTTCCGGTGTAAGACGCACGCTGCGCAAGCTTGGCGCCTACCATCGCGGAGAACAGCTTCTCGGACTCGATCAGGGACACCTGTACGTTGCCGTGCGGATCCCTGTCAAGGAACAGCTGCTGCTGAATCGCCTGCGGAAGGATCTCGAAGACCTTCATGGACTCAGCACTCAGGCCCTTGCTGATGAATTCATACTTGGCGTTCCAGTCGGCAAGCGCGTTGAAGGCGTCTGCCTTCTCTCCGGCAAGCATCTCGTTGATCTCAGCGATCAGTGCCTTGAACTCCGGAACAAACTCGACCACGCCCTCAGGGATGATGACGACACCGAAGTTCATGCCGTCCGCAGCTCTCTTCTCCACAGAATCCGCGATCTGGTCCGCGATCTCAGACAGAGACATCTTCTTCTCGGCAACCTCTTCAGAGATCAGGCAGACATTCGGCTGCGTCTCCAGCGCGCACTCCAGCGCGACATGGGAAGCGCTGCGTCCCATGACCTTGATGAAATGCCAGTACTTCTTGGAAGAGTTGCAGTCTCTCTCGATATTGCCGATCAGCTCGCTGTAGGTCTTTGTCGCGGTATCAAATCCGAAGGAAGCTTCGATATCTTCATTCTTCAGGTCGCCGTCGATGGTCTTCGGGCAGCCGATGACCTGGACACCGGTGTTGTGGGCAGCCATGTACTCTGCCAGAACAGCCGCGTTGGTGTTGGAATCGTCGCCGCCGATGATCACGATCGCGGTAACGCCATGCTTCTCGCATACCTGCGCAGCAATCTTGAACTGATCTTCCGTCTCAAGCTTGGTTCTTCCGGAACCGATGATGTCGAATCCGCCGGTGTTTCTGAACTGGTCGATGTATTCGTCGTCAAAGATGATGAAATCATCCTGGATCAGGCCGCTCGGGCCGCCCTTGAAACCGAGAAGGACATTCTCTTTGTTCGTTGCCTTCAGCGCGTCATACAGGCCACATACAACGTTGTGTCCGCCGGGAGCCTGTCCGCCGGAAAGGATCACGCCTACCACCTGCTTCTTCGCGGCGGAAGTGTTCGCTCCCTTCTGGAAGGTGATCTCCTTCTTTCCGTAGGTGTTCGGGAACAGCGCCTGAATCTTCTCCTGATCCGCAACACTCTGTGTCGCTTCTCCCTCTTTTACGCAGATGTCCGCGATTCCATGCCTGAGCATGCCCGGAAGCTTCGGGGTGTATTCGTATCTGGCTGACTGAAGCGGTGAAACATTCATGTGATAAACTCCTTTCCTTACCCGCAGGTAACTGTGCGTGCTCTGCCTGCATACGGCAGGTACAGAGGGTCTTCATTGATTACTACAGTCTACGTCTGTGCTTTTCCTGTCAGATTTAAAATGAGAACTTTCCGTCAAACCACTGGTCCAGCTCGGCAATCTTCACGCGGACCTGCTCCATGGAATCACGCTCACGGATCGTAACGCAGCCGTCTGTCTCCGAATCGAAATCGTAGGTCACGCAGAAAGGTGTTCCGATCTCGTCCGCTCTCCTGTAGCGCTTACCGATCGCTCCTCTGTCGTCGAACTCGCAGTTGTACTTCTTCGACAGTTCTTCCCAGATCTTCATGGAAGCTTCCGACAGCTTCTTGCTCAGCGGAAGAACACTGATCTTCACCGGCGCCAGAGCCGGATGGAACCGCAGGACCGTACGGACATCATTCTTTGCCTCGTCCAGTACTTCTTCGTCATACGCCGCGCACAGGAACGCAAGGACAACTCTGTCCGCGCCCAGTGACGGTTCGATGACATACGGCACATACTTCTCGTTCGTCGTATCGTCAAAGTAGCTCATATCCTGTCCGGAGGTATTCTGATGCTGTGTCAGGTCATAATCGGTCCGGTCCGCGATGCCCCACAGTTCACCCCAACCAAACGGGAACAGGAACTCGATGTCGGTGGTTCCCTTCGAATAGAATGCCAGCTCGGCAGGATCGTGGTCACGCAGTCTCAGCTCTTCGTCCTTGATGCCCAGCGACTTGAGCCAGTCTCTGCAGAAGCCTCTCCAGTACTCAAACCACTCCAGGTCCGTTCCCGGCCTGCAGAAGAATTCCAGTTCCATCTGCTCAAACTCACGCGTGCGGAACGTAAAGTTGCCGGGCGTAATCTCATTGCGGAACGACTTTCCGATCTGGCCGATGCCGAACGGAATCTTCTTTCTGGAGGTTCTCTGCACGTTCTTAAAGTTGACGAAGATACCCTGTGCGGTCTCCGGGCGCAGATACACCGTGTTCTTCGCGTCCTCGGTAACGCCCTGGAAGGTCTTGAACATCAGGTTAAACTGACGGATGTCGGTAAAATTGTGCTTTCCGCAGGTCGGGCAGGGAATCTGGTTGTCATCGACAAAGCCCTTCATCTCTTCATGGCTCATCGCGTCAACGCTCTTGCCCAGATCGATTCCTTTCGACTTGCAGTAGTTCTCGATCAGCTGGTCGGCACGGAATCTTTCATGGCACTCCTTGCAGTCCATCAGCGGATCGGAGAAGCCTCCGATATGGCCGGACGCCACCCAGGTCTGGCTGTTCATGAGAATCGCGCAGTCAACGCCGACATTGTACGGACTCTCCTGCACGAACTTCTGCCACCAGGCCTTCTTGACGTTGTTCTTCAGCTCAACGCCGAGATTGCCGTAATCCCAGGTGTTCGCCAGTCCGCCGTAGATCTCGCTGCCCGGATACACAAATCCTCTGTTCTTGGCCAGTGCTACGATCTTCTCCATCGTCTTTTCCATGATGCATCTACTCCTTTATCTTTGCTTTATTCTGACTGCAATGAGAATCCCTCCTGGTCCTTCTCATAGATGATATAGAGAAGGGAGGAGCCGTCCTCGTTCGCAGTGTCCGCCTCTTTCGCCACATGGCTGTTGACAGGCTGGGCGCCCTTGCTCACATACCGGATCTCTCCGGGGACCTGCACGACATGGGTTCCGTCTGAGATCACCACACTGTATTCCTTGTGGCTCAACGGCTCGGCAGCGTCCATCGCTTCCCCCTGCAACCGGTCCTTGTCTACCGCGTAGAAAGATCCTTCAAACAGAAAGCCCTTCATCTGCGCGTCCAGCATGGAACCGCAGCAGAATTGCGTGTTATTGTACGCGGCAAAGTCCTCTCCCGTCCTGTAGTCGATCACTACCTTCACCTTGCCATCCGTGTCGCTGTAGGACGTCACCTGGATGGCCCGGTCCGTGTGAGATTCATTGTACTCATTCATGGACCTTGCGATCATGTCCTGGAGTTCATTGCCCTGATACCAGGTCTGGTCCAGCGTGTCAAAGATCGTTTCCGTCAAAGACCCGTCCGCGTGAACCTGTACGCTGGTGGTCTCAGGCGTCCATTCCTTCCAGTCATCCGCTCCTATGATCCTGTCAAGCATACTGCAGCCGGAGAGATAACAGACGCAGACAATCATTGCGGCTAATGCACCGGTTTTCGCAGTTTTCATATCGTGCGGCTGCCCTCCTCCCCTGAGTAATCAAGCTATTATACCTTGAGAATGGGCTGTTTTCAATCGTTAGTTGCGCTTACTGCACCAGTTCCTCCAGAACAGCCAGGCTGTGAAAAGTCCGGTCGATGAATCCGGCGCGCAGCCGGTCCTGACGCCGGCAAATCTCACGCATAATTTCCTGCGTCACCTCGAAAGAAAACAGCCTGTTCAGAGGCGCTGTGATCATATGGTAGAATGCCTTGCGGGCTGCAGGAGACAGGCTTTCGTCCTGCGTAATATCAACAGGAAACTCACCGCTTTGCACCATGAGACGCACTTCAAACGCATAGCGCACGCGTTCGTTCGGGATTGCTTCCATCCCAAGCGCAAGCAGTGAGACGTACAGAAGGTTCAGCATATCTCCCGCTTCCAGGTTTTCCCGCGCGTAATAATCCGCGAATTCCATGAAATACGCGCCGAAGCATGCGCCGATATAATCAGTTTTCAGCGCCTGGAAATACTCGCTGATCTGCGCGCTGACGCAGGTATAGGCAGTGCGTCCTTCATACAGGCGGAATGTTCCGAACGCAAAAGGAACCGTCGCCGCTCCCAGCGCGCTTCCCATTCTGCGCGCGCCTCTGGCAAACGCTGTAATCTTTCCTCTCTCCTGCGTCAGCAGTATGATCCGTCTGTCATATTCTCCGGCAGGGGACGCCTTCATCACCATCCCCTGCAGCTCAATGCCGCCTGTGCTCACATGCAGTTTCCTCTATAAAAACATGTTATCTGCGCGTCCTGTTTTTGCCCGGTCTGGTTTCATATCCCAGGCTTTTGAGAATTCCCACGTTGTCCCGCCAGTCCTTGCGCACCTTCACGAAAACCTTCAGGTTGACATGCTGCCCGGCCATCTCCTCAATCGCAAGCCTGGCCTGGGTCGCGATTTTCTTCAGCATGCTTCCGCCTTTGCCGATGATAATCCCCTTGTGGGAATCCTTCTCTGTGATAATCACCGCTTCGATGTCCCAGATCATGTCATCTGTCTTCCGCTCCCTTTCCTTCATGGAGAGGATCTCGACAGCGATCCCGTGGGGCACCTCTTCCTTCAGGCAGCGGAGCGCCTTCTCCCGGATGATCTCCGCCGCGAGGCTGCGCATCGTCTGGTCGGTGACGGTCTCCTCATCATAATACATGGGGCCTTCCGGAAGATGCGCGAAGACAGCCTCCAGCACACTGTCAATATTCACGCTGCGCAGGGCGCTCACCGGAATGATCTCGTCAAACGGATACAGCGCGCGGTACCGTTCCATATACCGCGGAACATCCTTCTTATCCACGGTATCGATCTTGTTCATGACCAGGATCACCGGCTTCTTCTGAAGCTTCAGCTGCGAGGCGATGTACTGCTCTCCCGCTCCGCTGAAACCGGAAGGCTCTACCAGCCACAGGATCACATCCGCCTGGGACAGTGTCTCCAGCGCGACATCGTCCATGTATTCCCCCAGCCTGCTTTCCGCCTTGTGGATCCCCGGTGTATCCAGGAATATGATCTGCCCCTGTGGACAGGTATAGACCGTCCGGATCTGGCTGCGTGTCGTCTGGGGCTTTGCGCTCGTAATCGCGATCTTCTGTCCGACCAGATGATTCATGAGGGTGGACTTGCCGACATTCGGCCGGCCGACGATCGCGGCAAAACCGGAACGAAACTCATCTTTCTTCATCGCACTTCCTCTCACACCGCGCTGACCGCGTCAAAGAGCGCTGCGTCCGCGCTGATCTTCTCCTCATTGCCGACCACGCATACCGCACCCTTTTGCAGAATCGTTTCGATATAACCTGCCAGAGCGCGGATGTCCTCCACACTGCAGGCAAGGATCTCATTCCGTGTTTTCTGGATTTTCTCCAGCGTGCTGCCGGTCAGCCATGCATGCATGGACCGCAGGCCGGCACTTCTCGGCGTCAGCGGGGTATCCGCGTTGGAGATCGTCCCGATCACATACTTGGTCATGTCCCGCTCGTCGCAGTCAAACTCCTTCAGGAATGCCGTGATGCCGCGATAAATCTCCAACGTATTCTTCAGATGCGGATCCCGGTAGGAGTAAAACGCGGAGGATCCGTTTTTGTTAAATGTCACCCCGCAGCCATAAGCACCGCCAATCACGCGCACATTGGTCCACAAGTATTCATAATTCAGTATCACCTTCAGCACGTTCAGCGCGCCGGTAAAGGGAAGGCCGGCGTCACGGTAGTTCCCGGCCTGCGCGACATACTGCACCTTCGCCGGTGTCTGGAAGCCTTCCTTCTTCAGCTGAAGGGAAAGGCCGGTGATGTCTTTGATGGATCCGCCCTCTTTGCATACATCGCCGGAGAGCTTCTCCCTGATCCGGACCGCTTCGTCCAGGATCCGGTCACGTTCCTTCGCGTCTCCGGTAAAGCTGACCAGGAACCCGTCGCTTCGAAGGATGGAGGACAGAATCCGCTTCAGCTTTGCTGTCAGTTCATCCTTGAGACTGTCAAAGGTTTCTTCGTACCGCTTCAGTTCCTGATAGAAAGTCAGCCCGGCGGTCGCGTCCGAGAAGCACATATCCGCGCTAAATCCGGCCATCGCCCTTGTCACCGCAGTCATATGTCCCGCCGAGGTCAGTTTCGCGTACAGACGGCTCTTCACCTTCTGCAGGATTTCCTTCAGCCGTTTCCCATCGTCAAGCCGGGAGGAGAACAGAATCTCTGACGCGATCTCCATGGAAAATGCAATCTCCCCAGGAAGCGTAGCGATGTCGATGTTGAATACGGCCTTCAGACGCGAAGCATCTTCCGGATCCGCGATCACACCCATCCCCGTGGATACGCCTCCCGTCCTGCGCCCGATCTCATTGGCCAGTTCTTCATAGGTATAGTGTTCTGTCGACACCATCCCGAGGACACTGCGCAGAATCCCGAGGCAGGGAAGGTCTTCCTGCGCCAGGGAGGACACGTCAAACAGAAGCGAGATGTACGCGATCCCGTTGGTCTGCTCCGCATGGTGGACAAGCTTCACGCCATCTTTCACGAAGACCTCGTTGTGGAAAGGCAGAGCCTCCCTGCGCAGGTCCTTTCTGGAAAGCATCGGGATTGCCTCCAGCTCCTCCTTCGTGGAAGGAGCTTCCTGGAACGCGCGCAATGCCCTGGTATCCTCAATCAGTTTGTCAATCTGCTCCCCGGTCAGCGTACTCTTCCATTCCTGCAGCCTCTTTGCAGTCTTGGCTTCGGCCTCCTGGGCCAGCCCCCTTTCCGGCGTCAGGGTCACGAAGGAAGCATGTGGATTCTCCAGAATGTAGGTCCTGATCAGTTTTTCATAATACCCGGACCCGATCTGTTCTCTCAGAAACTGATAATCCGCAAGCTGCAGCAGATAGTCAAACGGCTGGTCATCCCGGTACAGCCAGCTGTCAAAGCAGTCGATCGAATAGATCAGTCCCTTCGGGTATCCGCCGAAGTCCGCCTCACGGTACTTGAATTCCATCGTGTTGATGGCTGCTTCCAGCGCTTTCTGGTTCAGGCCTTCCACGCACAGCTTCTGAAGGCAGGTGCGGATCATCTCACGGAACCGAAGAGAGTCCTTCTCATTTGCCCCCTTCGCGATGATAGAGAAAACCGGCTGGCGGATCCCGGAGTCATAAGACCCGTAGACATCCTTCCCGATTCCGGCGTCAAGGAGCGCCATCTTCAGCGGCGCGCCGGGGCTGTCCAGAAGGGCGTAATCAAGCACGGCAAAGGAGTTCGCGAGCCTGGTGTCACTGCTCTCGCCGCAGACAACATTCCAGGAAAGATAAGTGTTATCCTCCAGCGGATCACTCTCCCCGATCGGATAGGGTACGCAGACCTCCACGGGCTGGTCAAAACTTTCCTGGTATCCCACCAGAGAATAGGCCGGGCCGTTCTCTCCCATCTCCGGAGCCTGATCGAATTCACTCAGGTACGCCTTGTCCAGATATTCCAGACGCTCGGCAAAATCCATCTTCCCATACAGATAGAGATAGGCGTTGGATGGATTGTAATACTTCCGGTGAAACTCCAGAAACTCCTCATACGTCAGGTCCGGAATGTGCTGCGGATCGCCGCCGGATTCCACTCCGTACGTCGTATCCGGGAACAGGGAGTTCATGATCCGGCGTTCCAGCACGTCGTCGGGCGATGAAAATGCGCCTTTCATCTCATTGTAGACAACGCCGTTGATCACAACCGGATCCTCCGGGTCTTCGATCTGCCAGCTCCAGCCCTCCTGGCGGAAGATCTTCTCATTGCGGTAAATATTCGGGTGGAACACGGCATCCAGATAGACATCCATCAGATTCCGGAAGTCCTGGTCATTGCAGCTTGCCACAGGGAACATCGTCTTGTCCGGATAGGTCATGGCATTCAGGAAGGTATTCATGGATCCCTTTACCAGTTCGACAAAAGGATCCTTGGAAGGATATTTCGCGGAGCCGCACAGTACCGTATGTTCGATGATATGCGGAACACCGGTAGAGTTTTCCGGTGTCGTGCGGAACGCGATATTGAAAACCTTGTTGTCGTCCTCATTTTCAATCAGCATCACACGGGCACCTGTCTGATTGTGCCGAAGAAGCCAGCCCACGGAACCGATGTCCGTAAGGTCTTTCTTCATAACGAGTGTGTACGCAGTCAGATTTTTCAGATCCATAAATTCTCCTTCTTCAGATTGATATAGATTTTGATATCGCTTGATACAGTTGACCTCTGCCTCCGGCCAGATCCGGTCTCTCCAGCCCGGTTCGGATCAACGTCTCCTGCGTCCTCCTGACGCCTTCTTATGTGCCCTCAGCAGGCACAGGATTCCTCCGGCGAGGACGATCACAAAGATACCGACCGCACACTGAAAGAAAAAGCCGTCCGGCAGGATCAGGATGATGGGATCCGTGCGTGGATCAAACAGCCAGTAATCATTCCGGAACAAGATGGTGTGGAATGTCACGAACAGCGAATCCCAGGAAAAGAAGGCCAGCAGTCCCAGGACAATGGGGATCGTGATCGTCAGGAAGCCGGCGATGCGCAGGCACCTAGCCGTATGCTTCCGGCGCAGCGCTCCGGCCAGGGTCAGGATTCCGGATGCCAGGCACAGGATCTGCACCACATCAAAGATCCTTTTGCAGTCCGCGAAATGAATCCGGCCGTGCTCACTCATGGCAAGATCCGGCAGGATCAATTCTCCCCGGTTCCAGAAAAACAGATAATCACAGACCGCATCATAGTTTCTCCGCACAGCCGAAGGATCCAGGCCGGAAGCCTTGTCCAGATGAAGAATGCTGATATCCAGGTAATAGAGCGGTCTGAAATACAGGATGATTACCACCGCCGCACTGATGATGAACAGCGCAGTCACGACTGCCCTGAGAAAATCCCCCCACGGAGAAACGCTGACTTGTCTGCGGGCCATAATTCATACTCCTTTTTTCTGTATGCGAAGTATTATAACATACTGCCCTCTTTTTTTCCGTGCAAAATGCATCCGCCGGTTCAGATGTCTTCAATTGCTGCACATACAGACCGGGCAGAAGGAATTCTCCCCCTGCCCGGTCTGCATACAGTTTCACATATCACGATTCATTTTCCTGCCCGGCGGACGGGTTCTCTGCCTGCCCTGCCGACTGGTTTTCCGCCTGTCCTGCCGGCGGGTTTTCTGTCTGCCCCGTGGACTTCTCTTCTGCTTTCTCAGCAGTCTTCTCTTCGGTCTTCTCTCTTGTCTTCTCTTTTGTCTTCCCCTTTACCGTGATTATAACCTTATAGCGGCTCTTCTTATACTTTCCGGTGATTACTGCCTCTCCCGGCTTCAACGCGCGCAGCTTGCCGTTCTTTTTCGAGATCCACACAACCGTGCTGTCTGACGAAGTCCACCTGACCTTCCTGACATTTTTCCTGCCGATTCTGACACTGAGTTTTCCCGCATCGCCGACTTTGAGCGTGAGTTTTTGCTTCGTTACCTTCTTCGCACTCACCGGCACGGCGATTGCAAGTATCATCACCGCAGTCAGAAGAACCGCCAGCAATCTTGTGATTCTGCTCTTTGTGCGCATTCTGTTCATATCATTTCCCCTGTCACTTTATGAGACAGCATGATTCACATGCCTGTATCCGGTTCCGGATGGTTAACCGCTTCGCGGTCTTACGATCTCATCATAACACGTTTTTCACAAAAAAGAAGCAGGATCTTATTTGATCTTCCTCCGGTATCCGCTAATATGATAATAGTGAAGCAGGCGTCACACGATTATCATGGAAAGGAAACAGAAAAATGAGAAAAATAAACTGGGGTGTGCTCGGAACAGCCGGAATCGCGAAGGGACAGACAATTCCCGGAATGAAACTCGCAAAAAACTGCACGCTGCACGCGATCGCAGGCAGAGATCTCAAGAAGGTTCTGACGTATCAGGAAGCGTTCGGATTCAGGAAAGCGTATGACAGCTATGATCAGCTTCTGGAAGATCCGGAGGTTGAAGCCGTGTACATTCCTCTCCCGAACACGCTTCACTATGAATGGGCAAAGAAAGCGCTTCAGCACGGAAAGCATGTCCTGTGCGAGAAGCCTCTGGTTCCGACGGCACGCGAAGCGGAGGAGCTGTTCCGGACGGCAGATGAGAATGGTGTCTTTCTGATGGAGGCTTTCGCGTATCTGCACTCCCCGTGGGTTGCCGCCATCAAGGAAGAACTCGACAGCCAGACAATCGGGAAAGTTCTGTATATCGAGTCCCAGTTTTTGACCTCCGACTACAATCTCAGCAATATCCGCATGCGCAGAGAAACCCTGGGCGGCAGTGTCTACGACCTTGGATGCTACACCGCGACGATGATCGCCTGGATGCTCGGATCCCAGCCCGATGACGTTCAGGCCTGCAGCACATTTTCCCCGGAAGGAGTGGACGCGCTGACCAGCGCGGTCTTCACCTACCGCGACGGAACAAAAGCGATGATGAACTGTGGTATGGTGCTGCGCACGGACGCTGATCTTCGGATTGACCAGCTTCGGATAGAAGGGACGGAAGGCTCGATCCGCTCCACCGGTGAATTCAACGGCTGTGGGGATATGACCTACACGATCATCAAAAACGGGACCCGGACAGTGAAAACCGTCTCAGTCCCGCAGAATTATTCACTGGAAGTCGAACAGCTCGGGCGCTGCATTACCGATGGCGAGAAGCCGCTTGTCAGCAGAGAATTCACCATCGGGACACTCAGAACGATCGGGAAGATTCTGGAGCAGATCGGATACTCTGCGAATCCATCACACTGACACCCAGTATAATACGGTTGGATCTTTGCTCCAGCCGGGTGATTTTCATACTGACATACATCGGCTTTCCGGTATCAATCAGCCGGTAGGTTGTCGTGAATACACCATTCCTGTCCAGTTCAAGGATGATATTCTCCTTTGAGAACCAGGTCAGGAATGGTTTTCTGTCATCTTTATAGATACGGGTCATCGTATCTTCCCTGGCCCTGGCAAAGAAATCGGTTCCATGCCGTTCCTCCGCAAGCTCGTCTTTCCCGGCAACAGAGGAATACTCGATGAAATGCTCGGTGTCAAGATCCACCACATAAATATTGTAATAGTCCGATGCCAGCGCTCTCGCGATCTCCGCATAGGAGGCACCCTCGTCCGCCTCGGTAATCGACAGAACCGCAACCGCGGCGGCAGCCTTTCCCGTCACCGGATTCTGGCTGATCCTTCTGACAAAGCAGTGCGCCAGGGATCCGTCCGGCAGTCTCTCATCGAAGAAGACTCTGTTCCCGTCTTTGCAGCACTGATACAGAACACGGATAAAACTCAGTCCGTACCTCTCCATCTCAGCGTCGAGGTTCATATCGTCCGATGTAATATCGATCTCAAAGAAGCGGCTCATAAAATCACGGTAGGACCGGTTGCTCCGCACATACTTTGCCTTCCCGTCCCTGACCTCTATGACGCTCATCGGAAGCGTGTCATAGAATCCGGACAGAATTCTTTCATCTTCGTTGACGATGGAAGCCAGGTCGTAGAGGTTGACTCTTCCAATCGCGTCATAGTACGAGGATTCCGCCGGATTCTCGTACCCGATCTGGATCCCTTTCCTGTACTTTTCGAGGATTGCCTCAAAGGGCACCGGCTTGCTGAAATAGTATCCCTGCAGCCTGGAGCAGCCGATCTCCTGCAGGAACCTGACCTGTTCCAGCGTCTCAACCCCCTCGCAGACCGTATCCACACCGAGGGACGCTGCCATCTGCATCAGTTCCGTCAGAATAATCTTTCCGTTCTCCCCTTCATCCAGTTTCCGCATGAAGCCCATATCAAACTTGATCAGATCGAACTTAAGGCTCTGCAGCACGTCCAGGGAAGAATAGCCGCTTCCGAAGTCATCAATCCAGACTGCAAAACCGAGGCTTCGGAATCGCTCCACCCGTTCTTTGATAAATTCAAAATTGCTTCCGATCACACTCTCCGTGATCTCAATGGTAATCCGGTCACGGGAAATCCCGGAGGCATCCACGCGCGTCCGGATCTCCTCAACGATATCACAGGAGTCAAAATCCGACCTGGACAGATTGACCGACTGGGCAACAATGTTGATGCCTTCAGCCTTCTGCTGCTGCAGCTTCTTCAGCACCTGTTCGACCACATACAGGTCCAGTTTGTAAATCAGTCCTGCCGATTCCAGCGCCGGTATAAATTCCGCCGGAGAAAGGAATCCCCTCTCCGGATCAACCCATCTTGACAGCGCTTCTTCTTCACAGGCGATCCCGTTGGTTGCTCTGACAATCGGCTGATAGTAAACCCTGATCCAGCCCTGCTCAATCGCCCTGTCGATGTTTTCAACGATATAGTGTCTGCTCTCTACATCATCGTTCAGTTCCTGACTGAAATAATTGTAGCAGCAGGAATAGACGCCGCTCAGTTCACTGCAGGCAAGCTTGGCCCTGTCGCAGGCAATGTCAGCATGAATGCGGCCTTCCTGTCCGGAATAGATTCCGACATGAACAGGAAGCGTCCTTCCTTCATTCATCTCCTGGCTTTCCTGAAAGACCCGGTCCAGCTTTTCCTCCAGCCCGTCTGTCACGGTAAATACAGCAAAATGATCCGCCCCGATCCTGCAGCAGTTCTCACTGCCGAATGTACGGATCAGTATCCGGGCAAATGTCTGCAGGAGCCTGTCTCCCTCCGAAAAGCCGTACTTTTTGTTGAAGAACTTCATCCCGAGAAAGTCCATATACAGAAGTGCGGGCTCTTCGCCTTCTTCCACAGCATGGTCCTTCCATATCTCAGCCAGTTCAAAAAAGTAAGTCATGCTCGGAAGCCCTGTCAGGAGATCGTAATACTTTCCCTGCCGGATGCTGTCTTCGAGTTTCTCCTCCAGGTCATCCCGGTATTCCTCTTTTTCATTTTCCAGAACAAAGCTGTGCAGGAGACAGGTGGCAAGCAGGCAGCCGATCGCATACAGTGGAAGCAGCGGATAGAAAGCCTGGCCTGACACAAAGACAGCCATCAGGGCGCTGCACCAGCCAATGGTCCGGTACCTGAGTCTCATCGCGCCGGTATTCTTCGCGACAGCCATGAACGCATAGCCTGCAGTGGAAGAGAACATCATGATCTGAACCACGAGAATGGCATACCGCGCGGGGCCGGCATGATATTCACTGGTCCGGCTGAAGAAAAACAGAATCGGAAGCAGGAAATTGACGAGGAGCATCAGGATCTGGAAACAGAAGATCAGGACGCCGGACAGCATCAGGATTTTGCTGAAGGTTCCTCTCTCCTGCAGATAGTCAATGACGAAGCGTGTCCACAGCAGAATGGTGAACGCCATGAAAACAAAATAAAGCACAGTGTCTGCATACACGAGCGCGGTCAGTTTCCATTCATATAAGAATCCCCAGAAGATATCCGTGATGATGTAAGCAGCTGTCGCGATCAGATAGAGACGGTACGGCCGATGGGCAGGAATGATCTCCCTGCCTTGCCGGTTCCTGAGAACGTCATGATTGATGATAAGAAGTATGATCAGGGCAAGAATACCCGAGCTGGAATAACTCATACGCCTCTTCTCTTCTTTCCCACGGCACGCATATGCTGGCCGACAGTCTCATCATGTATATATTACCCGATACAGACTGCTTATGCAATAAAACAGATTTCAGCAATTCCCGCTGTAGACATACCTGAGCTGCTCCTGCGCCACCCTGACAAGATGGCTGACCACCCTGACATCTGTTGCTTCCCGGTCCAGCATGTGAAACCTGGGAAAAAACCTGGTGATATGCAGCGGAATCTCTCTGCCGGTCTGCCTCCCCCTGTCATCTTGCAGGGAAGCGATCCAGCCGGCCATCCTGCGCATCTCCTCTTCAGAGTCATTTTCCCCCGGCACGATCAGGCAAGTCAGTTCAACATGACACACCTGCACCGCGTGGGCGATAAAGTCCATTACCATCTGACGGCTTCCCTTCAGCACATCGTTGTAATAATGATCCGTAAACCCCTTCAGATCGATGTTCATCGCGTCGATCCCTGGTGCCAGTTCTTCCAGAACGGACAGCTGCGCGCAGCCGTTCGTGACCAGGACCGTCTTCAAGCCTGCATTATGCGCAAGCCTGGACGCGTCACGCACATATTCGAATCCGACCAAAGGCTCGTTATAGGTAAATGCAATTCCGATATTCCCTCTGTTCTGATAAGAACGCGCGATTTCCACCAGTTCTTCAGGCGGAAGATACTCTGCTTCATCCGCGAACCGCCATGCACGCTCCGACCAGGTGATCTCATGGTTCTGGCAGAACGGGCAGCGCAGGTTGCAGCCATAGCTTCCGGCGGACAGGATCAGACTTCCCGGATAAAACCGCCGAAGCGGCTTTTTCTCGATGGGATCCAGTGCAAGCGAAGTGATCTTCCCGTAGTTCGATGCTGTGACCCTTCCTTCCCGGCAGCTTCTCGCGCCGCAGAAGCCGGTATCGCCTTCCCTGATCTCACAGTGCCGGAAACAAACCTCGCACCTTGCCATCATCAGCCTCCTGTAAAATCGATCTTCATCGATTCTTATGTATGCCTGATTACCTCAAACCGCTCCATCTGATACTTCTCGTCTTCCCGGATCCCACCTTTCTGAAGCGCGATGGACACCTGCTGCTGCGGTGTGTCCACTCCGTCCAGATCCGGGAGCAGAAGGCCGCGGCGGTATCCGCTTGTGACAATCACTCCGTAACGCTTCACATCCAGTTCGGCAACGGACGAAATCTTCTCCGGTTTTCCAAGTACGTCCACATGGATCTCCAGCCACTGCAGTTCATCCTCCCGGATCGGATCAAACCGCGGATCCTGGGTGGAAGCACTGACCGCGTTCCGGATAATCTCCTGCGCGATACTCTTGGTCACCGGCGCAATCGTGCCGATGCAGCCGCGCAGCTTTCCGTGCTTATGGATCGAGACAAATGCACCAGCCCTCATCTTCAGCATCTCCTCCGGAAGGTCCTTTGGCACCGGAATCATCTTTCCCTCACGGATATAGTTTTCCAGGGAGCGGCGGGCCAGAGCGACATAAGGATCTTCTCCGGCTGTGCGCGCGGAAAGCTCCTCCCGGAGCGCGTCCAGGTGCTTCTTCAGAAAATGTCTCTCTTCGTCTTCTCCTTCCGGATAGAAGGTGCAGATCCCGTAACCTACACCGGTGACATCCTGATGGGACAGCGCCTTCGAGCGTATCTTCTTTCCATCCAGTGCGCCTGCCATGATGACGAATGACCTGTGTCCGCATTCGGCTGCCTTCTCGCAGAACACCTCATCAAAGTCAAGCAGCTCACCGAAGGAGCCACGCGCGCAGACATCCATAATCCGCCGGTCATACTGCGGCCCTTCCGGAGAGATTCCATAGGGTCCGTACGGCTGGAGCTTATGGGACAGATCCCCGCTCGCCACGAAAACTGTTCTCCTTCCCAGCGCGCAGACCGCGTCCCGGATCATCATGCCGAACTGGTAATGGTCCGTCAGCGGAAGGCCGGACAGTCCGATCCGTACGATCTTTCCTTTGCTGTACTTTTTTCGTATGAACCACAGCGGGACCATGGTGCCATGGTCAAGCTTCGCGTCTCTCTCTCCCATCGTACCGGCCGGAAAGTCCTGCAGGGAAGCCTCCTGACAGATGCATTCGGCCAGTTCCTCATCATAGACTTCCTCAAACTTTACCTGCGGCGCATGGAAACCGGCGAAGGATCCTTTTGCACTTTTCCCGGGTGAGATATGAAAGTAATCCGCGTACATCACAGAATGCGGACTTGTAATAAGAATCGTCTCCGGCTCCAGGGACGCGATTTCCTCCGCGACCTGCTCATATGCATCGATTGTTTCCTGAATATCCGCCTCTCTCCCCGCACCGATCGCAGGAACGATCATCGGCGGATGCGGCACCATAAACGCAGCCAGTATTGACATTCTCTTTTCCTCCATAGTTGAAGTCTGCCACCGTCAGCACCGTCAGACGCCAGCTTCCAACCATTCCGCTCAACGCGTGATTATTCCCGCAGGCTCCCTTTTTGGATATTCTCCCGGATGATCTGATCCGTAACTTCATACAGAGTTTCTGATCCCAGCCTGGTCTTTTCCTGGCGGCCGTAGACCTTGTCAGCGGAGACATCGTGCTCGATCCAGTCACTTCCTCCGTTGCTGTTGTTCAGAAGAAGCGGCTGAAGATTATCCATCGCATGCGCGTACCTGGACTCCGCCGTCCGGTTCTCCTCGAATTCGTCAAACAGGGCGGTCAGCTCTTCTTTCTGGTCTGTCGGCAGCAGAGAAAAGATTCTCTCTTTCGCTGCTTCCTCCCTGGCTTTTTGTGTCTTCAGCCCCGCTTCATCATATGCATAGGTGTCGCCTGCATCGATCTCCACGATATCATGGATCAGGCACATAAGCATCACTCTGGCGATATCCACTTCCTGATTCGCATACTCCCTGAGAAGATATGCCATGATTGCCATGTGCCAGGCATGCTCTGCGTCATTTTCATTTCTGCCGTGTCCGGACAGGTGCGTCTGGCGGAAGATGTTCTTCTCTTTATCAATCTCCAACACAAACTCCAGCTGTTTTTTTAAGCGGTCGTCCATTTCACAAATTCCTCCGGCCGTTGACGTTCCTCTGTTTATTGTATCATACTTTACCGGTATTCATAGATCACATGATGTTTTGAGAACATTTTGAAAACGGGGCTGCCGCACCTCTGGTGCAACAGCCCCGCCTTCTCTGTTTCCGCTGTGCGCAGTATACCTGCTGCACACAGCGTTTTATTCATCTGATTCTGTCAGAACAGATCGTAAGCAGCTCCCGGATCACTCCTTCGGTGCATACAGAGCTGTCAGTCTGCTCAGATACTCATAACGAGCCTTGGACTCTGCTTCGTTCTTCGCCCACAGCTTCGCGGCACGCTCCGGATTCGCTCTCTTCAGAGAGTTGTAACGGACCTCACCATCGAGGAATGCCTCGTACTCGCCGGTCGGAGCCTTGGAATCCAGTGAGAACGGATTCTTGCCCTCGGCCTTCAGAGCCGGGTTGTAACGGAACAGATGCCAGTAACCAGCCTCGACAGCCAGCTGCTCTTCGGTCTGGGCCTTGGACATGCCCTTCTTGATTCCGTGGTTGATGCAAGGCGCATAGCACAGAACAAGTGACGGTCCCGGATAAGCCTCTGCCTCAGCAAATGCCTTGACGCACTGGTTGAAGTCAGCACCCATCGCGACCTGGGCAACATAGACATTGCCATAGCTCATGATGATGGAAGCCATATCCTTCTTATGGGTTTCCTTACCGGCTGCCGCAAACTGTGCGACCGCACCGGTCGGGGTAGCCTTGGAAGCCTGGCCGCCCGTGTTGGAGTAAACCTCGGTATCGAAGATGCAGACGTTGATGTCCTTGCCGGAAGCCAGGATATGATCCACACCGCCGAAGCCGATGTCATAGCCCCAGCCGTCGCCGCCGAAGACCCACTGGCTCTTCTTCGCCAGGAAGTCTTTGCTCTTCAGGATCTCCTTGCCTTCGTCACAGCCGCAGGCTTCAAGAGCTGCAATCAGAGCATCCGTTGCCGCACCGTTCGCCGCGCCATCGCTGAAGGTATCCAGCCATGCCTGTCCGGCCTCTGCGACCTTGCCGTCCGCAACCAGAGCCTCGACCTTCGCCTTCAGGCCGTCACGCAGAGCGTTCTGTGCAAGCAGCATACCGAAACCGAATTCTGCTGCATCCTCGAACAGGGAATTCGACCACGCCGGGCCCTGTCCCTTCTCGTTGAAGGTGTAAGGTGTAGACGGTGAGCTGTTGCCCCAGATGGAGGAGCAGCCCGTTGCGTTGGCGATGTACATGCGCTCGCCGAACAGCTGGGTGATCAGCTTCGCATACGGAGTCTCGCCGCAGCCTGCGCAGGCGCCCGAGAACTCAAGCAGCGGCTGCTTGAACTGGGAACCCTTGACAGTGTTCGCCGCGAACTTCTCCAGAACATCCTGCTTCGGAGCCAGCTTGACGGTATAGTCGAAGCCCTCCTGCAGATCCTTGTGATCCGCGAACTTCTCCATGACCAGAGCCTTCTCGCCCTTCTTGCCCGGGCAGACATTCGCGCAGGAGCCGCAGCCCGTGCAGTCGTATGCCGAAACAGACATCGTGAACTTGTATTCCTTCATGCCGGTCATCGGGATTGCCTTCTGGCCAGCCGGAAGCGCTGCAGCTTCTTCCTCGGTCAGAGCGACCGGACGGATAACAGCGTGCGGGCAGACATACGCGCAGCGGTTGCACTGGATACAGTTGTCAGCATTCCAGACTGGAACCATGACCGCGATACCGCGCTTCTCAAACGCAGCAGCGCCGGACGGTGTCGTGCCGTCTACATAATCCTTGAACGCGGAAACCGGAAGGTTGTTACCCTCCTGCGCGTTGACCGCACTCTGGACGGTATTGACGAACTTCACAACAGCGCTGTCGCCTTCGACCTTCTTGAAGTCAAGGCCTTCATCCTGTGCATCCTTCCAGGAATCCGGAACCTTTACTTCGTGAACCTGCTTCGCGCCGGCGTCGATGGCATCCCAGTTCTTCTTGACAACATCGTCGCCCTTGCGGCCGTAGGTCTTCTTCGCAGCATCCTTCATCAGCTCGATCGCATGCTCTTCCGGAATGATGCCGGTAAGCTTGAAGAACGCGGACTGCAGAATCGTGTTGATTCTTGTCGGGCCCATGCCAACCTCGATACCAATCTTCACACCGTCGATGGTGTAGAACTTGATGTTGTGGTTCGCGATGAACGCCTTGACCTGGCCCGGAAGCTCCTTGTCGAGCTCTTCATCCGTCCATGCACAGTTCAGCAGGAAGGTTCCTCCGTCTACCAGCTCCTGTACCATGTTGTACTTGCGGACATATGCAGGATTATGGCAGGCAACGAAGTTGGCCTTCTTGATCAGGTAGGTGGACTTGATCGGCTTCTTACCGAAGCGGAGGTGGCTCATCGTCACGCCGCCGGACTTCTTGGAATCATAATCAAAGTATGCCTGCGCATACATATCGGTATTGTCGCCGATGATCTTGATGGAGTTCTTGTTCGCGCCAACCGTTCCGTCTGCGCCCAGGCCCCAGAACTTGCAGTTCGTGGTTCCCTCAGGAGTCGTTACCAGCGGCTGACCGACCGGCAGGGACAGATTGGTGACATCGTCCACGATACCGATGGTGAACATCTTCTTCTCGGTATTCTCAAACACTGCCACGATCTGGGCCGGGGTGGTGTCCTTGGAACCAAGTCCGTAACGTCCGGACAGAACCGGAACAGCGTCAAACTTCGTTCCCTTGAGTGCTGCAACCACATCCAGGTACAGCGGCTCGCCAAGAGCCCCCGGCTCCTTCGTCCTGTCGAGGACGGAAATGACCTTGACAGAATCCGGAATCGCATCGATCAGAGCCTTCGCGCTGAACGGACGATACAGGCGGACCTTGACAACGCCAACCTTCTCACCCTTGGCGGTCAGGTAATCGATGGTCTCCTCAATGGTGTCATTGACAGAACCCATAGCGACGATCACGCGCTCCGCGTCAGGTGCGCCATAATAATTGAACAGCTTATAATCGGTTCCGATCTTCGCATTGATCTTGTCCATGTTCGCCTGGACAATCGCCGGCATGGCATCATAGTACGGGTTGATGGCTTCACGGGCCTGGAAGAAGATATCCGGGTTCTGCGCGGAACCTCTCTCGCACGGATGATTCGGATTCAGGCTCTGGTCCTTCCATGCCTGCATCGCGTCAAAGTCATACATCTCCTTCAGATCTTCGAAATCCCACTGCTCGATCTTCTGGATCTCATGGGAGGTGCGGAAGCCGTCGAAGAAATTGATAAACGGCAGACGTCCCTGAATCGCGGAAAGATGAGCTACCGGTGTAAGGTCCATGACCTCCTGAACGCTCGACTCGCAGAGCATGCATGCACCGGTCTGGCGACATGCATAGACGTCAGAGTGATCGCCAAAGATAGAAAGCGCATGGGAAGCCAGCGCACGGGCAGAAACATCAAAAACGCCCGGAAGCCTCTCACCTGCGATCTTGTACAGGTTCGGGATCATGAGGAGCAGGCCCTGGGAAGCGGTGTAGGTCGTGGTCAGCGCACCCGCCGCCAGAGAACCGTGGACAGCACCCGCTGCGCCCGCCTCGGACTGCATCTCCGTGATCTGTACGGTCTGGCCAAAGATGTTCTTCAATCCCTGCGTAGCCCATTCGTCGGTGTGTTCCGGCATAACAGACGACGGAGTGATCGGGTACATGGCTGCGACTTCGGTAAATGCATACGATGCATATGCCGCAGCCTGATTCCCATCCATGGTCTTCATTTGTCTTGCCATTTTGTTTCCTCCTTCTTGGAATAAATATTTATAGAAACACGCAAAAAAGGCAGCCGAAACCGCTGCCTCCCCCTTGCGCGTTCTCAAACCGAGATTATTTTATCATAATTAAACATGCTTGTCTATTTGGCTGAAGGGCTTTTGCAAATATTTTTTTCGCTCATTTCCCGGCATTGATTCTGGACCGGCACAATGGGGCGGTCCTTCGCTCAGACCCCCAAAAGTCTTCGCCAGGGACTGCCCCATCATGCAGGGCTGTGGGAAAGGCTATGAAGTGTGCGATTCTGGACCGGCATAATGGGCGGTCCTTCGCTCAGACCCCCAAAAGTCTTCGCCAAGGACCGCCCCATCATGCCGGATATAGTTTGTGCTTCACTCCGCCTCCAGACGGCTCTGAACGGAGACTATCTCAGGCCGGAGCCCACAGGCCGAATTTATGGTACGGCTCTGAGCGGAACCTTTCACAGGTCTGATCCCACAGACCCGAATAATAAATAACGCGTATCTGAGCGTAGGCTTCCGGAGGTCTGATCCCACAGACCGAAATGATGGGGCGGCTCTGAGCGTAGACTTTTGGGGGTCGAAGCTCAGAGCCGCCGCACCATGCAGGGCTGTGGAAAACCAATGAAAAGGGCTGTGGGCGTGCCTCAGTCCTCTCCGTGCTCCAGAGACGTATAAATCGTTCTCTTTCTTGCCATCTCATCACTGGCCAGGTATTCATCGTAGGTCGTTATCTTGTCGATCAGCTTCCCGTTCGGCAGAATCTCCATGATCCGGTTCGCCGTCGTCTGCACGATCTGGTGGTCACGGGACGAGAACAGTTCCACGGACGGGAACTTGATCATGCCGTTGTTGAGTGCCGTGATCGATTCCATGTCCAGGTGGTTGGTCGGTTCGTCAAAAATCAGCACATTGGCGCCTGAGATCATCATTCTGGAGAACAGGCAGCGTACCTTCTCACCGCCGGACAGGACACGCACATACTTGTCGCCGTCTTCGCCGGAGAAAAGCATCCTGCCGAGGAAGCCTCTGACATAGGTCTGGTCCTTGATCTCGGAATACTGCGTCAGCCACTGGGCGATCGTCAGATCACTCTCGAATTCTTCTGTGTAGTCCTTTGGGAAATATGCCCGGCTCGTGGTAACACCCCACTTGAAGGTTCCTTCGTCCGGCTCCTCTTCGCCCATCAGGATACGGAAAAACATCGTCTTGGCGATTTCATTTCCGCCGACAAACGCCACCTTGTCCTCCCTCCCGAGCGTGAAGGAGATGTCGTCAAGAAGCTTCACGCCGTTGACGGTTTTCGAGATGTTATGCACCTCCAGCACCTCATTGCCGATCTCGCGGTCAGGACGGAAGTCGATGTACGGATACTTTCTGCTGGAAGGACGGATGTCCTCAAGCTGGATCTTCTCCAGGGCTCTCTTGCGGCTCGTCGCCTGCTTGGACTTGGAGGCATTGGCCGAGAAACGCTGTATGAACTCCTGCAGTTCCTTGATCTTCTCCTCTTTCTTCTTGTTCGCTTCCTTCATCTGGCGGATCATCAGCTGGGAGGACTCGTACCAGAAATCATAGTTGCCGGCGTAAAGCTGGATCTTTCCGTAATCGATGTCAGCGATATGTGTGCAGACCTTATTCAGGAAATAACGGTCATGCGAGACTACAATCACCGTATTGTCAAAGTTGATCAGGAATTCCTCGAGCCAGCCGATGGCGTCCAGGTCCAGATGGTTGGTCGGCTCGTCCAGGAGCAGAATGTCCGGGTTGCCGAACAGCGCACGTGCCAGCAGAACCTTGACTTTCTCATTGCCGGTCAGGTCCTTCATCACGGCATGATGCTTCTCCGTCGGAATCCCGAGCCCGTTCAGCAAAGACTCTGCGTCGGACTCTGCTTCCCAGCCGTTCATCTCGGCGAATTCTGTCTCCAGCTCACTTGCGCGGATGCCGTCCTCATCGGAGAAATCCGGTTTCGCGTACAGTGCGTCCTTCTCTTTTGAAACCTCAAACAGGCGCATATTACCCTGAATGACCGTCTCCAGGACGTCCTGCTCATCATACTTGAAATGATCCTGCTCCAGGACGCTCATCCGCTGTCCGGGCGTCATGGTGACCGAGCCGGAAGAAGTCTCGAGTTCTCCGGAAAGGACCTTCAGAAACGTGGACTTACCCGCGCCGTTCGCGCCGATCACACCATAACAGTTTCCTTCCGTGAACTTGATATTGACGTCCTCGAACAGAGCCTTCTTGCCAAGTCTGAGTGTTACATCATTTACGCTGATCATAGATTGTCTCCTTCAGTTTTTTAACAGTCCGCCCGCAGCGGTTCATCTGATGCTGCTTTTTCCTTTGCTCCTGAACCAGTAGGTGTAGAAGTCATTGAATCCCATGGAAGCATACAGTTTTTTTGCCTTCCTGTTGTCGGATACCACCTGCAGGTAGGCTCTTTTCGCACCTGCTTCCTGCGCCTCTTTCAGCAAAGTGGAGCACACCGCCCGGGCATATCCCCTTCTCCAGCAGCTCGGGCTGACATAGACTGCGTAGATCCCGACCCACTCACGGTCCAGGATTCCGAGTCCGGACGCTACCATCCTGCCGTCAATTTCCACCGAAGCGGCAATCGTCTTTTTGGGAATCGCCGCGTACATTTTCGGTACAATTCTTCTCAGGGCCGGATCAGAAGTACCGTTCAGAGAGAACAGTCCCTGCAGCCACTCGTCGGTAACATATGAACCTAGCTGCACCGTCAGGTTTTCCCCGAAGTGAACGAGTGTGGGAAGGTTCATGCGGTTTCCGAACAGATACTCCTTCCCTGTCTCCTTCAGCAGGCGGGCCTGTGTGAGGTCCATCGTCATCACGTCCGTGCGGTGGCGGATCAGATATCCCTGGGACTCCAGCAGCTGGTCAAAGGACGGATCCAGCAGAGGCTGGATCTTGAAGTTCGACGGGCACCCCAGTTCCCGGTAGATTCTCTCACAGTAGAGGATCTTTTCCTCAATCGGTATGGTACTCTCCCCGACCTGCTCCACAGCGTTGGTCCGGAAGGTATAATTATGAGAATATCTCAGAATCCAGCCATCATAGAACTCAATCCGGTAAGACGGCCATGCATTGAGAGACATCTCCTCCATGTGTTTGATTTTCTGGCTCTGCTCCTGTGTCACTTCTTCACCAAGTTTCCTTTCCTGGTTCTCCGGAATGCCTGCGGCTTTCCTGCTGCCCTGGATGCTTCCTCCGTCCGCATTTCCATACGTCATGCCTGCCACCGTCCGGCAGCGCCGCACGGAAGAACCAGACCGCTGTCTGTCACCGGAAGGCCGACCTCCTGGGAATCCACCGTCCCGCCAAAGCGGCTGACGACCTCCGTGTGAATCAGGTAAGTCAGCACTGCCGGGGCCAGCCCTGTCGTATAGGAATTGAGCAGATAGAACAGCGGTCTGTCGGAAAGAAGACGCGCCGTCAGCTGTACCAGCTCATGCAGGCTGTCCTCGATCTTCCACAGCTCGCCCTTCGGTCCGCGGCCGTAAGAGGGGGGATCCATAATAATACCGTCATAGTGGTTCCCTCTGCGGATCTCCCGTTCCACGAACTTCCTGCAGTCGTCCACGAGCCACCTGATGGGCGCTTCGGACAGTCCGCTGGAAGCGGCATTCTCCTTCGCCCACTGCACCATTCCCTTTGACGCGTCCACATGCGTGACGGCTGCGCCCGCGCCTGCCGCCGCGACTGTGGCGCCCCCTGTATACGCGAACAGGTTCAGGACACGGACCGGGTGTGCAGACTGCGCGGTCCGCCCGGCAGATACCGCCTTCCGGATCAGGCCGGAAAACCACTCCCAGTTCACCGCCTGCTCCGGGAACAGTCCCGTGTGCTTGAAGGAAAACGGCTTCAGGTGAAATGTCAGCATCTGCTGTCCTAGCGGGTACCGGATCGTCCACTGCTTCGGCAGGTTCCTGAATTCCCATTCCCCGCCGCCGGATTTCGACCGGTGATAAATCCCGTTCGGCTTCCTCCAGCCCGGATTCCTGCGCTCCGTATTCCAGATTACCTGAGGATCCGGGCGCACCAGCAAGTATTCTCCCCAGCGCTCCAGCTTCTCTCCTCCGGATGTATCCAGGACCTCATAATCAGTCCAGCCATCTGCCGTAAACATCTGTGTCTCTTTACTCCTTCTCTGTTTTTCAGGAACGCAGCATAGCAGGCAGATCAGCGAATGCGTCGATCGCCGGGACGCCTTCTGCCTGCGCATCCACATCCCCGAATCCGTACTTCGCATAGATGAAGCCTGCCCCGGCCTGGCGGGCAGCTTCCAGGTCGCCTGCCGTGTCACCGACATATACTGCCTCGTCAAGCGCATTTCGCTCCGCGCACAGGCGGATATTGCTGCCCTTCTCCTTCAGGGTATCCTCAAAGCAGAGGTGATCCTCGATCAGGTCTTCCTCTCCCAGGGCTTTCAGACAGTCCTCTATATATCCCTTCTGGCAGTTGCTGACGATATACAGGTGCCAGCCTTCCGCGCGCAGTGTTCTGAGCGTCTTTGTGACTTCCGGATACACATGGCCCGGATGATCACGCAGATACGCCACCTCATAGCGCATCGCTTCGTCCAGCACCTCACGCCTGCGCGTGACAGAAAGATATCCAAAAAGCATGTCCGCGATCTCAAACATCGTCTTTCCGAGGCACTGACGCATCTGGTCGCTGGTGATGGTCCCCTCCACGTCCGGCATCTTCGAAAGCGCCACATTCCAGGAATCGGTGATCACATCCACCGCGTCCCACAGGGTTCCATCCACATCCAGTATGATGCCGCGTCTCGGGGAAGTCTTGTTTTCTGTCATCTTCTGTACTCTTTCTTCCATTCTCTGCCGGAAAACCTTGCCTGGTCCGGCTTTTTAAGGGTAAGCCTTTCTGGTCTGTCCGCAGGCTGCATGGCTTATGATTCTCCCGTGATCAGTCCCAGCTTTCTGTCCTGTCCGGGTCCATCCTTCGTGACTGTCATGCGTGTCAGTCTGACACCGCTTTCCCCGAAGTAAATCCGGAACACATTGCTGCGCATCGTCGCGAGAAACCTTACACGCTTTGTAACCGTTCTGCCACCCGTTCCGCTCCAGACAAGCACCGCCAGCGGAATCTTTGTGAAGAAAAAGGTCACCGGCACCTGTGCCACACCTGCGGCCGTACATGCTCCTTCGAAGGCAAATGTATAGTAGCTTCCGGGTTCCATCTCAAAGCCCAGCAGGCTACTGTCACCGCGCTCGCATGGTAGTTCCGACAGATCCACCGACATGCCTTCCGGCAGAATCTTCTCAAACGAAACGACCGCTACCGCATCCAGCTTCTCATCCTGCGGCGCATGGACAACCTCCACCGTAGTGCCTTCCGCGCACAGCCGTCTCATCGCTTCACTCTTCAGGGCGAACCTGCAGATGTTTCCTGCGCTCCTGAGAAGCTCTCCACGGGTAAGCCTGCCCCTGGAAACGGCTTCCGGGAGGGTTCCCCTGAAACGGGGATCCCTTGAGATTCCGAGCGTCTTTGCCTGTGTTTCACTCACATACTTTCCGGCATAGTCCTGACTGTATGCCCGGCTGTGTCCGGGGTTTTCCCCATCCGGAACGACCATATACAGGTCATTCTGGGCTCTCACCATCGTACTGAAATCCGTGATGTTTCCGGCCATCAGGTCATCCGTCAGACCGGCTTCATCCGGGAGGTCCTGACAAGGCTCCTCCTCAATCAGTTCGACGGGACTGAAGGAAGCCCACCAGTCTGTCATGACGATCCCGTCAAAGCCCCACTCCCTGCGCAGGATGGTTGTCGTCAGGTCATAGAGAGAGGATGTGTGTATGCCATTCAGCATCCCGTAGGATGTCATGATTGCGTCCGCGCCGCCTTCCCGTACGGCAATCTCAAAGCCCCGCAGATAGATCTCCCGCAGCGCGCGCTGCGAAACAACGCTGTCCAGGCTTCTGCGGTTTGTCTCCCGGTTGTTCGCAGCGAAATGCTTCAGAACGCCTGTGACGTGATGCTTCTGAAGTCCCTTCAGCTGCGCGGAGGCGATCACGCCCGTCACATAAGGATCCTCGGAAAAGTATTCAAAATTGCGTCCGTTCAGCGGATGCCTGTGGATATTGATGCCCGGACCGAGCAGGCAGTCCACACGGTTCTTGACCATCTCCAGACCCAGAAAGGAAAACAGCTCCGTATTCAGTTCCGGGTCAAAGGTACATGCCAGCAGGGTTCCGCTCGGAAGGGAAAATGCATGATCACCGCAGTCGAGCCGCATGCCGCTCGGCCCGTCGGAGCAGCACAGCGCGGGGATCCCCCGCTGCCTGAGCTTCTGCGTGACTCCACCGAACGCTGCCGCGGTTCCGGGCGTGACCAGAGGGCTTCCCATTCCCTCCCCGCGCACAATCAAAGACAGCTCTGTATCCGTCAGCTGTGCGATAAAGTCTTCCAGCGCACAGGTTCCATCCCTGACATCTGTCAGCTTCAGATCCCCCTCTGTCAAAGGATATTCACGGGGCAGGTGTTCGAGGATCCGCTTCCTGATGTCGATGGATCTGAGCGGAACGTCCTCATACCCGATCCGCAGATCGTCCGGGCATTCCATGCCGGAAGCAGTATCCGGATGATCCGATTCACCGCTCCGCATGACCATACGCCGGAACGGCCTGACCGGCGCGCATGCTTCTTCCGCCTGTTCGACCACCCGGTTGGCGGAGAGTTCGAACGCACCGCCCTCCTTTGTGATACAAACCGCGTCACGCACATTTTCCCCGGCAAAAAGATCATAACGCCCGGGTTCCAGCACCCAGCAGCCGGGATTCTTTGCCGCGCCGGAATCGTCAAACGACGCAAACCTTCTCTCCGGAATCGTGAAGTGGATCGTCTCGCTCCCGCCCGGCGGAAGCAGCTTCGTTTTCCTGAAATCCACCAGGACCCGTGCGCTCTTTCCCAGTTTTCCCTGCGGACAGCGCGCGTATACCTGGACAACCTGCCGTCCGCTCCTTTGGCCTGTATTGGTGACGGTCACATCGAAATCAACGAAAAGTCCGCTTCCTTCTTCCCTCTCTGTCGCTGCCACCGTGCCGTATTCCATCGAAAACGTCGTATAGGTCAGGCCGAATCCGAACGGATACAGGACGCGGTCCCTGGCGGCAGATTCAAAGTAACGGTAGCCGACGTAGATGTCTTCTTCATAGACATCCGCGCTGCCTGTTCCAAAGTTCGCGTACGCCGGATAGTCAGAAAGATCCTTCGCGATGGTATCCGTCAGATGAGCGCCGGGATTCACCCTTCCGGTCAGGACATCAACAGCACCCAGCCCGCCGACCATTCCGCCCTGCCACACATACAGAACCGCGTCCGGACGAATCTGTTCCACGAAGGACATGTCGATGATGGAGCCGACATTCAGAAGGACGATCATGCGGTCAAATGCGCCGCGCACCAGAGACAGCATCTGAAGCTCTGTTTCGGTCAGCAAAAAGGAACCTGCCTCCTGCGTCGTGTCGCGGTCTTCTCCCGCGGTGCGGGCCAGAATGCAGACAGCCGCGTCGGACCGCTTCGCGGCACTTTGGACGATCTCTTCGCACAGGGGCATCTCCGGCTGCGACCACGGATCCGTTCCCCAGCCATGCCCGGTCAGAGGCGGATTCTCTTTGTTCCACTGTTCATACAGCTGCAGAAGCGCTTCGTCCGGCAGGACGGCCTCGTCCTCGATCAGTGCTTCCCTGATCCCGGTCACATGGCTGACATTCACCATGCCTCCTGATCCGGTTCCGCTCTTGTAATAGGTCATCTGCCCGCGGCCGAACAAAGAAACCCTGCACCCCGTTTCAAGAGGCAGCGCCCCGTTTTCATTTCTCAACAGTACGATCCCGTCCGCGGCAGCCTGCCGTGCACACCTGGTGTAGGCTGCCCAGTCCAGCGTCTGCAGCCGAATGTGATCGTCCATAACCGTTCCTTTCTGAGATTAACATACGTTCTGCCTGCGGCCCGGCCGCAGGCAGTTGAAGACAGATAAACAGAGAATGCACGCTGCTTCGTCAGTCAGCGTCGCTGAACTCATCCTTTCCGGCTCCGCAGAGCGGGCATACAAAATCATCCGGAAGATCTTCCCACTTGGTTCCCGGCTCGATTCCGCCATCCGGATATCCTTCTTCCTCGTTGTACTCCCAGCCGCAAAGATCACAAACCTTCGTCATCGTGTGTTCCTCCTTTTTGATCATTTCCAAAAGGCGGCACAGCCTCCGCTCTGCCGCCTGAGTGTGTGAGAAAGTATAGCATGTACGCTTCCATCTGTCTACGAGTCCGGCCCTTATTGCGGTATAATGGCAAACCGAAGCGCAGGCAGTCACGACGCCGGTTTCATCAATCAAGGTATCCTGATTATAGCATGTTTCAGAAACCTGACAAGAAAACAGACAGCCCTGTTTCGCAACTGAGCTGCCTGCATCTTTCCTCATCTATAAACCTATGTTTATATCTGACTCTGAGCGGTATCGGACTATTCTCCGTCGAACGCTTTTTTCATCTTCTCACGGAATGATTTCTTCTTCTTTTTGGGTTCCTCACCGGTATCCATGCTGAGGCTGTTGCCGCTGAGTTCATCAAATCTCCTGAGGGCTTCCTTTGCTTCCTCGCTCAGGCGGGTCGGCGTGCGGACCGAGAGCGTGATATAGTGATCTCCCCTGATATCCTTATTGCGGACGCTGGGAACACCTTTCCCTTTCAGTCTCACACGGGTTCCGGACTGTGTTCCGGGCCTTACCGTATAGATCACATCGCCGTCTACGGTCCTGATCCTCATGTCCCCGCCCAGGGCAGCCTGTGCGAAAGAGATCTCGACATTCGAGAATATATCCATATCCTGGCGGACAAAATTCGGATCGGAGGCAACACGCACCTCAACCAGCAAATCTCCCCTGGGGCCGCCGTTCAGGCCGGGCTCGCCCTTTTCGCGGATGCGGATGCTCTGTCCGTCATCGATTCCGGCCGGAATCGTCACCTCGATGGTCTTCTTGCTGGAAGTGTATCCGCTTCCCGCGCAGTTCGGACACTTCTGCTCGATGATCTTTCCCGTTCCGCGGCAGTCAGGGCACGGCTGTGTGCTCTGAACCATTCCGAAGAAGCTCTGCTGGCGGATTGTCACCTGCCCGGTTCCACGGCACTTCGGACAGATCTTCGGCGAAGTCCCGGGCTTCGCCCCGGTTCCGTGGCAGTTGGTGCATTCATCCTTCAGGACAACCTCGACATTCCGGGTGCAGCCGGAGATCGAATCGGCAAATGAAATGGATACGCGCGTGCGCACATTCGCGCCCTGCATCGGCGCGTTCGGGTTGCGCTGCCGTCTTCCGCCGCCGAACAGGTCGGAGAAGATATCTCCCATGCCGCCCATGCCGCCGAAAATATCCGAGAAGTCGAATCCGCTGGCATCGAACCCGCCGCCCTGCTCAAACGCAGCGTGGCCAAACTGGTCATACTGCTGACGCTTCTGCGGATCACTCAGGATCGCGTAAGCCTCGGAAGCCTCCTTGAACTTCTCTGCGGCCGCCTCATCCCCCGGATTCATATCCGGATGATACTTTTTCGCCAGCTTCCGGTAAGCCTTCTTCAGGGCTTCCTCATCCGCGTTCTTCGGAACGCCAAGCACCTCATAATAGTCTCTCTTTTCTGCCATACACTACTCCATCTTGTCCGTGCGCCATCTATCATTTACGCCGTAAAGGTCTGTGCGGGTATTCCGCACAGACCTGGTGATTCTATCCTTTTCACCGCATCGCGGAAATCTTCAGGTCCCGCCGGTGCGCTATAAAAGTTTCTCAGACTTCTCTGAAGTCTCCGTCGACAACATCGTCATCGGCTGAGCCACCGGCATTCGCCTCCGGACCCGGTCCCGGCTGAGGACCGCCCTGGCCCTGCTGCTGCGCGGCCTGCTGCTGATACAGCTTCTCGAACAGCTTCTGGGCGCTGGCCATCAGCTTCTCTCTTCCGGCCTTCAGGTCATTGATCTGATCGTCCGTCAGCTCGTCGCCGCACTTCGCGATCGTCTCCTTGAGTGCCTTCAGGTCTTCCTCAACTGCTGCCTTATCGGACGCGTCGAGCGCTGCTCCCGCTTCTTCCATCGCCTTCTCCGTCTGGAATACGATCGCATCCGCATCGTTCTTTGTGTCGATGCCTTCCTTGCGCTTCTTATCCTGTGCTTCGTACTCGGCAGCTTCCTTCACAGCCTTATCGATCTCTTCATCCGACATGTTGGAGCCGGAGGTAATGGTGATGTGCTGTTCCTTGCCGGTGCCGAGATCCTTCGCGGAGACATTCACGATGCCGTTCGCGTCGATGTCAAAGGTAACCTCGATCTGCGGAACACCCCTTCTTGCCGGCGGAATACCGTCCAGACGGAACTGGCCGAGGGTCTTGTTGTCACGCGCAAACTGTCTCTCACCCTGCACCACATGGATATCAACGGCAGTCTGGTTGTCAGCCGCGGTGGAGAAGATCTGGCTCTTCTTCGTCGGGATCGTTGTGTTGCGCTCGATCAGCTTCGTCGCGACGCCGCCGAGTGTCTCGATCGACAGAGACAGCGGGGTTACATCAAGAAGCAGGATATCGCCGGCACCCGCATCGCCCGCAAGCTTGCCGCCCTGGATCGCGGCGCCGATCGCGACGCACTCGTCCGGATTCAGCGTCTTGCTCGGCTCTTTGCCGGTAAGCGCCCTGACCTTATCCTGGACTGCAGGAATACGGGTGGATCCGCCGACCAGAAGAACCTTGCCAAGTTCGGAAGCAGTGACGCCTGCATCAGCCAGAGCCTTGCGGACCGGATCCGCCGTTGCGTCGACCAGATCACTGGTCAGCTCGTCGAACTTCGCCTTCGTCAGATCCATCTCGAAATGCTTCGGGCCGGTCTCATTTGCCGTAATGAACGGCAGGTTGATGTTCGTCGTGGTCGCGGAGCTCAGTTCCTTCTTCGCCTTCTCGGCTGCTTCCCTGAGTCTCTGCAGCGCCATCTTATCCTGTCCGAGATCGATGCCTTCCTTGTTCTTGAAATCCTGAATCATGTAGTCCGTGATTCTCTGGTCGAAGTCATCGCCGCCCAGACGGTTGTTGCCGTTCGTTGCCAGAACTTCGATCACGCCGTCGCCGATCTCGATAATGGAGACATCAAAGGTGCCGCCGCCAAGGTCATAGACCATGATCTTCTGCTCTTTCTCATTGTCCAGTCCGTATGCAAGCGCAGCCGCCGTCGGCTCGTTGATGATACGCTTGACATCCATGCCGGCGATCTTTCCGGCGTCCTTGGTTGCCTGTCTCTGCGCGTCATTGAAGTAAGCCGGGCAGGTAATCACTGCTTCGGTTACCTTCTCGCCGAGATACGCTTCCGCGTCAGCCTTCAGCTTCTGAAGGATCATCGCGGAGATCTCCTGCGGTGAATACTTCTTGGCATCGATATCCACTCTGAAGTCAGATCCCATATGTCTCTTGATGGAAGAGACCGTTCGGTCAGAGTTTGTAACAGCCTGTCTCTTCGCAGGCTCACCGACAAGCCTCTCACCACTCTTGGTGAATGCGACAACAGACGGTGTTGTTCTTGTGCCTTCCGCGTTCGCGATGACCGTCGGCTTGCCGCCTTCCATAACCGCAACGCAGCTGTTCGTTGTTCCCAGATCAATTCCGATAATCTTTCCCATAATGAACCTCCATTATATTTACAATGAATTCCAGTGATTCTTTCTCAGTTCGCCACCTTCACCATACTGTGGCGCACAACCGAATCGTGGTATGTATATCCCTTCTGCAGTTCCTGGACGACGATATTCTCGCCCACCGAATCATCTTCCACATGCATGACTGCATTATGAAGATTCGGATCGAATTCCTTTCCCTCGGCTTCGATCGGCTTTACCCCGATCGACTCGAGTTCCTGAAGCATCGACTTGTAGATCTTTTCCATTCCTTCCACGAACGGATCTTCCTGCTCAGGTGCCTGCGCAAGGCCTCTCTCAAAGTTGTCAATCACGGGAAGAATCTTCTCGATGACACTCTTTGCGCCGAGATCGAACATCTGGCTCTTCTCTCTTTCCGTTCTCTTCCGGAAATTGTCGAACTCCGCCATCTGCCGCTTCACCTGATCGGTCAGTTCCTCGATCTTCTCCTCTTTTTTATCTTTCTTCTTTTTGAAGAAAGACTTCTTCGGGGCATTTTCCTGGGCCTGTGTATATGTGCCGTCCATGACGTCTTCCCCGTCAGGCGCTTCTGCTTCTTTTGCAGAATCCTCTGCCCCGCTGTCTGTTTCCGTGTTCTTGCCGGCTTCAGCTTCCGCGGAAGAATCCCCGGCTGTTTCTTCTGCCTGCATCTCTTCCGCCGCGTTAGACATGTTCTGTTCTTCTTCCTGCTCCATTCCGGCGATTGTTTCCTTGCTGGTCTCTTCTGTCATAGTCTCCTCCGAATTTGATCTTATCTATAAACGCCGCTCTGTAAACGCCGCTCTGTTTCCGGCGTTCCTGTCTGATCTGTCAGAATCCGTCCCGGTTCCCGTTCAGACGCAGCGCGCGGAAACCGTTCCGCTAACTCTCGCTGTCCTTCCGGTAAACCTCGTCCAGCTGTCCGGTCAGGTCCTTCAGGATGCCTACTACCTTGCCATAATCCATACGCTTCGGTCCTACGATGCCGATCCGGCCGTACATACCGTCTCCAAGATCATACGTAGCTGTCACAACACTGCAGTCCTTCAGGTTTTCATTGCCAAGCTCAGACCCGATCGCAACCTGGATCGCGTGGTCGGAATTCTGTTCCTTGTCCATCAGGGACAGCAGCGGGTGCTTCTCCTCAAACGCATGGATCAGACCGCTCGCCTTATCCGTATCCGACGAAAGCTCCGGATAGCGGAATATGTTCGTGGCGCCGCTCGTGTAAACTTCGACGTCCTCTTCCTGGCTGATGACATCCGCGACCGCGTCCAGCACCTCGGAGATCAGGTCCGACTGTATGCCGGCTTCCTGCTTCAGCTTCGAGATCGTCGCAAGATTGATCTGCTCTATGGTCAGTCCGTTCAGTCTGGAATTCAGCTGAATGTTCAGCTGAAGGATCTGATCGCGGCTCAGACCGTGTTCCATATGGATAATCCGGTTCTTTACCACATTGCCTTCCGCAACGACCGTCGCAAGAATCTGGCTGTCGTCCACTGCTGACAGCTGGATAAACTTCAGCTTCGTCCTGTGGTACTGCGGGCTGGTGATCATCGTCGCATAATTCGTGTTCACCGCCAGATACCGGACAATCTGCTTGAGCAGCATCTCCATCTTGTCTTCCCTGGAGATCATCAGCTGTCTCATCTGGGAAACTTCCGCTTCCTTCTCCTCCATCAGGCGGTCCACATAGAGCCTGTATCCCTGATCGGAAGGAATCCTTCCCGACGAGGTATGCGGCTGTATGATCAGCCCCATCTCCTCCAGATCACTCATCTCGTTCCGGATTGTCGCAGAACTGAGATTCAGATCCGACATCTTCGAGATCGTCCTTGACCCGACCGGGTCACCCGTCTCCAGATATGTCTGTATGATGGCCTTCAGGATCGTCCACTTCCGGTCATCCAGTTCCATTCCCATGCCGGTTCCTCCTCTCTTTGGTTCTGTTAGCACTCGGATTATTGGAGTGCTAACACTTATGGCATTATCATAAGACCGCCCTACAGGTTTGTCAACATGAATTTGTGAAAAAAGATGGAACTTTTCACAGGGTGTACCGGACCGGCTTTTGTGCTATGATGATAGTGTTCATATTGACCATGATCGATTCAGCATCGGTTCAGGAGTTCCTCATGCGCAAAACAATTCTTCTTGCCATCATTGCCTGTGTCCTTGGAATTGTCATTCTGGCTGCCCTGGCCTTCTGTATCCCGAACAGATTCGGCTCGCTGAAGGATGACCGACAGTCAGAGGTATTTACCGGCTTTCATTTTTCGACGGAAAAACCGGCAGAACCAGGGCCTGCTGTGCCTGACGAAGCCAGTTCGTCCTCTTTTGAAAGTCTGCCGAACGACACGCTGCCGGGAGGCAGTAAGCCTGCCGTCTCACAGCCTCAGACTGTGACAGAGACGGACGCACTTTCCGATGATCAGATTCTTCGCTCCGGACAAAATCCTGCTCTTGTCAAAACACACCAGATCATCTGGGTCGGGGATTCCCGTACGCTTGGCATGGGCAATGCACTGCACAAAGCCGGACGCTACGACGATGAAGATGTTTTTGTGGGCGCGGTCGGAGAAGGCGTCAGATGGTTCCGCGAACAGGGTATGGGTGAAATGTCTGATGCCATCGCGAAGAACCCGCTTCTTCCTGTCGTCCTGAACTTTGGCGTGAACGACCCGCAGCTGATCGATGAATATATCGCGGCCTATCAGGATGTGATCGACGCGCATCCGGATACAGCGTTCTACATTCTTTCTGTGAACCCGATCGATGAGGAATTCCTGATCGAAGACGGGCAGGTTCATGAAACCGTGTTTGATGACATCAACAGCCTGAATATCGCACGCATGAATGTCAGGCTGAAAAAAGAATTCGGAAGCCGGTACATCGACTCGGCTTCCTTCCTGAAAACAGATGGATTTGAAACAGTGGACGGTCTGCATTTCTCCACGCAGACGTACCTGAAGATTCATGACTTTGTCGTGAACCAGCTGTTCTGATGCCGGCCCGGACCCAAGCGGCGCGTTCCGCCGGTCAGCCGGATGATAATTCCGAATAGTCTATGTCCATCGCAACCTGAAGCGAATAATCCGGAAAGGCTTTCTGCACGTCTGTAACGACTTCCCGGTACAGGGCTCTTCGGTCCTTCGCGTCGAAGCTGATCACAAGATCAAAACGCATGGCCTTCTCTTCTTTGTTCAGATAAAACCCATGCATCTGATTCACGTGCGGATGAGAGAAAACAATCTCCCGCACTTTTTTCTGCGCCTCGATGATCTCCTCGTCCTTCGTGTTCACCGAGTACACCCCGATGGCTGTCAGGACGATATGGTGCTGCTGGTAAACCGCCATCTGGATCTTCCGGATCAGCTGGTCCAGCTGATCTGCCGAATAGGTGTCCGGAACCTCGATATGAATAGAGCCGTTCCATGTGTCGGGACCATAATTATTCAGTACCAGATCATAAGCGCCCTGCACATCCGGAAAGCTCGTCACCGTTTCCTTGATCTTCCTGACCATCTCCACATCATTGCTCTCTCCCAGTATCTGCGAGATGGTACTCCTGAGCATCTCAATGCCTGATTTGATGATAACGATGGATATGATAGCACCGAGCCATGCTTCCAGCGACACATGGAACACCAGGAATATGCCCGCCGCGACCAGCGTCGACGCAGAGATCACAGAATCCAGTGTGGCATCTTCTCCGGAATTGATCAGGGAATCCGAATTCACCTTTACCCCCACGCCTTTGACATAACGTCCCAGCACAATCTTAACCGCCACCGCCACGGCGACAATGATCAGAGAGATGGTGTTGTATTCCGGTGTCTCAGGATGGAGAATCTGCTTTACGGACTCTGTAAAAGAGGTGACGCCTGCGTACAATACGATCACGGCGATGACCATGGCGCTCAGGTATTCGATCCGCCCGTAGCCAAAGGGGTGCTTCTTGTCCGGCTCCTTCCCGGCCAGCTTCGTCCCGACAATGGTAATCAGGGAACTGCCTGCGTCGGAAATGTTGTTGACCGCGTCCAGCACGATCGCGATCGAGTTGGTCATCAGGCCAATCACCGCCTTGAATCCTGCAAGGAATACATTGGCGATGATTCCGATAATGCTGGTCCGGACGATGGTTTTCTCCCGGGAAAGCTCCTTCCCGTCTGCTTCTTTCATCTCATATATGCTGCTCATGGCTGGCTTTCTCCCATCCCATTCTGAAGGCTGTCTCAGGCTGTCTTATTGTGCGGCGCCGGGCTGCTTCAGCCGCCTTCCTCCGCGTGAATACGGCCTCCGGCTGCTGCACTTTTTATGCTCCTGTCAGCTGAAGTTCCTGCGCATGCGCCTTCATCCCTTCAATGACAATGGCAGATACCTCCTTGATATCCATGCCGAGCATCTCACAGCCTTTCAGGATCAGCGGACGGTCACACTTTGCCGCAAAACGCTTGTCCTTCCACTTCTTCATGAAACTCTTTACTTCCATGTCAGTGATTCCGTTCGGACGCATCCTGGCCGCGGCCTGTACGATCCCTGTCAGCTCATCCACCGTGAACAGACTCTTCTCCAGATCGGTCAGCGGCTCAACATCCGTGCAGATTCCATAGCCGTGGGACAGGATCGCCCGGATGTCCTCCTCCGGGACGCCCAGCTCACGGAGCGGCTCTTCCGTGTGCGCCAGGTGCTCGTCCGGATACTTCTCATAATCATAATCATGAAGCCAGCCTACCGCTTCCCAGTGTTCCCTGTCCGCTCCAAAATGCTCCGCCATCGCGCCCATCGCAGCGGAAACATTTGCCGCATGCAGAATCAGATGCTCCTCGGTGACCATCTGCGCATTGATCTCTTTTGCTTTTTCCAGTGTCAGTTTATCCATTTCTTTTCCTTTCCTGTTTCAGTATGTCCTTCTTCACCAAAAACCGACGGGGACGGGGATCTGCGCCCGCGGTGTGGTTCTGTCCTATTGATACTTCTCAATGATCCTCATGACAGCGCCGTAATAGCCGCCCCCGAACAGGTTCAGGTGGTTCAGAAGGTGATACAGATTGTACAGATCTCTCCGGTCCGCGTATCCCGGAAGCAGATCCGCCGCTTCCCTGTATGCTTCATAGAACGCCGGTGAAAAGCCACCGAACAATTCTGTCATGGCCAGATCTGCCTCCGCGTGGCCTACAGAAACCGCCGGGTCAATCAGGCATGCATATCCATCCGGTCCTGTCACGAAGTTCCCTCCCCACAGGTCGCCATGGAGCAGGGAGGGGTGCGCAGGTTCTGTCAGATACCGGTCCAGGTGATCCAGCAGGCTTTGCATTGCTTTTCTTCCGGCTGCGTCAAAATACGCCTGCGCCCTGCGGAACTGGACCTCCAGACGGCATTCCCGGAAGAAATCAACCCAGGCTGTCCGGACCGCGTTCATCTGCCGTCCTGCCCCGATGAAATTATCCTCCGTGAAACCATAACGCCCGCCCGGCGTCCATTCGGACGGATCCGCCCTGTGCATGTCAGCCAGCGCTGCCGCAAACTGTTCCCAGTAGTCCTTCTTCGCCGGAGCGCTCTCCAGATATTCCATGACCAGATAGGATCTGTTCTTCGAAACACCTGTCTCCCAGACCTTCGGCACCTGTATGGTTCCAGTCTTGCGGATCGCGGAAAGGCCTGTCATTTCCGCCTGGAAAAAGCCGGCATTTTCTTTCGTATTCTCCTTGAGAAAGACAAGGCTTTTGTCAGAAAGAAGCAAAAGATATGCTTCATTGATATCCCCGCCGGAGACTGCCTTCATGCCGGCAATCTCTGTCCCGCTTCCAAACAGCCGGTGTATGAGATCAGAATAATCATTCATGTGCCGTTTCCTTATCATTTCCGGACTTTGCCTCTCACCTAAACCGTGCGCTTCTCTCAGGTTTTACTGCAGGCCAAAGCCACGCTCGTACAGAACCTGGTCGGAATATGCAGCGCTCCCGTCTTCGCGTTCTGTGATCTCCGGAATCTGGACCGGCAGAGTCCCTGAAAATGTCCCATCCCCGAACATCAGATCAATCGCCGCGACAACATTGGCATTGTAGGAGCCCATGTTCCCGCTCTTTTCAGTTCTTTGCGTCGGATCCAGATCCAGCCCCGAGCCCATGTAGGCAAGCACGATCGCGTCAGCATCCTGATAGCGGGCCGCGTCATAGGGAAGGTTGTCAGAAAGAAGGACAAAGCGGCCGCCTGCTGCATGCGTATCTTCGATCGCGCGCGCTATGCCCTGATACTGCTCAGACGACGCTGCCAGCGCATCCACATTGTACGTTTTTGTCAGGCCGATCACAATATCTGCCTCTTTTAAGGCTTTCTGCAGATCTTTCGTGTAATGCAGTTTGTTCGCTTCCGACTGCAGGTCATAATAGTAATCAATCGTGATGACTGTACCGGCATCATCAGGCCCGTCTTCTGCTTCCAGCGCCAGGTCCACAATCCTGGTATCCTTGCTGATCAGCCCCCGCTCCATCAATTGTCTGACGGCAAACCCGATCGTATAGGCGTCCTCCTTCTGACGGCCAAGGAACACGATGTTCTGGTTTTCCCCGGCAGCCGGCAGCGTCCGGTCATTCTTCAGAAGTGTAACAGCCTGCCTGGCAATCTCCATCTCCGTCTTATGATGGGAACCGGAACCGACCATCTGCAATGCTTGCTTTGCCGCTTTTTCCGGGTCTGTATCTTCTTTTTCTTCCAGAATCCCGTACTTTTCCTTCAGCTTCAGGATACGCATGACACTCTCATCGATACGTGCTGCCAGAACCGCGTCGTTCAGGGCCATTTCCTCAAGGGCTTCGATATAAGTATCATAAAAGTCTGCCGCTTCCTCACTGTTCAGATCAGTGGGGATCAGCAGGATGTCCGCGCCGGCCAGAATGACCTGTTTCGCGATATTGATCCTGTACTCTGCAGAATCCGGCTCTCCGGGAACAAGACCCGCTGTACGGATCGCGTCCATCTCCAGGGCGTCCGTTACCACGACCCCGTCAAATCCCATGTCCCGGCGCAGAATCTGCGTGAGAATCTTTTCAGACATTGTCGCCGGATAGACGCCCTTCGTCGTTCCGTCTCCGAAGGTTTTCTCGTCGTCTATTTCAGGAAATGTAATATGAGCCGTCATGATCATGTCGGCGCCATGGTCGATTGCCGCGGCAAATGGCTTCAGCTCGGTCTGCCTGATCTGGTCATAAGTCTTTTCCACGGAAGGCGTTCCGGTATGACTGTCGACCGAGGTATCTCCGTGTCCGGGAAAATGCTTGTATGTCGGGATCACGCCGCACGAAGACACCCCTCTGGCATACGCGATGCCCAAGTCCGCCACTGTATCCGGATCATCGGAGAAGGACCTCGTCCCGATGACCGGATTCGCCGGGTTGTTATTGACATCGATGTCCGGAGCGAAGTTGACATTAAAACCTGCTGCAGCCATCTCCTCTCCCAGGATCTTTCCGGTTTTCTCCGCATTCAGAACAGCATTGTCTCCGGTCGCTCCGACGGCCATGTTTCCCGTCATACGGGTTCCGCCCGCCAGACGGACAACAATTCCGCCTTCCTCGTCCGCCGCCATAAAATACGGAATATGGACTGCCGTTTCCGTATTCTTCAGATTGTTCTCCTGCAGCTGGTGTACCAGCACGGCCACCTGCCCGGGGTCAGCAACATTCTGGCTGAAAAGAATGATCCCGCCATACTGGTGCGCACGCAGTGCTTCTGCCATCTTCGGTGCCTCCGGCAGAAACGTCATCGCTTTCTCATCCCACGTGCGGACAGCCGGCATGATCATCTGAGAAATCTTATCATCCAACGTCATAGACGCGGCGATCTCCTCTACACCGGCAGGCTGCCCGGCAGATCCCGGTTCTGCTTCCGTCATACTGCTTCCAAACGCGGTCAGAACGATGCTTCCCATCATCATGCCGCTGACAGCCAGCGTCAGAATACGCTTCCACACACTTTTTCCGAAAACTGATCTCATATTCTCCTCCTGCTCTCATATCGTACTGCAATCTCTTCTCTGCCCTGTCCGGACTGATCTGTGATATCGGTTCCTTCCCCTGTCTGTGCTCTTACAGAAAGGAGCTCATCACCAGATTGCTGACATCAAAGCCGCTGTCTGTCAGCCGCAGATGATGCCCGGCCAGTTCCAGAAGGCCTTCACGCCGGAACATTGCAATCTCTTTCGCGAAGAGGTCCTCGGCGCGCACAGAAAAGGTTTCCTCAAAATGCTGAAGGTCTACCCCTTCCGTCAGCCTGAGCCCCAGGATCATCGTTTCAGCGATTTCGTCTTCCCGCGTCAGGACAGTCACCTCTTCCCTGCATTTCTTTTCCGGTTCTGATACACCTTTCAGGTATTCGGTCAGGGACGATTGATTGCGGTACCTGATCTTTCCGATCTGCCCGGAAGCCCCAAGCCCGAATCCGGCATACTCACGCCTCAGCCAGTACCCTGTGTTATGCCTGCTCTCCCTGCCCGGACGCGCGTAGTTCGAGATCTCATATCGATGCATGCCGATATCTCGAAGAGAGGACTTCAGCATCTCCAGCATCCTGTCTTCTTCATCCTCATCCGGAAGAAACAGTGTCCTGTCTCCTCTTTTCTTTGTTTCGTCATCCTCATGATAACGTTCCCAGAAAGGAGTCCCTTCTTCTATGATCAGGCTGTAGGCAGACAGGTGTTCCGGCGCAAGCGCCGTGACCTTTTCCAGCGTATCCTCCCATACAGCCAGTGTCTGCCCGGGAAGTCCGTACATCAGGTCAACACTGATATTGTCAAACCCTGCACCGCGCGCTTCATGGTACTCTCTCAGGAAGGTCTCCCAGGTATGGATCCTTCCCAGTGTCTTCAGAAGCGTATCGTCCGCGGACTGAAGCCCCAGGCTCAGCCGGCTGCACCCGGCCTTCCGGTAAGCGTACAGCTTCTCCCTGTCCAGGGTCCCGGGATTGCACTCAATGGTAATCTCCGCGTCTTCTGCTACAGAAAAAGACCGGCAGATCACTTCCAGGGTGTCCGTGATCTCACCGGCCGAAGGCAGGGAGGGAGTCCCTCCGCCAAAATAAACCGAAACCGCTTCATATTCGTCCGCACTTTCAAACGCGGCGATCTCTTCCCGCAAGGCACGAAAGTACGCTTCCTGCGTCCGGCCGGATGCAGGAAAAGACAGGAAATCACAGTAAGCGCACTTTCTGACACAGAAGGGAATATGCACATAGATTCCAAGTTTTCTGCGACCCATACGGACTCCTGCTCGATTGTCCCGGATTCCCGTCCGGTATCCCTGCGTGAGCGCCCGCAGGCGCGCTGAAGGTCAGCTGCCTGCTCCTCTACTGTTCGTCCAGTTTCAGCACACTCATGAAAGCTTTCTGCGGAATCTCGACAGACCCGACCTGCCTCATGCGCTTCTTGCCTTCCTTCTGCTTCTCCAGAAGCTTCTTCTTTCGCGAGATATCACCGCCATAGCACTTGGCAAGCACGTCCTTGCGAAGGGCCCGGACCGTTTCCCTTGCGATGATTCTTCCGTTCACTGCTGCCTGGATCGGAATCTCAAACAGCTGCCTTGGAATCTCTTCCTTCAGCTTCTCGCACATCTTCCTGCCGCGTTCATAGGCACTGCCTTCAAACACAATAAAGGACAGAGCGTCCACCTGCTCCCGGTTCACCAGAATATCCAGCTTGCACAGGCTGCTTCTCGTGTATTCCTTCAGTTCATAGTCGAAAGACGCGTATCCTCTGGATCTGCTCTTCAGCGCGTCAAAGAAGTCATAAATCACTTCATTGAGCGGCATGTCATACCGAAGAAGCGCTCGTCCGGACTCGATGTATTCCGTCTCCTTATATACACCTCTGCGCTCCTGGCACAGCTGCATGATCGGGCCGATATACTCCGTCGTCACCATGATTTCTGCCGCGACCACCGGCTCCTCCATGTACTCGATCTCAGAAGGATCCGGAAGGTTGGAAGGATTGGTCAGGTCAAAGCAGGTGCCGTCCGTCTTGTGTACCTTGTAGATGACACCAGGCGCGGTCGTCACCAGATCCAGACTGTATTCTCTCTCAAGCCTCTCCTGGATGACCTCCAGATGAAGCAGGCCGAGGAATCCGCAGCGGAATCCAAAGCCCAGAGCAGCACTGGTCTCCGGCTCAAACTGCAGGGAAGCGTCATTCAGCTGCAGCTTTTCGAGCGCGTCTCTCAGATCCTGATAACGCGCGCTGTCCGCCGGATAAACACCGCAATAGACCATCGGAAGCGGGTCCTTGTATCCGGGAAGCGCTTCCTTGCACGGCCGGCTTGCATCGGTCACCGTATCGCCGACTCTGGTGTCCTTGACATTCTTCAGAAAAGCTGTGAAGTAACCCACCATACCGGCTTCCAGGCTCTCACACGGAATAAACTGCCCGGGGCCGAAGTATCCCACTTCCACAACCTCTGCTTCCGTGCCGGTCGCCATCATGCGAACCTTCATCCCCTTCTTCAGGGTACCGTCAAAGAGCCGGCAGAACACGATCACACCACGGTAAGGATCATAGAGAGAGTCAAAGATCAGCGCGCTCAGCGGAGCTGTCTTATCACCCGTGGGGGCGGGCAGCGCCTGCACGATCTGTTCCAGCACCTCTTCCACGTTCACACCGGTCTTGGCGGAAATACGGGGCGCATGCTCACAGTCGAGTCCGATGACATCCTCAATCTCTGCGGCTACCCGGTCCGGGTCCGCGCTGGGCAGGTCAATCTTGTTGATGACCGGCAGAATCTCCAGGTCATGGTCAAGCGCCAGGTACACATTCCCGAGTGTCTGCGCTTCGATTCCCTGGGCAGCATCTACAACGAGAACCGCCCCGTCACAGGCTGCGAGGGAGCGTGAGACTTCATAATTAAAGTCCACATGTCCCGGGGTGTCGATCAGATTCAGGATATACTCTTCCCCGTCCTTCGCGTGATAGATAATCCGGACCGACTGGGACTTGATGGTGATACCTCTCTCCCGCTCGATATCCATGTTGTCAAGCACCTGGGCAAGCATCTCACGGCTTGTCAGAAGACCGGTCTTCTCGATAATCCGGTCCGCAAGCGTAGACTTCCCATGGTCAATGTGCGCGATAATGCAGAAGTTTCGAATTTTACTGATCTCAATCTCAGACAAAGGACAACCTCCCGTTTTGATCTTTCTCCGATTCAGGGCGCTGTGCCCTGCAAAGCATCATAAGTCTACCTTAAGGAAATGAAAACATCAAGAAGATGTTGACTTTTACCACCACGGGGATTAGAATACCACCGTATGTGTGCCTGAAACGTCCGTGTCCGTCTTTCAAGCACGAATGAATCAATCATCATTATGTAGAAAAACATTGTTGGAGGTGTACGTTTTGGCAAACATTAAGTCCGCTAAGAAACGTGTTCTGACCAGCAGAGTCAGACAGGAAAGAAACAAGGCGATCAAGTCTTCCATCAAGACTGCTTCCAAGAAGGTGCTCGCGGCTGCTGAGGCATCTGACAAGGAGCTGGCCCAGAAGGAGCTGCTCAACGCGACTTCTGTGATCGACAAGGCTGCGAAGAAGGGCGTTCTTCATAAGAACACTGCTTCCCGCAAGGTCTCCCGCCTGGCCGGCGTGGTCAACCGCATCGGCTGAAAGACCGGTTAAAAAAAAAACATACAGCGCGCCGGACCGTCATCCCGGCGCGCTTCTTTTATCCTGATCAGCCTGTGAAACGGTTCCTGGAATCAGCCCCTCCGGTTTTGCCGTGAGGAACACGCTACGATCAGAAGTTCCAGTCCTATCCTCATATCGATGCGGCCGCTCCTTGCTCTCTCCTGCATGCCGGCACACCGCTCCAGCACTTTCCTGATGGAATCAACGGAAAACCACCTTGCCTGGCGCATCACCTTGTCCGCCTGCCATTTCTTCAAACCAAGCTCCTCCATCACACGTCCTGTGGATCCTTGCTCCGCCATGATCACGGCAGCTGCAAGAAGCTGGTCAAACTGACGGACAAGCAGATAGAAGATCTTGTTTGGATCTGTTTTGAGCAGCAGAAGATCATGATACAGTTCCAGCGCACCCCTCAGATCTGACTGCGTGATCAGGTCAATCATGCGGAAGACCTGACTTTCCAGCAGTTCGCTGGTCAGCGCCATGACATCTTCCTTCCGGATGACACCGCCTTTTCCCGCACAGGAGATCAGCTTCTCTGTCTCCGTGCTGATGCGGGACATATCCTGCCCTGCCATGGAGAGGAAAAGCGCAAGCGTTTCTCCGGTAATCCGTATCTTCTCAGCACCAAGCTTCCCCAGAACCCATTTTCTGATCGCCTGCTCATCCGGTGAGGAAAACGATACCGTCAGTCCTGTCTTCGCGACAGCCTTGAACAGCTTTCCCCGCCGGTCAACACTGGTTTTTCCTTTCTGTCCGTCCGGTTTTTTCTCGTCTGCATGTTCCGTAAACAGCACGACTGTGCTCTCCGGAATCTGCGGCAGAAAAGCAGCGACTGCCGCCTTCAGCGCACCGGCACCGTCCTCTTCGTCTGTCCTGCTGTCCTCCGTGTCACCGGAAGAAGCCGGTGCATCGTCTGAGCGATCCTCCTCACTGTCCTTTGAGGCTTCCTTCTTTCTCCCGGCAGCAAACAGTTTTGTATCGTCAAGCACCACAAGACGGTGTGAGGCAAAAAAAGGCATGGAGAGAATCTCATCCTGCACGGCACTCCAGTCAAGACTGCCGCTCCTGTGGATGTTGAGGTTCATCGAATCTCCTTCCCCGCAGACAGCCCGGATCAGCTCCTTCCTGTATTGCTGTACAAGATACTCTTCTTCCCCATAGAACAGATAGACCCGGCGAAAACGCTTCTGCCGGATATCCTCTATCAGTATATTCATTTCCTCTGAAGACGGTTCTTTCTTTCCGGCGGCTGCCATCTGACAGATCCCTCCGATCCGGGCAGCGGTTTCAGGTCTGGCATTCTTTACAAAAACCGGCCGCTGCACTTATAATCACTTTATTGTCATGTCAATCAGTATATCAGGAAAAGAGGAACCAGGCAAATGAGCAGCATCTATATCCCGGACGGCTACAAACCTCTGCTGTCCATGTATGATACCCAGAAAGCAATCGGTGTCATCAAGAGGCAGTTCGCCGATACGCTGGCAGCGACCCTTCAGCTGCACCGCGTCAGCGCACCGCTCTTTCTCGAGGCTTCCACCGGTCTGAATGATGATCTGAACGGATACGAAAGAAAGGTAACCTTTGACATCAGGGATACCGGAACGCAGGCGCAGGTCGTCCAGTCTCTCGCCAAGTGGAAGCGTATGGCCCTGCAGGAATATAACTTCCATGTCGGCAAAGGACTTTACACAGATATGAACGCCATCCGCCGGGACGAGGATCTGGACAATCTCCACTCCATCTATGTGGATCAGTGGGACTGGGAGAAGGTCATCCGGAAGGAAGACCGTACCATGGAATATCTCCAGCGGACGGTCCGCGCCATCGTCTCCGCAGTCTGCGCGGCAGAGATGAACCTGCACGCCCAATTCCCGGAGCTTTATGAGCTTCCGCTTCATACCCCAGACGTCACATTTATCACAGCGCAGGAACTGGAGGATCTCTATCCGGATCTTTCCCCCAAGGAACGGGAGAACGCATTCGTGGAAAAGAACGGAACCACCTTCCTCATGCAGATCGGCAGAAAACTCCGCTCAGGACTGCCGCATGACGGCAGGGCGCCCGACTATGATGACTGGGATCTGAACGGTGACATTCTCTTCTGGAACAATACGCTGCATATCAGCTACGAGCTTTCCAGCATGGGCATCCGTGTCAGCCCGGAAAGCCTTGACCGCCAGCTGTCGGAAGCAGGCTGTGACGACCGCCGTCAGTTCCCCTTCCACAAAGCACTTCTGGCCGGAGAACTGCCCTATACGATCGGCGGAGGCATCGGCCAGAGCCGTCTGTGCATGCTGATTCTCGGTTCCGCCCATATCGGCGAAGTGCAGGCAAGTGTGTGGGACGCGGACACCGTCCGCCGGTGCAGGGAAGCCGGTATTCCGCTTTTGTAAACCCTGCCGGACACCAGGCTAAACCGCCTGCACAAAAACAGGGATCCGTGTTCCGGATCCCTGTTTTTGTGTTCCTCTGCGTTATCCTACGCGCTGCGCGCCCTGGCTCTTGATGTATTCCAGATATTCCTGATCTTCCTCACTGTCCCAGGACTTCTCACCGATATAACCCTCCGGGAAGAGCGTCCCGTCACCTCCGGTGAGCTCCAGGTATTCGTCTGTCAGCTCATACTTCGAGGTATCCATATCGTTGTCTTCGTTCTTGCTGATCGAACCGTCCCCGTAGATCGTCCGGTGCATCTGTTCGATGGTTTCGTCCCAGTACGGTACCAGCATCCCCTGGCCGTCAACGTCGATCTCGTCATACTTTTCGTCATAAGGCACACGGTCCATCACAATGTCATACTTGAGGATCGCAGGCGCATCCCAGACCAGAGACCAGATTTCATCCTCCGGCAGGTTGTGTGTGACCAGCGGAAGGACCTTCTGGACAAAGGCAAGAAGCTGTGTGGAATTCAGCGTCTTGATCTTCTCCGCCATCTGCTGTATGACATAGCGCTGACGCTGGGTACGGGTATAGTCGGAATTGCCGACAAAGCGGTTCCTCGCATATGCGACCGCCTGTACACCGTCGCTCAGCAGAAGGCCCGGCTCCTGCAGAATCGCATGATACTCATACGGAATCTTCAGAACACGCTCGCACATATCCTTGATATATCCGTTGGCAACCTCTATTTCATTGGCCGTCCACTCAAGCTCAACTCCGCCCAGAGCGTCCACAATATCCACAAGATTCTCGAAGTCAACCGCCGCATAGCGCTCCACCGGAATCCTGTAGTTTTCCTCCACTGTATCACACAGCAGCGGACCGCCGCCGTATGCATAGGAAGCGTTCAGCTTATTGTAATCGTGACCCGGGATCTCCACATAGGTATCCCTCATGAGAGAGATAACACTGACTCTCTTCTTGTCATTATTCAGGGAGACAAGCATAATACTGTCCGAGTTACCGTTCCAGCTCTTATCGTCTCTGTCCACACCCGCAAGAATGACATGATAAACAGACTGATCCATGATCACATCTTCATCATGCTGCGACATCTGCGCCTCGTTCATCCTGTTGTGGAGTCTCTCCAGTTCAGACTCATTCAGAACATTACCAGCAGGCTCTCCTTCTGTCTGATCCGCATACGCTTCCTCCGGCAGCGTCTCATACTGCTGCACGTCCTCATCTGCCTGATAATTCATCCTGCTGATCAGATTATGTCCGAAATAATAGATTCCGGCACTTCCCGCCACAACGATTCCCAGGATCACACACAGTGTGATCGCCCAGATCTTCCCCCAGTGCGGGCCTCTCTGCCCGCTGTTCATCAACGGATTGTCATCTTGAATGCGCGGCATTCGAATCTCCTCCATGAACGTCCCAATCAAATGAAAAAAGCAAAGCGCTTTTCTGTCTCCACAGGTTTTTAAACTTATTTATCTTAGCACATGCCTGCTTTATGTTCAATCGCTGTTTTTATCCGCTGCAAGGACCTCCAGACAGAACCGTCCGTACTCATCCAGAACCTGTTCAAGGTCAAAGCAGTCCGGGCCATCTTCCAGCCAGCCGCCCGTCTTGAAATTATACAGTTTCCAGGACTCATGCTCCTGCTCCGTAAGATCCATCGAATAGATCTGGTACGATATGGTTACCTCTTCCTCGTCCGGAAACGCAAACTGACACAGCGCGATGACACGGCCTCTTAAGCAGTTCAGATAGACCAGTTCCGTATATTCTTCCGGATCCTCTTCTTCGGCCGGATCATGAAACGGAAACAGAAACTCTCTCAGATATGGTTCACTCAGGATAAACTCACACGGATCCATGCCTTCCTGCTCAAGGAACAATCTGGCCTGCATCACCATCTCACCCAGAAGGGCCTTCCTGTCATCCTGCTCCTGCATGAAGATGCCAAATGAACCAGTCAGGAGATCCTGACGGTTGTGCCCCGGCTTCCGGTTGAAATTGTGTTCAATAATCTTAGCCATGAATCATGCCCTTCCTGCGTGTGAGAAAGCTATCATCAGTTACCATTCACGGTCTCTTCCCCCTCAGACCTTGAACCATTTTATCACAATCCGGTGTTCATTTCGAATCCTCTGTTGTGTTATGATGGGACATCATGTGATGACGCTGAGAGTCATTACTCTGTCATCTGTCTTCTGTTCCGAAAGGAGAACCTGTTATGAGATTTCTGATACAGCGAGTCCTCGATGCCTCTGTGGAAATCGAAGGCCGCACCGTCGCACAGATCGGAAAAGGATACCTGGTGCTGATCGGCTGCACCGGCACAGATACAAAAGAAACGGCAGACTTGTACATACGTAAGCTGCTTGGCCTTCGCATCTTTGAAGACGAAGCGGGAAAAACCAATCTTTCCCTGAAAGATGTCGGCGGCTCCCTTCTCCTGGTCTCTCAGTTCACGCTCTACGCCGACTGCCGGAAGGGCAACCGCCCCGGCTTCTCGAACGCCGGAGATCCCGCGCATGCCAGGATGCTCTATGACTACATCGTATCAGAATGTACCAGGCAGGTGCCGGTCGTTAAGACCGGTCAGTTCGGGGCGGACATGAAGGTACACCTGACAAACGACGGGCCATTTACCATTCTTCTGGACGAACATATCCTGCCCGCAAGGCTGTCAGGTTGACATCCTGCCCGTGCAAATGTAATATGTCGTGGTAGCAAAGTTTGATTTCCTGTCCGAAGGACAGGATTTGTGAGGAGGATTCAAATGGCAGCAAAGAAAGAACCAACCGTTAACATTATTCTTGAGTTTGACGGAAAGTCCGTCAATGTCGCTGATGTTTCAAAGGCAGCGAAGGAAAACTGGAAGAAGAATCATAAGGGCGATGTGAAGGAACTCAATCTTTACCTGAAGTCCGAAGAGAGCAAGGCTTACTACGTCATCAACAAAGAGGACGCAGGCGACATCGATATGTAAGAGCGAAGCGAAGAACACCCCGGAATGATATGCTACCCCCAAGTAGGACATTGAAATATAAAACCTACTTGGGGGTATTTCTATGTCCAGAAAAAGTAAGATTGATCCTGTCGAAAAGGGAAAGATCATTGAGCGGGTACTGGCAGATGAGATCAGCGCTACTGAAGCAGCCCGGCTGATAGGTGTTGATAGGAGCAGCATTCGGGATTGGCGTAACCT
>CACZJF010000005.1 GCA_902781455.1 uncultured Lachnospiraceae bacterium | reverse complement strand
CCGATTCCGTCTCCGCTTTTTTCTTCGGGTCGTTCTTCCTCACTGTCCGATTCCCGCGAACCGCCTGACCCTTTCCTTGTAGATGTAGTACCGCCACTTTCCCGTGTCTCCCCTGACCGCGATTCCAAGTTCCCGCAGGTTGCCCTTACGCATCTCACTCATAATGGTTTCCCTGCCTATCGACAGAGCCCTGCTCGCCTCCGCCACGCTCATCGTCGGGTTCGCTTCCGTTCTTGCCTTTCTCATCTTGTTCACCGCCTTTCTTTGTGGTTTCGTCGCGTTCTTTCCGATAATATGTCTGCCCGCGGGTCGGATGGCGGGATTACATATGCGTCCGCCAAGGAACCCGCGGAGAAGCGGATTCGGAATCGGAGCGAAAAAAGGAGAGGGAGAACGAATCTCCCTCTCGTCAACCTCTCTTTCATCTTTCAGTCGATTCGGCAGGAACGGATTGCTACGACCCGAGGCTTTCAGGGGGTCAGGTCGAACACTGGTCGTTCGCGGAACGCCTCGACAACAGCCATTACGATTCTGTTCTTTTCCGTACCTGCGTACTGGATTTTCTTCCTTTTTCCGACCTCTGCGACGACCTTACACTCCATAAGGCACAGGGCGACGCTCAAAACGACCGTATCGTTCAAATACCAGAACAGGTCGGGATTAGCCCCGAACAGCCTTTCCACATATCGCCTGATTTCAGGTATCTCGTAGACTTCTCTCGGGTCGTCGTCATACGCAAACGTCAGAAAAAACATATTTCGAAAGCGGTCGCTGTCTTGCCTGAACATTTGCATCATCATGGACATGCCACTGATGTCTCCGTCTTTCACAACGTCTTTTTCGACGGAAGCATAAACAAGCATCTTCCCTCTTCTCTCGTTCTTCTTTCCATTTCCCCTGTTTCGCTGTCTTTCCAGCCGTCTGAATCCGTTGCTCATGACTTCTCCTTTCGTTTGCATCGTTTTTTAGATTTCTCAAAACGAGAGTCGCCGTCTTCTGAACCGCTTTATTCAAAGACTTTTGGGCGGTCTCTCATCTTGACGCTCCTAATGTGCTCGATAATTTCCTGCACGGTGCATTTTCATATGGGGAAATAAATCTCTTCCTGATTTCTTTCATCATCGTTCTTTCCTTTTCAGTCGTTTTTCAGCCTACGCTCATTATGTGTACGGAATCGGAACGGACGAACCACGAAATAAAAAGTTGGAACAAATCTCTGCCCGAACTTTTTTCCCTTTCAGGTTTCAGCTTCTTCAATAATTACATTCACCCATATCTCTGTTAGTCCCTCCTAATTCCCGCCTCTGCATATAAACGTGAATCTTCAAGAAGAAGAACTAACAGATTGCTCCAAAACAGACGACCTGCGGGGGAATAGCACCGCGACCTCGTGAAAGGGGGAGCAATCATGCTTAACAAGAGAATTGAGGAATTGACGGCGGAATTACAAAATGGTAACTTTGAAGTGCTGGACGAACTGAAAAAACTTGCTATGGAAGAAAGCAAAAGAAAACAGTGTCTCGCAATGCACAAGACACCTATTACCCAATCAGGCGGACGATGGCGGACGAGAATCGGAAAGAAACAGATTTTCAAAACGCACCTCTCCGATTTGGAAGATGCTATCGTTGACTACTATTCAAAGGAAATAAAAAGGAAGTCATTTTGTGATGTATTTGAAGAATGGCTTAATGAGAAAGGAGAGTTTGAAGAGATTCGAAAGAGCACCCTGACCAGATATCGCAACCATTTCACCCGTTTTTTTCCACGGGATGACCCATTCTGTCAGATTGAATTACATGACTTGACCGATTCTGATTTGGAAAGATTCATCAAACGGACAATCAAACGATGTGGACTTACTCGCAAAACTTACAGCGGGCTAGCCATCCTCATCAGAGGCGTCCTCAGGTATGCAAAAAGGGAAAAATACACGGATTATTCCGTAAGCACCTTTTTTGACGATTTGATGCTCCCTGACAACCTGTTCGCAAAAAAACCGCCCAAGGAAGATGAGGAAGAGGTGTTCTCTGTTGAGGAGACTGCTCTTCTCATTGACTACTTCGATACGCACCCGTCGCTTCAACACTGCGGTCTTCATCTGATGTTTTTGTCTGGTCTTCGAATTGGAGAACTGTGTGCCCTGCGTCGCAACTGCGTCAATCTGAAAGACCTGTATCTCGATGTTCGGGCATCTGAAATCCAGTATGACGACATCTCAAAACACCGCGTGTTCGATGTTGAGGATATGGCAAAGACAGATGAGGGAAACCGCAAGGTGTTCCTGCCTGAAAAAGCCATACCCGTACTGAAAAAAATACAGATGCTCTCTCCGTTTGGAGAATGGCTGTTCGCCTATGAAGACGGACGACGGGTTCGGTCAAAGTCTTTCAATCGTGCTCTTAAAGTCGCCTGTGAAAAAGTCGGCATTAAGAAGCGGTCCACTCACAAAGCCCGCAAGACTTACGCCAGCACGCTGATTGACGCCAATGTCAGTGCAAAACTGGTTCAGAAACAACTGGGGCACAAAGATTTCCAGACAACGAAAAAATATTACGACTGGGACAGGACGGGAGACGCTTTCAAACGGAGCGAAATCAACAGGGCGGTCAACATCTGAATGAAATGTTGCACTTTATGTTGCACCCCGTTTTTTCAGGGAAAATGAAAACCCCGGAAACGCCCATTCTACGGGCATTTCCGAGGCATCCAACCAGCAGGGGACGAGAGAATCGAACTCCCACCAAAGGTTTTGGAGACCCCTATCATACCATTTGACCAGTCCCCTGTGTCTGTCCTCCATTCGTTGGACGACTTTATTTTTATAACACAGCAGGGCTCACCCTGTCAATCACAAATCATGACAAGGCCCCGATCAGCTCCCGTACATTCCGCACACCGACCAGGCGAATGCCATCTGACTTACCGACAGACCGCATGCAGGCCTGTGGCAGAATGATCGTTGTGAAGCCGAGCTTCTGCGCTTCCTTCACGCGAAGAGGCGCCTGTGGTACGGACCGGATCTCGCCGGACAGGCCGACTTCTCCGAATACCAGCGTCTTTTCATCGATCACGATATCCTTGAAAGAGGAGATGACAGCGACGACAATTCCAAGATCCACCGCCGGTTCCCGGAGCCGCACGCCCCCAGCGATATTGACATAGACGTCCATATCGGACAGCCGAAGGCCAAGCCTGCGCTCCAGAATCGCGAGAAGCAGGTTGACGCGGTTATTGTCCGCGCCCTCTGTCGTACGGCGCGGATAGGCAAGATTGCTGCGGGCAGTCAGAGCCTGAACCTCAATCAGGATCGGTCTGGTGCCTTCCATGGAACAGGCAACCACTGACCCGGAAGCGCCGCTCGGTCTTCCGTCCAGCATAAACTCAGAAGGATTAGGAACCTCCCTCAGACCGTCGCTCTTCATCTCGAAGACACCGATCTCATCCGTTGAACCAAACCGGTTCTTAACGCCGTGAAGAATGCGGTAGCTGGCGTGCCGGTCCCCTTCAAAGTACAGAACAGTGTCTACCATATGCTCCAGCACTCTGGGGCCAGCGACCGCGCCTTCCTTCGTTACATGGCCGACGATAAAGATCGTGACACCCAGCCCTTTTGCCAGCTGAAGCAGGAGTCCTGTCGTCTCTCTCACCTGAGAAACCGAGCCCGGCGCGGAGGTGACATTCTCGTTGTACATCGTCTGGATAGAATCTATTACAACAACCTGGGGCTGCTCCCGCACGATCGTCTCCTGCACATCAGCCAGATTCGTTTCACACAGGATCAGCAGGGAATCACCGAATGCTCCCATCCGGTTTGCCCTCAGCTTGATCTGCTGCTGGGATTCTTCACCGGAGACATAGAGGACACGGACAGGCTCAGACATTTCTTTTCCCGGCGTCGTCAGGTTCCTGCATACCTGCAGAAGCAGCGTTGATTTGCCGATTCCGGGGTCGCCGCCGACCAGAATCAGAGATCCCTGTACGAGGCCTCCTCCCAGCACGCGATCCATCTCCGCAATCCCTGTAGACATACGGCCGGTATCATTTACCGTGATGTCTTTGAGGGGAAGCGCTCTCAGGCCTGCCCTCTTTCCGGCGCCTGCTTTGCTGCCGGCAGTACCTGCCGAGGTGTCGGATCCACTCCCTGTTCCTGCCGTCCCTTTCCTGATTCCCAGACTGTCCCACTGGACCACGCCCGCGGTCGGCTTCCCGGAACCGGAACCGGAAGCTTTCGGCGCGACAGGTTCCTCCGCGAAGGTGTTCCACTCGTGGCAGGCAGGGCACTGCCCCATCCACTTGGCGGACTCGTACCCGCAGTTCTGACAGAAGAAGATGGTTGTTCTTGCTTTGGCCATATGTGTTGTCTCCTGATTTGTTTCCTGATACTCCACGTCCCCCGTCGCGGTAGCAGCCTGCCGCGTACGGGGAGCTGGCGCCGTACCTGCTTCTTTCCACGCCCGCCGCTGTCGCAAGCTCGCCGGGGTTACGGGGAAATTCATTCTTGTTGACCACTTCCCCGCCACGTGCAGACGCTTTTCGTCTGCACGGGCGGGGAAGTTCAAATCACCATTATCCAATTCCACGTGTTCTCGAGAACTGTCACGCAAGCGTCTTGTGGCAAGCGTCCTGTGGCAAGCGTCCTGTGACAATTCCTTACGCGCGGATCACCTGTACCTTGGCGCTGCCGCTCTCTCCGACCTCGATCGAGAGAACCAGCTTGCCGCCTCTTCCGGTGTCCATCATGCCGCTGTCCCTGCCGTCCACGATCACGCGGTAGGTCGCCTCATCGGTCAGGCCCAGCACAACCTGGCAGTCCTTCGGGCTCTCCACACAGAAGGAAACGCCCTCCTCATTCCGGATAAAATCATGCACCGCGGTACCGGGTTCAGATTCATACACCAGTGCGTCATTGCACTCAAGCCGGGTAGATTCCCGGAAGGTCTTCACCTTATAGCGGTCCCCTCTCACCTCAAAATCACTTTTCTTTGCCTTCTGATCCAGCTCATAATCGCCAAAGCTGATCGAGCCGTTTTCATTTTCCGTGATCAGGTCCTTTACAACCGACATTTCTTAGCCCTCCGAATAAAATGTGATCTCTCCTGCGTTCATCGTACAGACAACGGTCTGTCCTGCTTTTATATTACCAAATAACAGATTCTCTGCAAGCTTATCCTCAAGCTGTTTCTGAATCGCCCTCCGCAGCGGCCGGGCACCGTACTTCTCGTCGAAGCCGGCCTCGGCGATATGGTCGCGGACTGACGGGCGCACCTTCAGGGTGATTCCCATCTGCGAAGCCGCACGCTTCTTCAGTTCCTTCAGCAGCAGCGTTACGATCCGCCGGATCTCTTCCTTCGACAGAGAATGGAAGACAATGGTCTCATCGATCCGGTTCAGGAATTCCGGCCGGAAGACCCGCTTCACTTCCTCCATGACCGACGCCTTCATCGCCTCATAATCAGCCTTCGCGTCGGTGACGCCGAACCCCAGCTTCTTCGGGCTCTGGATCGACTTCGCGCCAGCATTGGAGGTCATGATCAGGATCGTATTGCGGAAGTCCACCTTCCTTCCGTGAGAGTCCGTAATGTGACCCTCATCCAGCACCTGCAGCAGGATGTTGAAGATATCCGGATGTGCCTTCTCGATCTCGTCGAACAGAATGACACTGTACGGATGCCGCCTGACCTGCTCGGAGAACTGTCCGCCCTCGTCGTAGCCTACATAGCCGGGCGGTGAGCCCACCAGCCTGGATACATTGAACTTCTCCATGTACTCAGACATATCGACCCTGATGATGGAATCCTCTGATCCGAATACAGTGTCCGCAAGCGCTTTGGACAGCTCTGTCTTGCCGACGCCTGTCGGTCCGAGGAAGAGAAATGAGCCAATGGGTCTTGCGGGATCTTTGAGCCCTGCGCGGCCTCTCCGGATCGCGCGCGAGACTGCGCTGACCGCCTCATCCTGGCCGATGATCCGCTCATGCAGCGTCTTCTCCAGCCGGATCAGCTTCTTTCCCTCATCCATCGTCAGCTTCTGCACCGGTATCTTCGTCCAGTCAGAAACGGTTCTCGCGATGTCCTCAGCCGTTACCTTCGCGATGTCTTCCTTCGTCTTCTTCCGGCCCTTGTCTTTCTTCCGCTCGAGGCGGGATGAAAGTGCGCTGACCTCTTCATGAATCCGGTGCGCTTCCTCAAACCGTCCCTCAGCTAAAGCCTCTTCCAGAGAGATCGTCATGTCCCGGATTTCGTCCGAGAGCTTCGCCGCTTTCTTATCTTCCCTGTAATAGCCCAGCTGCCGCCTGGAACAGGCTTCGTCCATCAGGTCGATTGCCTTGTCCGGCAGGAACCGGTCAGAGATATACCGTGCCGAAAGGCTGACCGCTGCGTCAATCGCTTCGTCCGCGATCTGCACGCCGTGATGCTTCTCATAGGCAGGGCGCAGACCATCCAGGATCTTCACGCTCTCACTCTCCTCCGGCTCCTCCACCAGGATCGGCTGGAAACGTCTTGCAAGAGCGGCGTCCTTCTCCACATGCTTCCGGTACTCATTCACCGTCGTTGCGCCGATCACCTGGATCTCGCCTCTCGACAGCATCGGCTTCATGATATTGGCAGCATCCAATGAGCCTTCGGAGCCGCCGGCTCCGATGATCGTATGCAGCTCATCGATAAACAGCAGCACCTGATCCGAACCCGCCGCCTCGTTCAGCACGGATTTGATTCTTTCCTCAAAGTCTCCCCGGAACCGGGAACCTGCAACCATCGCTGCCATGTCCAGCGCGACGATCCGCTTGTTTCTCAGCGGCTCCGGCGCTGTCCGGTTCACGATCTTCTGTGCCAGGCCTTCCACGATCGCAGTCTTTCCGACACCCGGTTCTCCGATCAGGCAGGGATTGTTCTTCGTCCTGCGGCACAGGATCTGGCAGATCCGGTCTGTCTCACGCTCCCGCCCGATGATCGGATCCAGCTTACCCTCACGTACTTCTTCCGTCATATCCCTGGAGAACTGGTCCAGCGTCGGCGTATTGCTCTGGTAGGAACCGCCCGGCATCTGCATGGCCATCTGCAGGTACTCCTGCATCTGATCATCCGGAACGCCGATAATCACCAGGATCTTGGTATACATCGCCTGGAAATCCACATTCCGCTCGCGCAGCAGCTTTGCCGCGTTGCAGTCGATGTCGCGCATCAGAGCCAGCAGGATATGCTCGGTTCCGATATCTCTGGAGTAGAACCAGGCCGCCTGGTCCGCTGCTGTCTTCAGTACAAACTCCGCGCGGGGCGTCAGGTTCTTCGGAAGAACGAACTCCTCCCCCTGCGCCGCAGCTTCCATTGCCGCCTGATCTGTCTTTTTCTTTTTTCTCTTTGCCGGGCTGTTCGAGTGCCTGATATACTCCGTCTCCGGCGTAATCAGCCTGCCGATCAGATCTCTCAGCACCGGTTCGCTCACACCTGCCTCACCCAGTACGACGCCGGCAGTGCCCTCCTTCACCATACTGAGTCCCTGAAGCAAATGCTCCGTCCCGATGACGGGGCTTCCTGATTCTTTTGCGCACTGCGCCGCGTATCTCACTGCCTGCCGCGCAGCGTCTGTATATGGATATGTCTGTTCCATCTGATTTCCTGCCTGTGGTACCGGCCTGTGACGCGCACAGACCGGCCCTGTCAGTCTTTCCATTCCTGTCCTATGATGCGTAAAGATCAGCTGCTCACAGATCAATCATGTTAATCTTCACATTCTTGTCCTGCTCGTCAGACACAGCGCCGCCCTTCTTCCGATTCTCGGCCTCCTGCCTTGCAGCCTGCTCCAGTGCTTCTTCCTGCGCCCTGCGGGCAGCTTCCTGCTCCTTCTCGATGCGCTGTGCTTCCTGCGCCTGGCGTTTCGCCTCTTCTTCTCTAGCGCGGGCAGCCCTCTTCGCCTCTTCTTCTCTTGCCTGGGCAGCCTTCCTGGCCTCTTCTTCTCTAGCGCGGGCAGCTCTCTTCGCCTCTTCTTCCTTCGCGCGGGCGGCCTTCTTCGCTTCCTGCTCACGTCTGGCCTCGGCTGCCGCCGCTTTCTTCATGGCCTTCGCTTCTGCCTTATTGACACGCGTAAGATCCTTTGTCACATCCCGGGGCACGTCCTGCTGATGCACCGGCGGGACAGCCTCATAACGGCGCGTCTCGTCCTGCACACCTGCGCCCTGCGGTCCTCTCGGATCGGGCTGTCTCCTGTAATTTTGCTGCATCCTGGGATCGGGCTGCCTTCCCTGACCCTGCTGCATCCTGGGATCCGGCTGCCTTCCCATGCCCTGCTGCATTCTGGGATCCGGCTGCCTTCTCGGATCCTGCTGCATCCTGGGGTCAGGCTGTCTTCCCTGACGGGACCTGTACTGCGCAGGATTCTGTCCCCTCTGCCTGTCCTCTCTGCCGCCTGCAGGCTGCTGCATGCTTCTTCCGGGATGATACTGAGGCTGCACCGGCGTCCCGACCTGCTGGTCCGTCCATCTGGAACCATCACGTTCATCCTCGCCCCAGTCTCCCCAGCCGTCTTCGGCAACCGCGCCGCCGCGTCCGGAATTCTCCTGCTTGTAAAATGCAAGTTCCTGCGCAATATCACGCCTGCGCAGCAGCTGGCTGATCACAATGAACAGAAAGACGATGGACACCGCGATCAGGGCATACAGCACATAGGTCAGCATGCTGATATGCTTTCTCTGCTCTGTAATCGTCTTCTGCAGCTTCTCGATCGTCTTCTCCGCGTCCTCAAGCGAATTCCTGTCCACCTTCACATAGCGCGGGTCCTCCGTCTCTCTCTCGCTCTGTACGACCTCCGTATCAATCGTCACCGCCGCAGAGCTCTCATTTGCGGCAATCGCCTCCGCAGGATCCACTGCGCCGCGTGCCTGCGAGACATGCAGTACATACTCAATCGTATTGCCGCTCTCACTCGTCACAGTGATCACAACCGTCCCGGTACCGTCCGGTTCCAGTGTCGTACCCGTGACGGAATCCACCGTCGCGGACGGATTCGTGGTATGCGGCTCCAGCGCAAGCGAAGTCGTGCCTGCCGGTACCTCTACATCATACTCCCAGATATCATAACGAAACTCCGGGCTTACAACCACGCCCTGCGTCTGAATCCCCAGGCTGGCCAGGGAATTGTCATCTGACGCAACTACCGCCGCTGCGCTCATCACTGTCATGATCAGCAGGATTGCCGCTGCCGCAAGGAGCTGTCTGCACCTTCTGTTCATTTTGTTAAACCTCCAACACTTCCTGTTCTGTCTTATTCTTCTCCCGCAAAATGCGCGATGTCGTGTCTGTAATATTTCCCGGAAAACTGCACCAGGTCCGCGGCCTCATAGGCTTTCTTTCTGGCTTCCGCGATATCCTTTCCAAGTGCTGTGATGCCAAGCACCCGTCCGCCGTTTGTCACAATCTTTCCGTCCTTCAGCGCCGTCCCTGCATGGAAGCAGAACGCATCCTCCAATTCACGGAAAGCTTCCAGACCATGGATTTCCTTTCCCTTTTCATAGGACGCAGGGTATCCGTCGGACGCAAGCACGAGGCACACACAGGTCTGCGGACGGAACTTCAGTTCGATCTCGTCCAGCCTGCCGTCAATACACGCCTCCATCACGTCAATGATGTCATTTTCCATGCGCGGAAGAACCACCTGTGCTTCCGGATCGCCGAAACGGCAATTGTACTCCAGCACCTTCGGCCCGTCCTGCGTCAGGATCAGTCCGAAGAAGATCACGCCCTTGAACTCCCTGCCCTCTGCCTTCATGGCATCCACGGTCGGCTGGAAGATCTTCTCCTGGCAGAACTTCTGTATCTCACTCGAATAGAAGGGGCTTGGGGAAATGTTTCCCATTCCGCCGGTGTTCAGTCCGGTATCGCCGTCACCTGCCCTCTTGTAGTCCTGCGCCGAAGACATTTCCCTGATGTGCGTGCCGTCCACAAAGGTCAGGACAGAAACCTCACGGCCGGTGAGGAATTCTTCCACCACCATCTCATCACCGGCGGATCCGAACTGCTTTTTGCCCATGATATCGTCAGCACCCTTCAGCGCCGACTCCAGGTCCTCACAGATCAGAACGCCCTTTCCCAGGGCAAGTCCGCTGGCCTTCAGCACAACCGGAAATTTGTCCAGGCCTTCCAGATAATGCTTCGCTGCTTCCAGATCCGTGAAGACCTCATAGGCCGCGGTCGGAATATTGTATCTGCGCATCAGGTCCTTCGAAAACGCCTTGCTTCCTTCCAGGATGGCTGCATTTTTCCTTGGTCCGAATACGCGCAGTCCCTTCTGTTCAAAGACATCGACGATCCCGCCGACCAGCGGATCATCCATCCCGATAATCGTCAGGTCGATGCCGTTCTCCTTCGCGAAATCTGCCAGTTCTTCATACTGATCCGCCTTCAGGGGAACCGCCTGGGCAATCTGGCTGATCCCCGCGTTTCCCGGCGCACAGAAAATCTGCTCCACCTTCGGGCTCTGCGCACATTTCCAGGCAAGTGCATGTTCCCTTCCGCCACTTCCAACAATCAGTACCTTCATTGGACTATCACCTTTCTGTTCTCTACACTGACCCTGCCGTGGGCGATCAGATCGATGGCCTGCGGAAGAATCTTCCATTCTGCCTGTTCCATGATGCGCCTCTGCAAAGACTTCGGCGTATCGTCTGACTGCACCTCAACCGCCTTCTGCAGCAGAATCGGGCCCGTATCTGTCCCGCTGTCCACAAAATGCACGGTTGCCCCGGAGATCTTAACCCCGCGTTCCAGCGCAGCCTCATGCACCTTCAGCCCATAATAGCCGGTTCCGCAGAAGGACGGAATCAGCGACGGGTGAATGTTCAGGATTCTGTTCTCATAAGCCCTGACCATCTCTTCCGGAATCACACACAGGAATCCCGCAAGCACCACCAGGTCCGCGCCGGATTCCTGCACCTTCTGAAGCAGCGCATGGTTGAACGCCTCGCGGGATGGAAATGACCTTGGGCTGAGCACACAGGATTCAAGTCCTGCTTTCTTCGCCCGCTCCAGCGCGTACACACCGTCATTGTTCGACAGAACAAGACAGATCCGCGTGTTCTGGATGGTTCCGTCCGCGATGGCGTCTATGATGGCCTGGAGGTTGGTACCTCCGCCCGATACAAGGACTGCAATGTTAAGCATATAGATTTCCCTCAAAACAGGTTGAAGCAGCGAGAAGCCGGTTCCAGATTGCCTGCACCGGTTACAGATTATCTGTACCGGTTGCGGATTGCCTGCACCGGTTACTGATTTCCTACACCAGTTCCGCGCAGCGCGTTCCGGCTTCTACGGTTCCGAGCACATAGGCCGTCTCACCTGCGCCGCGCAGCGCTTCCACTGCCTTGTCTGCGTCTGCCTGATCAAGCGCCAGAACCATACCGATTCCCATATTGTAGGTATTGTACATCACAGCTTCGCTGATGCTGCCTGCTTCCTGAATCATCCGGAAGATGGGCGGCAGCGGATAGCTGTCCTTGCGAATGACCGCTTTCACCCCTTCCGGGAGCATGCGGGGAATGTTCTCGAAGAAGCCCCCGCCTGTGATATGGCTGCACCCCTTAATGACAATGCCGGATTCCTTCACGCTCCGAAGCGCCCTGACATAGATCTTCGTCGGGCGAAGCAGCGCCTCCCCGAGCGTCTCCCCGAGCGCCTCATGGTAGGCGGACAGCGTCTCCTGATCCATGGAAAACACTTTGCGCACCAGTGAAAAACCGTTGCTGTGCACGCCGCTGGAAGCGATTCCCACAAGGACATCCCCTTCCTGGATGCTTTCTCCGGTGATCATTTTCCTGCGGTCACAGACACCGACCGCGAATCCGGCAAGGTCATATTCGTCTGCCGGGTAGAATCCGGGCATCTCCGCCGTCTCGCCCCCGATCAGAGCCGCGCCGGCCTGAACGCACCCTTCGGATACCCCCTTTACGATCTGCGCGATCTTCTGAGGGTCATTCTTCCCACAGGCGATGTAGTCCAGGAAAAACAGCGGCTCGCCGCCCGTGCATGCGATATCGTTGACACACATCGCGACACAGTCAATCCCGACCGTGTCATGCCTGTCCATCAGGAAGGCAAGCTTCAGCTTGGTCCCGACGCCGTCCGTCCCGGACACGAGCGTCGGCTCCTCCATTCCTTTGAACGCTTCCATGGAAAATGCGCCCGAGAACCCGCCGATGTCCGACAGTACTTCCGGCCGCTTCGTACGCGTAATGAATTCTTTCATGAGACGGACGGATTCGTAACCCGCCTCGATGTCTACTCCAGCCTGCTTATAATCCATCTCTGTATCCCTTCACCCGTTCTGCTGCTCCTGCAGCTTCCGGTCCTTCTCCTGCACGGCTTTGCACATATTCTCACTGTAGGTTTTCAGCTTCTCCTGAAGGGCTTCGTCCTCCATCGCCAGCATCCTGACCGCCAGAAGGCCTGCATTCTTCCCGCCGTCAATCGCGACCGTCGCCACCGGAATTCCGGGCGGCATCTGCAGGATCGAATACAGCGCATCCTTTCCGCCAAGACAGCCGGTGTTGATCGGAACGCCGATGACCGGAAGCGGAAACAGTGCCGCACACATGCCCGGCAGATGCGCCGCCATCCCGGCTCCGGCAATGATCACTTTCAGCCCGCGTGCCTGAGCGCCCTTCGCATATTCAAAGAACACGTCCGGCTCTCTGTGGGCGGAAATGACCCTGATCTCATATTCAACGCCGAATTCTTTCAGCACGTCCCGGGCTTTGCCCATGACAGTCATGTCTGAATCCGAACCCATTACAATGCCGACCTTCGCCATGTTTCGCTCCCTTCTCCTGTCTGCAAGCCTGTGTTTCCTGACTTTTTTCGAGCATGATTCTACCTGTCGGAACGGACAGTGTCAACTGACCTCCTCATCGAGCGGGCGGTTCCGCAGCTCCCTCAATCGGACAGCTCTACAGCTTCCTCATCGAGCGGACAGTTCAGTTCCTCCGTGCCCGGCAGCACGAAACGCCCGTCTCTGATGATCTCCGCACGGTATCCATCATCCCCGAGTACTTCGATCAGTCCCAGCTCCTCATATGGAATCGTGATGTCGGTATGGCATTCGAAGTACGCCTTCGACAAGTCTTCCCTGCGCAGGGCCGAAACCTCGTTCTCCTTCGCAATGATCTCCTTGCCGTCCAGGTTATAGGTATGATTGTCCTCTTCCCAGGAATAGCAGGTGTCACCAACCGCAAAGTGCGGTCCTGTCTTCTCCGCGATCAGGATCGGCAGTTTCTGCGCGATCTTGTACTTCCGTGCCATCGTATACGCCGTCGTATTGGTTCCGATCGCGAATTCTCCCATTGGAAGCGTATCATGATGGAACAGGATGTTCTCCCTGATGTAGGCTTCGTTCTCTTCCTTCGTCTCAAAGTTCCCGCACGAGGCGCGTTCGATCATACCGTCTTTGAAATGAATCTCCAGATCCCGGAAGTTCAGTCCTTCCAGGTAAACCTGTGATACGTGAAGCGTCCCGTTCGTTCCCTTCAGCACGGGAGAGGTGAAGACCTCTCCGACAGGAATGTTGACGTCCGCGACACAGTTTTCAAAATTCGTCTCCCTGTCCGGGTTCTTCAGCGAGTGGAACTGCACCGTGAGATCGGTACGGTTCCCGCGCATCCCCACAATATGTGCTCTTTCGCCTTTATCCAGGGCGTCAATGATCGCAGCCTGAATCCTGGTATACAGGGCAGGATCCAGCGTGTTCACCCGGATCGTCTCCCGGAAGATTTCTTCAAATCGATCTTTGTCGATCTCTGGTGTGGGGAAGGAAATGATCGTGAAGCTTCTCTCCTTCCCTATGATGTATTCCTGCGTAATCTGTGTCAGCCGGTTTCTCAGCTTTACACGAAGCGCACGCTGGTCTTCCTCATAGGACCAGGCCTGAGGAGTACTCTTCGGCTCAAAAGGCTTCTGTCCAAACAACTCCAGAACAGCAGGACCGCCATGCGCATTTGCCAGATCTTTATACTGCTCATAGGTCGTCTTTGTGACCTCAGTCCTGCGCTCTGCGTACCGCTTATCCAGCATCAGCGCGTCATCTTCCTTGTGATCATAATCAAACTGAGGATTCGGGATTGCCCCGTAGAATCCTGAGCGGGAAGCGCCCGAAGTCGTAAGCGCACTCACACTGCTGCGCACGATCGTCGCCCGCAGGCCCATTTTCTCAAAGTTCTCAACCGTCTTTCTGGCCACTCTTTCGAAGCCGGCCATGTAATGCAGATTCACCGTACGCTTCTTCTCCAGCGGTTTGGACGCCAGGACGAATCCCATACGGTACCCCTCTGACCAGGTATCCGCCATACGGTCAATCTCTTCTGACGGCAGCGACTGCAGGAACTGAGCCATACGGATCTCATTGTCAGTGATATATTCACCATACCGGTAGAGGTAGTCCGGATTCGACAGATCGGCATTCATCAATATGTCTGTGAAGAAACTGCAGTCCGGATCAATTCCTTCCCGGATCCGGTGTGCCACAATCACATCCGCATAATCACTCTCAAACCAGTAGAGCGCGTCACGGACAGAACCGGCCCTGCCGCCTGATGCGAGAATCCCGTAGACCTGGACAAACAGCTCCACATGCGCCGTAGCTTCTTCAAGTTTCCCCTCAAAGATATAGGCAATCAGCCCTCTCAGCTGCGCGTACAGAAAGCACAGCAGCTTCCCCATCTCATCCCCGAGTACCTGGCAGGCATATGCAGGATTGGCAAAACTCTCGCTGTAATGCTCCGGCAGAATGTCCAGATACATCGCGCGATTGTCTGCCTTCATCTGCTCCGGATCCGCATCATAGGCGCCTGTTTCCAGACGCTGTTTCACCTCGTCACACAGAAGGATGAACCGTGCGGTGTCATGGAAGTAAGAAATAAAATCAGCAGGAACCGCCTGTTCCTGCAGAATCTCCCGTATCCGGCCGATTGCCAGGTCATATCTTTCTTCCAGCAGTCTGCCTTCTGTTTCATCAAACCAAATGCTTCCCATTGCTTTCCTAAGTTCTCCTTCCCTGCTCTCTGAAGGCTGTTTCTCATCCAAGTCTGCCCAACGTCTGGTTTCACCGCGCCGCTGCCGCCTGGCCGCTTTCCGGTTTCACCGTGCCATCACCGCCTGATCACTTCCTGGTTTCACCGCACCGCTGCCGCCTGATGATCTTACGCCAGGCCGACGCAGAAAACAATGAACCAGACAGCGACCATAGCGCCGCCCATCAACGTCCCGACCTTGCTCAGCGTGTAGGACAGGTTGCGCTCACGGAAGCTCTCCAGGCCTACGATCATGCCATAGAAGCCCATCACAAAACCGGAAAAGCCCAGCGCACCAATCCATTGCGGCGCATTTCCCGCCATCACCATACAGATAAATGCCGTGGACAGGAAGATGACAATCGACACAGCGCTTGCCACCGTAGATATGATTCCCCGTCCGTACCGGCTGCGGTCCTCGAACCGGTATGTCTTTCTAGCCATGTGTTCTCCTCAGACTCTCAGACTTATCATGCTGTTCGCGGAACTAATCATCGAAAACCTTAACCCGGCTCTCAGGCTTCTCAGAAAAGAATATCCTTCTTGCGGGAGAGCAGCATCGCGCCGCTCACAATCGTCATCACGCCGGTTACAACACCGATCACGGTAATAACGATGCCTGCTGTCAGGGTGATCGCTCCCGTCAGATTCATGGTCTTGTAGATCTTTTCGCCTGATTTCATGATACGCCTCCTCATAAACCTATGTATTTAGCCTTACCAAGATAAACTCTTTTTCCGTTTGGCTTCTTCAGATACCACTTTGCAGTATCACCTACTTTATCCAAGTTACCCTTCTGTACGACACTGTACCCTTTTTTATTGGACTTCTTTTCCATGAAGCGTGCCTCTATGGACGTATTTTTCTTCGATTTTCCGTCCAGATTCATGACCAGATTAAAAGGTATCTCATATTCCTCGTCATCATCGTCATCATCGTCATCATCGTCATCATCCTCATCATAAACATACTTAGTGCCGCTGACATATAGTTTACTGCCTTTGATCGCATAGGCATTGATAATCATATCATTTGATACTTTAGCAACAACCTGTATCTTCTTCGTTTTAAGATTGATTCGATTGACGGTTGTAGTAAATGCAGATGAACTGAGTCTCTCATAGTAGAGATAATTCCCCTTTTTTTGCATGTAATTATATCCAGCATATGTAATCCACGATTTCGGTACCTTCAGCAGCCAGGTCACTTTCCCAGTCTTCAGGTTTACTTTGCAGATGCCTTTATCGCAATTACAATAAGCATTATTGCCGGATTTTATTACCTGCGTATATACCGTTGATTTTACGGTCGCTCCTGTTGCCGCTACAGTATAGCAAAAACAGATGAATGACATCATCGACACGACTGTCAGAAGCATGTAAAAACGCTTTATGCTATGTTTCATATCCTTGTTCTCCTTCTTCCATCTCAAAACAAGACGCTTTCAACAATCATATATCTCCTGCCTGTTTTATCTGCACCCATACTGTTCATAGTATGCATCGATTCTTTTCTTCATGGCATCATCGATCACGGTTCCCATAAGATGCTCTGTCACTTCCTTCATGGTAACAATCGAAGTGGTCTCGATGCCAAAATTCTCATGGATCTCTTCCAGCGCACTCTTCTCACCGGTACCTCGCTCGCAGCGGTCCACGGAAACCACAAGGCCGAGCACCTTCACATCTGCGTTGGCCTTCAGAATCGGGAGCGTCTCACGGATCGAAGTCCCCGCCGTGGTCACGTCTTCAATGATCACAACCCTGTCGCCATCCTGAAGCGGGCTTCCGAGCAGGATTCCCTTGTCGCCGTGATCCTTGATCTCCTTGCGGTTTGAACAATAACGGATATCCGCCCCATACAGCGAAGACATCGCGATCGATGCTGTAACGCTGAGTGGAATTCCTTTGTATGCCGGCCCGAAGAGAATATCAAACTCCGTCCCGAAGGAAGCCTGGATCGCATGAGCATAATATTCGCCAAGCTTCTTCAGCTGCTCTCCCGTACGGTAATAACCGGTGTTGACAAAGAATGGCGTCTGACGGCCGCTCTTCGTGACAAAGTCTCCGAATCTGAGGACCTGGCATTCTACCATGAAGTCGATAAAGTCTTTCTTGTACTGTTCCATCTGTACCTCCCTGCTTCAATTCTACGGGGTCTTTCCCGACTTGCTTTCCATCTCCCCGCATCAGTCCCTTCCAAGTGGCCGACACTTACGGGGATCTATCACACGCTTACTCCACGCACCCGATCAGCTCCCTGACATCCGCAATCTGATGGCGCTCCAGATACTCCCGGATTCCATCGATCACGGAGAGTGCTGTCGTCTGGTCGTGGAAAGAAGCCGTCCCGACCGAAACCGCCGTGGCACCTGCCATCAGCATCTCCAGCGCATCCGCGGCAGTCCGGATCCCGCCCATTCCGATGATCGGAATCTGCACGGCCTTCGCGCACTGGTACACCATGCGGACAGCTACCGGGTGAATCGCCGGACCACTGAGACCGCCTGTCTTGTTTGCCAGGGCAAATGCTCTCCGCTCGACGTCGATCTTCATCCCTGTGAGGGTGTTGATCATGGACAGGGCATCCGCTCCGCCGGCCTGCGCCGCTTTCGCGATTTCCGTTATGTCGGTGACATTCGGGCTGAGCTTCATAATCACCGGCTGGCGCGCGATCTTCCTGATCACGGAGGTGATCCGCTCCACACCTTTCGGATCTGTGCCGAAGGCGATTCCGCCCTCCTTTACATTCGGGCAGGAAATATTGATCTCCAGAAGATCCGCCCTTTTCTCTGCCGCGAGTTTCGTCACGCAGTCCACATATTCCTCTTCCGAGTGGCCGCAGACATTAACGATCACCTTCGTCCCAATCCCGGAGCTGCCTTCGTCCGGACGAAGTGTCTCTTCCAGAAAACCGAGGTCCCGCTTCGCGAAAACATCGAATCCCGGATTCTGCAGACCGATGGCATTCAGCATGCCGGACGGTGTCTCACAGATTCTCGGCGTCGGGTTGCCTTCCCATGGAACAGAGGAAACGCCCTTGGTCACCACGGCGCCAAGCCGGTTCAGATCGAAGAACGAAGAGAATTCGATTCCCGATCCAAATGTCCCCGAGGCGGTCATGACAGGGTTTTTCAGCCTGACCCCGCACAGATCTACGCTCATATTGTGTGTTGTCATATCTACGCTTCCTTCCGCATGAGTTATCATCAGATCCGACGGATTCCTGCAGCCGCTTCCGGACTGCCGGCAGCAATCCGTTCTGCTTCTTACAGTTCGATCTCCGTCGATAAGAACACCGGACCTTCCGTGCAGACTCTCTTGTTCTTGACCTGAGAATGCTCGTCAATCTCCGCCGATCTGCATACACAGCTCAGACAGGCACCGATTCCGCAGGCCATCTTCTCTTCCATCGAAAGCCAGCATTCTGTCCCGCTCTCCAGCGCGTACTGCTTCAGCGCCCGTAGCATCGGGATCGGTCCGCAGGCATAGATCACGTCCGCCGTCAGACCATGTGCGCGGATTGCGTCGAGAACCGTTCCCCTGGTCCCGAAGCTGCCATCCTCCGTCGCCACAACCGTTTCACATGGGAAGTCTTCCAGCAGGAACCGCTCGTCGCGGTATCCCAGAACCGCTTTCACATCAACGGCACGCTCAGCCTGATCTTCCGCATCACCTTCGCCGTCACAGACTCTCAGCCGCTTCGCCAATTCCAGCATCGAAAAGCTGCCGGTTCCTTCACCGTCAGCAGACGTCAGCCGCTTCGCCAGCTCCAGCATCGGAGGGATGCCGATTCCGCCGCCGATCAGGAACACACGCTTTGCTTCTGCCCGTTCCAGCGGGAACCCGTTGCCGAGCGGTCCGACCAGCATCACACGCTCCCCCTCTTCCAGCCTGGAGAATTCCCTCGTCCCTGCTCCCGCAATCCGGAAGACCAGCCTCAGAATGCCGCTGCGCACGTCTGCTTCACAGACGGAGATGGGACGCGGCAGGAGGCGGGCACTGTCATTGGCATACACCGACACAAACTGCCCCGGTTTCGCTGCAGAAGCGATCTGCTCTGCCGCAAGCTTCAGGCTGAAAATATCATTCCCGATCCTGACGCATTCAAGCACTTTCGCAAATTCTCTGTACTTCATATCCTGTCCTTACAGGCCGATCGCCTGCGCGATATCCTTCTTCATATCAAGCACCGCCTCGCGTGCTGCGTCTGCGTACGCACTGCCGAAGCGTTCCGCGTAGGGTTCTTTCTTGTAGGCTGCGATGATGCCACGCGAGGAATTCACGATCGCGCCGAGCCCGTCCTTGTCGAAAAACGGAACCAGATCCTTGCCGGTACCGCCCTGCGCGCCGTAACCGGGCACCAGGATATAGCTCTTCGGCATGATCCTGCGCAGCGTCTCACCCATCTGCGGATAGGTCGCGCCGACCACGGCACCGACTTCACTGTAACCGCTCTTGCCGATCAGCGCCGGATCGGAGGCCCATTCATCAACCTTCTTTCCCACCAGCTCATAGAGCGGGCGTGTCTGCCCGTCGTCATCGGCAGCCAGCCGGTCCTGGAACTCTCCGCTGGAAGGATTCGATGTCTTCACCAGTACAAAGATTCCCTTGCTGTGCGCCGCGCATTCCTTGATAAACGGCTGAACGCCGTCGCTTCCGAGATACGGATTCACCGTGCAGATGTCCTCACCGAACGGAGCCACCGTCTGGCTGCCGACTGTCACTTCACCAAGGTGCGCCGCGGCATATGCGGCGGAAGTCGACCCGATGTCGCCGCGCTTCACATCGCCGATTACGATCAGGCCCATCTCCTGGCAGTACGCAACGGTTTTTGCAAATGCTTTCAGCCCCTCGATTCCGTACATTTCATACATCGCGATCTGCGGCTTCACGGCAGGAATCAGATCGTATGTCGCGTCGATGATCGCTTTGTTGAACTGCCAGATCGCCTCCGCGGCGCCTTCCAGCGTCTCTCCGTACTCCCGGAACGCATTCTCCTTCAGCTCCTCCGGGAGAAAACCCATCTGCGGATCAAGTCCAACGCAGATCGGTGCTTCTGTCGAGCGGATTGCTTCTACCAGCCGGTCAATCATATGTTTTCCTCCGTTTTTCTTCTTCTGCGTCAACGTGTAATCGGAATATTCGTTTCAATCGTTTGGTCCGCGTCGTTCTTCCGGAAGAACGCTTCCAACCGGTTACGCTTCGTCCCGGTATACGATCTCGCCCTCGCAGATCGTCCACTTCACACGGCCTCTCACCTTCCAGCCGTCAAACGGGGTGTTCCTGCCCTTTGAAGCAAACTTTCTCTTGTCGATGATCCATTCCTGCGAAGGATCGATGATCACGATATCTGCCGGATTGCCCACGGCGATCCGGCCGTCCCCGTACTGGTTCATCAGGTCAAATGCTTTCGCTGGCGCCGTACTCATGGCGCGCGCCATCTCCAGCGGCGTCAGGATGCCGGGTTCCACCAGCTTCGTCACGGTCAGCGCGACTGCCGTTTCCAGTCCCACGATGCCAAAGGCACAGGTCTTCATGGAACCAAACTTCTCATTCGCCGCATGCGGTGCATGATCCGTCGCGATGCAGTCAATGGTTCCGTCCTTCAGTCCCGCGATCAGCGCGTCCCGATCCTTCGGCGTACGCAGAGGCGGGTTCATTTTATACTGAGGATTGTCCCTCGGAATATCGTCACTTGTCAGGGAAAAATGATGCGGGCAGACCTCTGCAGTCACGCGGACGCCCATGGACTTGGCAACACGGATCATCTCCACCGCGCTCTTCGTCGATACATGGCACAGATGAAGGTGCGCTCCGGTCTCAGCCGCAAGAACCAGATCACGCGCTGTGATCACGTCCTCCGTCGAATTCGTGATACCCGGCAGCTTCAGGCGGACTGCATTCGCATCATCATTGACCACGCCGCCGTTCACCAGGTTTTTGTCCTCACAGTGCGCGCAGACAGGAATGCCAAGCTCAGCCGCCACGCGGAACGCGTCCAGCGCGAGTTTCGCGTTCATGACACTCTTTCCGTCCTCCGAAATGGCAGGCGATCCGGCATCCACCAACCCGCGGATGTCCGCCAGCTCCTCGCCCTTCTGTCCCTTCGTGACAGCGCCGATCTGCATCACATGAATCGGGGAAAGAGCAGCCGCCTTGAATCTCACATAGTTGACCTTATCCGGAAGGTCGATCACAGGCCTCGTATTCGGCATGGCACAGATCGTGGTATATCCGCCCCGCGCGCCGGCCTCCGCACCGGTCCCGATATCCTCTTTGTAGGTAAATCCCGGATCCCGCAGGTGGACATGCAGATCAACCAGTCCGGGCATTACCCAGCAGCCGGAAGCATCAATCTGCATCGAATCGTCAGAAGAGATATCTCCGCTGTCACCGACAGTCATGGATACTTCCCGTCTCCTTGGCGCGGGAAACTTCAGGTCATCAGCGATCTGCGTGACCTTTCCTTCCTCGATCAGAAGATCCGTTACCCTGTCTGTTCCGGATTCAGGATCCAGCACCCGTCCGTTCCTGATAAGGATTTGCATAACCCCTCCTTCGCGCGTCTGCCCTGCTATGTTCCGATCCACGGCGCTTCCCCATCAGGCCACAGGCCACCCGCGCTTCGCGCGTCTGTCGCTGCTTCGCAGCTTCTGCCTGTGGCTGAAGGGGAAGTTCCCGCTTCGCGGGCTCGGTCAGATGTCTTTGCCTGCTGCTTACAGGCAAGCCTGACGCATCAGGCCCAGGCATCTGCCCTGCCGTGAATCGGGCAACGTTTGTAGATCACATCTGTGGGACGGGTGTCGGCCTGCTGTCGTCCCACGCCTGCGATACATCATACAGATCTGAGATCAGATCCGGTGTGTAATACATGCGGTATCCGTCGAGATTGCGCCGCGCCTGCCTGAGATAGTCCGTCCCGATCTGCACCCAGTACTTCGCGCTGGCGTCGACGTTGCAGAAGATTTTGAATCCCATCGACTTGTAGTGGGCAAACAGCTCATTTGCCATCGAATAAGGCTGCCAGTCGCCGATATCCGCGCCAAACGCAAAGATCAGTACATCTGTCGGACCAACGATCGGCTCGACCCAGTCTCGCCAGCGATTGGAGTCTCTGACCAGGCTTTCCATGGAAACATTCCGCGGATTGATGTGGCCCCAGGTGTGGGACGCGAATTCCCAGCCTTCTGCCTTCATGGCTTCCGCAACCTTCTTTGCCTCCTCAACTTCTTTGTCGAAATCAAAGTCCGGATGCTGGTCGAAGAATACCTGCTGGAATTCCGTTACGCGGCCCGCTTCCCGCGTCTTGTAAACCTCGTCCGTCCGGTAGCCCAGCACGCCCTCATACCCGGTCAGCGCCAGGATTCCTTTATGTCCGTGGTAGGAGAAATCCGGATGCTGCTCGACAAATGTATCCACGATCGGAACGACATCATAGTCGCCGATGGAGACAGAACCGTCGTCTTCCAGGTAAGAGTTCTTAACCTTTCCGTCCTCCGTCACCACCAGCTTCTGCGGGAATCCGTCCCCGTCCATGTAGTGATAATAGCTGCAGTCATCCTGGCTCATCACAAACGGCGTCTTCCCGGGCGGAAGCAGAATCTCCTTCGTCGACAGATTCCCCGCTTCGTCAAATTCCACCATATCGTGCAGGCTGACCATGACAAAGCCACGGTTATACATCTGCTGCAGGATCGAATTCATCTCGCTGACCGTGGTCATGACCTGATTGTAGCCTGCTTCGTACGCGTCCCCATCAAATGCCTTGGCGGTATCGTAGACCAGCGAATGGAAGAAGACATGCGTGATCTGGTCAATCGGATAGGGGCTGCAGGAAGCCTTGGTTTCCTCATAAGATGTCACGAGACTCTTGAACCGCTCATTCCTGTCGTAATTCGGCTGTCCCTTCAGCAGCGCGACCGCCCCGTCATAATCATACTGCACCGCCAACCGGTTCGCCCTTGTCTCAACAGCGTCTTCCTCCTCCCCGGAAGATGCCTGCTCAGCTCCGCTATCCTGTCCATCGGAAGAACCCTCTCCCTCCGCGGACACGGAAGCATCGCCGCCCTCGGCGGCAGAAGGATTCTCTGCCTTGGCCTCTCCTCCGGCACTTGTCCATGGATTATCATGTTTTTTAAACTGCGTATCATATATAATCCAGGCGACCAGCACAATAGAAAGAAAAATCAGCGCAGCAATCAGACACTTCAGCATAAGGCTGGATCTTCTGCGCCGGATCTCCCGCTCAGTCACCGTATTCATCCTCTTTGCCATAATAAAACTCCTGCTGAGGATCCACCCTTGACCAGGGAAGTCCATACATACTGAATCAGAGTTTATTTTACCATAAGTCCACCACGATGTCATTTGGAAAAGAGGGGCAGTCCGGCCGAGTTGTCATACGGAAAGACGAATGGTATCATGTAGAATAATGCAGGAACCAGCCTGCATCACCCAGAAGGACAGAAAGAGAGGCGTTTTATGTCTCAGCAGTTGAATACGCTTTACAAGCTAATGACGATGTATACCCTGAGCCGGGTCGATTTTGCGCTGACCAACAGCCAGATCACAAACGTATTTCTGGATCTCGGATACACGAATTATTTCAATGTACAGTACGCTCTTGGCGAGCTGGTTGACACTGGCCTGGTTCACGAGGAGGCCTACCCTGATTACCGCTACTATGCCCTCACCGAATCCGGACGGGAGAGCATCGAAGCGCTGCGCAGCACGCTCTCTGCTTCGATCCGCACTGACATAGATGACTATCTGAAGAAGATGCGCCTCGAATTCCGTGAGGCGGTCTCGAGCCGCGCAGAATACTATCGCACGACAGACGGCGACTGGGCGGTGCGGTGCCGGATCATGGACCACACCACCGCGCTCATCGACATGACTTTGACGGTTCCGAATGAGACACAGGCGAAGGCAGTATCTCAGGAGTGGAAGGAAAAGTCACAGGAGATCTACGCGATGGTCATTCACAAGCTTACCCAGCCCGACCATATCGACCGGATTGTGGAGGAAGAAGCGCCGCAGGCAGAATGAGCGGGGAGTCGAGTTGGCAAAACACTGCCCGTATACCGCAAGAGAGGGAACGGCAGATCCGCCGTTCCCTCTCTTGCTTTTGTTCTGTTCCACATTATGAGAAATAATGTGCTCCCAGCTTATAGCTTCCGCTGTGCGTGTTAAAGTACATCGGATATCCCGGTACCGGAGCCGTTCCGTTCATCGCATCCTGGGCGGCCGCATAGCAGTTTGCGTTGACACCTGATGCAAGTGCTGCCTGCAGGGTTCCCGCGCTGGCCGGCGTAAACTGTCCGGGCTGGTTCAGCACTTCGGAGACCGTGTTCGGGAAGCTTGAACTCGCGACACGGTTCATGACAACCTGTCCGACTGCTACCATGCCGTCGTACGGCTGGTTTCCTGCCTCACACCAGATAATCGCGGCGAGCAGATCAAGATCCGAATAGCTGCCATATGCGTTGCTGCCGGACGAAGAGGTCTGCGTCTGCTGCTCTGTCTGCGCAGGTGCTTCCGTCTGCACAGTTTCCGTGGTCTCACCCGTTGTGGTGTCTGTGTAAGTTTCTGTATCTGTGTAAGAGGTATCCTCCGTCTGAGCAGAAGTCTGCCCGGCCGTCTGGGAAGATGCTGCCACAGGCGTTTCTCCGCAGGCTTCCAGATATGCATTCCACGCCGCGATCGCCGCGTCCGCCTTCGCCTGCGCGTCCTCTGCGGTGGTGCAGTCCATAGCAGCGTTCTGCGCCTTGATATAAGCATCATACAGCGCCTGAATATCTGCGTTATCGCTGACAATCTGTGTGGATACTGTGCCCGCGTCAGTGGTCTGCGTGTCAGTCGTGTCATTTCCGTCATAAGAAACGGTACTGTCCGAAGAAGCGGCATCTTCTGCATAAGCAGTGTATGCTGAATATGCATCATCAGCGGAGTAGGAAGAATCATCTGAAGATCCCTCATACGATTCCGCCGCATCCTGGACAGATCCGGAATCCTCCTGGGAATCAGCGTCCGCGTTCTCCTCCTGGGAAGCCGCTGCCATAACAGTATAGTCAGCTGCCGTCATAGTCGCCGGAACATCCTCATCGTCTTCGCCACTCGCAGGAACGGCTGTATCCACCAGCAAGACTCTGGTCACATCTTCCTCCGACACAAAACCGGCGGAATCCGCCCCGTTCTGGACCGTAATCCAGTGGCCGTTGTCCTGAATCATGCTCATCGGCGTTCCGTCACTCACCTGAGCCGCGACCGGCGCGTCCGCATGATCGTCCGAGAACACATTGACATCGTTCCAGTTCGCGATGATACCCTGCTTTCCGTAATGCGCCGCAAGTCCTCTCGCGTCATCTCCGTACGCAAGAAACTCATTCTTCACAAAACCATTGACACGGCCGGAGCGAACCTCGGTCCATTCCTCGCCCTTGTCGACAACCTGAACTGCCGCGCCGCGATAAAGGTAACCCGCGGCTTCACTGTCCGCGTCCGCCTTTGTACGAATGACCGCGCCGGTATCAACCGTATCATCATTCGTCATCGCGATACTGTTCCAGTCCTCATCGGTCCAGTTGATCTCATCAATTCCAAACGTATTATCCGCCGCAAATGAAACCGGCGCGCTAATAGCGCTCACCACCATGGCGGCTGCAATTCCTGCGGCAAGTTTCTGTGCTTTTCTCATAATCCGTATCCCTCGTGTGATTTGTAATTCGTTTCTGCTGGCCGTTGTGCCTTTCGGTTGTTACATTTCTCTTCAAATTATTACAAATTTGTTAAGAATTATTTGCATAGTACTACACATTCTCGGCCTTGTCAAGAAACAATTATGTAACACCTTCTCTGCCGGTAAGTTCAGAACCAGTTTACCGGGACGCACAGAACCCATTCGCGGGACGTTCAGAACGCAATTCACCCCCGGACAATGCATTCGTCCGGGGGTGTCTTATCATATTTATTAAAGATAAGGGTTACTCCTGCGCCGGCAGATCCCTCTGCCGCTTTGCCTCAAACAGGCATACAGCCGTGGCGACTGCCGCGTTCAGCGATTCTACACGGCCGCTCATGGGTATGCGGACCGCCTGGTCGGCAAGCGCTGCCGTCTCGTCCGTCAGGCCGCGGCTCTCATTTCCGATCAGAAGCGCCGTTGGCGCTGTGAAGGATTCTTCATAGAGGCCGACACTTCCTTCCAGATGTGCGGCCAGCACACGCACACCCTGCTCCTTCAGCCCGGCAATCGCATCCTCCAGGTCTTCCGTATAGACGAACGGAACGCGAAAGATGCTTCCCATCGTGGAGCGGATCACCTTGGGATTATAGATATCCGCGCAGCCCTGACTGAGCAGGATGCCGGTCGCGCCGGCCGCCTCCGCGGTGCGGAGAATGGTTCCAAGGTTTCCCGGGTCCTGCAGGTTCTCAAGGGCGACGATCAGGGGAATCGCGCCACCCGTCAGATCCCTCTGCCCATACCGCAGCTGCTTCACCACCGCCAGGATTCCCTGCGGTGACTGCGTGTCCGACAGATACCGGAAAACCGCATCCGAGACCGTCTGCACCCCGATACCATCCGCGTCTGCCTTCTTCCTTGCAGCCGCGCCTTCCTGCGTCAGGAAAAATGTTTCCGATCCGTAGACTTCCAGGCACAGTCCGCGCGGAATCTCCCGGAACATCTTCGGCCCTTCCACAAGAAACACGCCATTCTTCGCACGTTCCTTCGCACTTTTCTTCAGTCTGACCAGATCTTTGATCTTTCCGTTTCCGGTACTGGTGATCATATTGACAGCGCCTTTGCGACACGCACCATATAATCCGGCAGCTCCTTCTGCATCGCGAGCGCCTGCGCCATGTCAAAGTCCACCCAGTCACCGTTCCGGTAGCCGACCACACGGTTGGACTTCCCTTCCGCGAGCAGGTCCACCGCGTAGGCACCCATCATGGAAGCATAGACTCTGTCCTTGCAGGTCGGCGATCCGCCCCTCTGCATGTGGCCCAGAATCGTGGCACGGGTCTCGACACCGGTCGCCGCTTCGATACGCCTTGCCATGGAAGCCGAATGGCCGTTGCCCTCCGCATTCACGATGATGTGATGCTTCTTGCCCCGCCGTCTGCAGTCAATGATGTTATTGATCAGCTTCTGCTCATCATAGTCATACGTCTCCGGAAGCAGGATATCCTCCGCTCCGTTCGCGATGCCGCACCACAGCGCGATGTATCCCGCATGCCTTCCCATTACCTCGATGATCGAACAGCGTTCATGGGAAGTTGAAGTATCGCGGACCTTGTCGATCGCGTCCATCGCCGTATTGACCGCCGTATCGAATCCGATCGTGTATTCGGTGCATGCGATGTCCAGGTCAATCGTACCCGGAACCCCGATCGTATTGATTCCCAGCTCCGCCAGCTTCCCTGCCCCTGCAAATGAGCCGTCGCCGCCTATGACAACGAGGCCTTCGATGCCATTTTTCCGGCAGTTGTCAGCCGCTCTCTGCTGCCCCTCCGGGGTACGGAACTCCATGCTCCTGGCGGTATACAGAAATGTGCCGCCCTTTGAGATAGTGTCAGATACAGATCTTGCGTCCAGGTCAATAATCTCTTCATTCAGAAGCCCCTTGTAACCCTGGTAGATTCCCTTGACCTTGATTCCTTTGTTGATTGCCATACGGACAACAGCACGGATCGCCGCGTTCATGCCCGGCGCGTCACCACCGCTTGTCAAAACTCCAATCGTCTTGATTTTCGAAGCCATTCTCTGTCCCCCTGGTTTTCATTCACACTGGTTTGTGGATCGGTTTCCTGGTTTTCATTCACACTGGTTTGTGGATCGGTTTCCTGGTTTTCATTCACACTGGTTTGTGGATCGGTTACCTGTCTTCCAGCTTCCGGTAAGCCCGGTGATGTCCGACATACTTGTAGGCAGGACGGATCAGCTTGCCCTCATTGACCAGCTCCTCCATACGGTGCGCCGCCCAGCCGGAGATTCTTGCGATCGCGAAGATCGGTGTGTACAGCTGCATCGGAATGCCCAGCATGGAATACACAAATCCGGAGTAGAAGTCGACGTTGCAGCAGATCGGCTTCGACAGCTTCTTGCGCTCTGTCAGAAGCTTCGCGGAGATCCGCTCCACTGACTCGTAAAGCGCGAATTCCTCCTCAAGCCCCTTTGCCTCAGACAGCTTCCGCGCCGCCTTCTTCAGGATCACCGCACGGGGATCACTCAGCGTATAGATCGCATGGCCCATGCCGTAGATCAGTCCGGAATGGTCAAATGCTTCCTTATTCATGATCTTCTCAAGATAGTCCTGAATCTGCGCCTCATCCTCCCAGTTGGACAGATGTGACTTGATATCCGAGAACATCTTTTCCACCTTCAGGTTCGCGCCGCCGTGTTTCGGTCCTTTCAGAGAGGCAAGCGACGCTGCCACTGCAGAATACGTATCGGTACCTGTCGATGAGACAACATGCGTGGTAAATGTTGAGTTGTTACCACCGCCATGCTCTGCGTGGATGACCAGACACTCATCCAGAACCCTTGCCTCAAGATCCGTATAGGCTCCATCGTCCCGCAGCATCCGGAGAATATTCTCGGCCGTCGACAGCGACTCGCTCGGATACCGGATAATCAGGGAACGGTCATTGTTGTAATGCTGGTACGCATGATAATTATAAACGGCAATCATCGGCATGACACCGATCAGGTACAGCGCCTGCCGGAAAACATTCTGGATCGACGTATTGTCCGGATCCTTGTCATAGGAATACAGCGTCAGGACAGACCGCTGCATGCCATTCATGATGTTCTTGCTCGGCGCCTTCAGTATGACATCACGCACAAACTTGGACGGCAGCTCCCTGTACTGCGAAAGCAGATGTATGAATTCCTTCAGTTCCGTCTTGGTCGGAAGATTGCCAAACAGCAGGAGGTAGGTTGCCTCCTCAAATGTAAACTTCCGGTTCTTGTTTCCTTCGATCAGCTCGCCGACCTTGTATCCCTGAAAGTAAAGTTCACCCTCGATCGGTACCGATTTCCCGTCTACGTCCTTATGTCCGTTTACGTCGGAAATCTCTGTCAGTCCGGTCAGGACACCGCGTCCGTTCGATTCGCGGAGTCCTCTTTTGACATTGAACTTCTGGTAAAGTCCCATGTCCATCTTATTCGCGTCAAGCGCAACATCCGTCAGCTCAAGCAGCCGCTCATCACGCTCTTTTTTTTCCTGTTCACTCAGCATGTATTACCTCCCGAGTTTTTATTCTTTTCCTCTTATTTTTATGCGAAAATATTATAACATGGCACGATATCTGTCAAACAAACCTGCTCCTGTCAAAGTACGCAAAAACAGCAGGCATCTCATCTGATCGCGCAGAAGGAGCCCGGCGATACGCCTGGGCTCCCCCCCCCCGCATATTCATAAACACACTTGCCTCTTTTTATCTGCCCTAAGCCACTGCCGTCATTCCAAAAGACTGTCGCAGCGCAGCAGACAGACAGACTTCGTGTTACTTCTTACTTTTTTTACTTTTCTTTCCTTTTTTGTCTTTCTTTTTTCCGGCCCTCTCTTTGTCCGCAGCCTTCTCTTCCGGCTTCGCAGCATCTTTTTCTGCAGTCTTCGCCGCCGGCTTCACGGCAGCCTTCTCTGCAGTCTTCGCCGCAGCCTTTTCCGCCGGCTTTACCGCTGCTCCGGATCCTGTTTTCCTTTCTTCTGTGTCCCGGGGTGCGGCTTCTTTTCTGCGGATCTTTGTTCCTTCTGCACACACCGAAAGAAATGCAGCTGCCTGCTCCAGGTTCGACTCATTCAAAGAGTAATAGGTCCACTTCCCGCGTCGAACTGCGTTCACCGCGCCGGAATCGGACAGAGTTTTCATATGATGTGACAATGTTGACTGCACGACGTCGATCGCCTCCAGGATCTCTCCTGCGCTGAGTTCCTTCTCTCTCAGCAGATTGATGATCTGTATACGATGCGGGTCACCAAGCGCCCTGAAGATGCGGTCAAAAGATTCTCCCCCTGCGTAGATAGCATTGTTATTCATACTCGTCTCCCCTTATCTATACTCTAAATTCATCATGTCCGGTATCAAAACAGCCGCCTGAAGATTTTTTGTACCGGCACATTGATGAATGCTGATTTCCTGTTTGTCACCCTGCCCATCGGACAGGCATTCTCACCACACTAATTGTAAATCTATTTATCGATATATGTCGATATGTCGGTAAGTTCTGATAATTTATCCTGCTCCATGCTGTCTGAAACATTCGCCGGACGCTCCCCGGTCACCGCAATTCCGTCGGCGGTTTATGTCGCCGGGGTTCCTGATGCAAGTGCCCGTGCCTGCGCCTGTACCGCCGCGACCTGTGCCTGGCCGGCTGCGGTCCTCGACCACGCTACGATGGATCCGATTCCATCATCTTCAACCGTTCCATAGGTTTCTTCGATCTGGGACTTCAGGGTCTGTGCATCCACCGGATCAGCAACAAGCGACAAGGCCTCGTCTGATTCATCTTTATAGACAACAATCGGAACGCCTTCCTCTATCTGGTCATAGATCAGCTTTACTGCCGACAGCGGTGTGTTCACACAGCCATGGGAACCGCTGCCCAGATAGATGGTTCCGCCGAACCAGTATCTGCTCTGCATGTCATGAATGCCGACGCCATTGTTGAAAGGCATCCAGTAATCCACCGGAGAAGCATATCCCTGTCCGCTCAACGTCTGGTTGCGCGCGCGTCCCTTCAGTGACCACACACCGCCTGATGGTGTCTCATGTCCCGCATATGGATTCCCTGTGACAACAGGCGTTTCCACTACCAGCTTCCCGTTCTTGTAGAACCACATCTTCTGGTTTGTCAGGCTGATTTCAACGTAGGTATCGCCAATGTCATTTGCATCCCTGCAGTAAGCTTCCTGCGTATAGACCGGTTCGATGGTTGCCTTCTTCTGAGTGCGGATCGCTTCAAGAAGCTTCTCATAAGTTGCTTCCTGATCCAGCTCCCAGCCATAATCGCCGATACCTTCTTCCAGTGTGATCTTCGTGCCGATGCTGGTATAAAACTCGCGTTCACGCTGGAAGGTGTCATACTTTTCAGCAAGAGACGTCACGTAATCCCTTACTTTCTCTTCATTCAGGCTGTACGAACTACCTTTTTTGTCAAGGAACGAAGAGATGACCTCCGAATTGATCACTTCCGTACGGTTCCCGAAACGCAGAAGCACCTTCGCGCCCAGAACCTTATTCATCGCCATCGCTTCCATGATGAGGCTGACATCACTGCTCTTCGCTTCCGGGTTTATATACAGTCCCATATCATCAAGATCGATTGATGTAGATCCATCGATAAGAGCCTGTCTGACTGCTTCTTCCGTCTTCTCCTTGTCGAGCAGCGTCCCATAGATCTCAGGCTGCACCTGCGCGCCGTCATCTGTCAGGATAATCTCCGCATCCTGCGGTTTGATAATGTTTTCCTTCTGCATGCAGGCAAGAGAAGCAACCGCCTCCGGAATCATGCTGTCATCATAAGAAGTCTGAAGAGCAGAGTCCTGTTTGCCCAACAGCTGTCTGATCATCATGACCGGCCATGCCCAGGTCTTCTGCTGCTTCATTGCGTTGTCGATTTCACCGTTGTCACGGTAGACCATTCCAACGTCTTCCGCGTCGATCACATTATCACTGGCAAAGGAAGACTCCCTGGCTGCAGAGGTATCCGTCTCCGGCTTCCTTGCTTCCAGCTGCAGACTGTAGGAATCTACTTTGGCCTTCACCGCCGCCTTCACATCATATACAGACTGCTCCGCTGCCGGAATGCCGAAAAACTCTGTCCCGGGATAGAACCGGTTTCTGTAATGCCAGGCAGTATATCCGTATCCTGCAGATGCCGCCACAATCGCGGTCGCAATCAGCGGAATCCTGATCCTGTACAGAACGCCCTTTACGGTAAGCGGGGCTTTCCCTGCGTGATTCTCTTCTGTCTGTGCCGCTGCCTGTGCTGCTGGCTGAACCACGGGCTGACCTGCTGTTTTCTTCGTCCTGCGCAGCAGCGGATTCGGCTGGTCCAGATAGCTTCTGTCCGGCTTTGCCCTTCGGGCAGAACCAGTTGATTTTTCTGATGACTCTTTGTGTTCTTCAGAGTTCGTACTGTCCTCAGAAGAGACTTCAGCAGAACGAGATGCCTCGAACACGCCCTTGTGGATCGCCGGACGCATCTCTTCAGCCGTCTTTCCTGACGGAGTGTCTTTCTCTGATACAGTGGGAGCAATGCTTGAATTCAGATGAGCAGAAGCAGCAGACTCCTGCGCCTGAGCAGGAGAAGAGGATTCCTTAACGTGAAACAAGCGTCCGTCGCTTCCTACCTCCAGCCTGTCCATATGGCTGTTCGTAAGACCGCGTCCGACGCTCCTTAACTCTCTTGAATTATGATCACCCTTAATCGCTCTCGCCTGTTTCCCCGCTCTGCGCGCAGCAGCCTTCTTTTCTTTTCTCAGAGAACTGCTGTCAACATACAGAAGAGAGTTCCTCTCTCCTCCGTCACGGGAGTAACGGCTTGAAGACGACAGACCCGCCCGCGGGTCTTCCGCCAGATTTCCCCTATTCATCTGGTGCCCCTTACTAATGCTTCATACTGTTCCGGCCGCCCTTACAGCCGGTACAGCTCCCCCTGTATACAAAATACGAATTAATTATATCGAATTATGCCGAAAATTCAAACAAAAACAGACCTCTTTTCCAAAAAAGTTTTACACCTCTTTTACACAAGGTTTCCCACTGTCTATCCACAGGTTATCCACGACCCTTCAACACCCTGCTCTATAAGGGAAGGCTGTCGCAGCATGCGCTGTGACAGCCTCCAAAAAAGTGGTTTCTCCGCAGTGAGGGCGGATATATGGTATGTTATCAGGTAAATGTGGGTTCAAAGAATCATGAGAGAAATATGTGCACTTCGCCAAACAACGATGATAAGGGTGCGGCTCAGTACAGCACCACCGGTGTCCCGGTATCCGCGTTGTTGAATATAAATTCCGCCGCGGGATATGGCATGTTGACACATCCGTGGGATCCGGATGTCTGATAGATATTCCCGCCGAACGCGGACCTCCAGTTTGCATCATGCAGCCCCTGGCCGTCATAGAACGGCATCCAGTACTTCACCGGAGTTCCGTTGGTCTCATTCGACGGAATCAAAGTTGCGGGGCTTTCCTTGTAAGCGATCGGGAAGATGCCTGTCTGGGTCGGTGTATTCTTCGCGATGCAGCCTGTGACGACGTCTGTCTCGTACAACAACTGGTAATCCTTGTAGAACCACAGATGCTGGGCTCCGATGGAGACCTCAACATAGGAGGCCATATCATCCCTTCCGTGTCTGCCGACACCTGCGTACGCATAGATCGGTTCACGCTCCGTCTGCGTATTGGACTGGATGTCAGCGAGCAGCTGAGCGTATTCTCCCTCCTCGTCAATCAGGTAACCATAGTTGTTGTCATTCTCAGAGAAGGTGATATCACTGCCGCCGGTCGTATGGAAGCTGCGCTCATAGTAGATCGTGTTGTACTTCTGACCAAGCGTCATAACGTACTCACGAATCCTTTCCTCGCTCAGATAGCCCTCACCGTTTTCAAAGACGACCCAGTCGCAGATCGTATTCCAGTCAAGAACTTCCTTCTCTTCCCCGAAGACATATGTGATAACTGCCTTGTCGTAGGAATTAAATGTATTCACTTTCAGGTTCAGTGTGGGATCTGTCGACAGGATCGACGGAACGATATATAACGATGCGGGAATCACGGCATCGATCTGCGTCTGCGGCTTCGACCCGCCTACTGCATTCTCTACCGCCTGCTGCACCAGCTGCTGGATATCGGAGTCATTCAGCATGGTACCCTGCACTTCCGGCTTGATGGCATAATTCTTTGCTTCCTGATCATACGTGATCTCAGCGTCCACATTCTGAATCCGTTCATCTGCCATGGCGGAAGTCGACACTGTCTGAGACAGCTTCTGCGCGTCATATCGGAAGGGAACATCGAGCTCAAAAGAATTGCCGTTCATCAGAGAGTCAAGCAGCACCGGAATCGAACTCTTCTGCTTTCCGTGCGCATCCTTCAGACCAGCCTCCAGCGCGGTCTCGTCTACCGTGAAACCGACGTCCGCCAGAGACCACACAGCCTCATCCTTCCCGTTCTCAGTCAGGTGCACCTGTGCTTTCGAATACTCCTCTTTCAGAACCGGAAGAACCTCCTCCGGTGTCTTCCCCGATACGTCAAAACCATTGATCGAGGTCTGTTCAAAAAAGGTCATCCTGTTCCATTCCCGGCCCAACAGTATACACGCAATCAGCAAAAGTGCCGCGATCAGAGCACCGGCAATACCGAGAATCCATGTCATGATCTTAGTCAAAGCTTTTCTACCCCTTTTCTTTCTGCCCCTGCTATTCCTGCTTTTCGTGCTTTTCTATTGTCTTCACTATATCACCATCACATATGTCCGTCATCACAGATTTCCCGGAAAAAAAGGTTAAGACTTTTGTAATGCACATATCCAGAATGCCGTGGACGATTATAACATCTGTTTCCACACTTCATCAAGGTCAGTCCATTCATCGACGGAATTGGATCTGAAAAAGCCGGAGTACAGACACCCCGGCTTTCTAAATTACATTTTAAAATGAATGCCTTCTACTGATACCAAATCAGTTTCTCTTTACCTTGATCTTGTAGATCAGCACCCACAGTCCTGATGTCAGGAAGTACAGCGCTGCGGCTCCGCGTGACGCGAGTCCGATGTAGTCGTTCGACGCCATGGGAATCATAAGCGCTACGCACGCTGCCGTGCACAGGAGAGAAAGGAATACCACAAATCCGGGCATGCGTCCGGGATCAGTTCCCTTCTTCGCGTTGTCCCTGACAACCTTCAGGCAGAACATCCACTGGATATAATACATGACCACAAAGATGGATACCACAATCATCACGATCAGGAGAATCACACCCTGGATCAGAGAAGAGTCTCCGGACTTCTTCTGGGCACCTACTACCACAAAGTATACGGAAATCACCAGTCCGACAGCCAGCACCAGGCAGGCGATCAGGAACTTCAGGATCATCATGACCCTGGCCAGAGTGTATCCGCCCATCGGGAACTGGCGGCGCTTCGTATCCGTACGGAAGAACATCAGCCACAGTGCCAGGCAGTAAAGCACGTTCGGTACCAGGAATACAATCGCGATGCCGAGCTCAACCGTCTGTCCGAGTGACGCGACGATGCTCCGTACATTGACGACCATCTTCACCATCTGAGAAGCAAGCTCTGTCAGCATCTGCGTGAAGAAGTTCGTGCCTGTGCCGGCGAGAATGTTGGTAAGCATGGACTCCGACTCAGTGATGTTGCGGAGTGCGTTGCCGCAGTAGATATTGTAAACATTCAGCGCGAACATGGCCGTAAAGGTAAAGGCCATCAGGAAAAATGTCACGCTCTTGACTCTCTTGCGGGCCTTGACCATGAACACTTTGCTGCCGCCGGCACTCTCGCGTCTGCCATAGTCAGAGCGTCCGCCCTGTCCCTGCGCATCCTGTCCGCCGGGCTGACGGTAGCCGTATCCGGCACTTCCGTACTGATCCCGTCCGCTGGCGCCATACTGGCCATTGCCGCCGTATACACCGCCTGTTACACCTTCACGTGACCCTGTCTGGGCGCGTCTTGCTTCCCGCCTTGCCTCATACTGGGTCCTGGCACCGTATGTCTGGCCGCGGCCTACATCCTGCCGCCAGTCTTCCCCATATCCGGGCGTCATATCCGAACCGGGCTGGTTCGCGTACGGATTCTCTCCCGTATACTGTCCGGCACCTTGTCCTGCGTAGGTGTTCTCACCATACTGGCCGCCCGCATAGGTGCTGGCTGCCTGTCCTCCCTGGCCTGCATAGGCGTTCTCGCCATACTGGCCGGCAGCCTGTCCGTCCTGGCTTGCGTAGGTGTTCTCGCCTCCGTTGAACTGACCGGCCGGAGCAGTCTCTCCAAACTGGCTGTTCACCGGAACCTGTCCTGCGAATGCAGGCTCCTGCGTCACCATGGCTTCATCGGCTGCACGCTGTGCCTCCGAAACCGGATCCATGCGCTGTGCCGCCTCCGGTTCTGCCGCATTCACAGCTTCACCGCCTGCGCTTTCCTGACCGGCCACTTCCTCAGCGGTCACCGGCTCCTGTGTCGGAACCGCAATTCCAAGCTTGTTTCCACATACGGAACACGATACAAGAGAGTCCTCGTTCTCATGCCCGCAGTACATGCATCTTTTCATAGTCACTTCTCCCGTGAAACAGACATACTACGCGCCATTATAGCGCGAATTGCGGCAGACCGCAAGTTACTGTTCTTCCTCCTGTACCAGCGCCTGCACGCCACCCATAGTCTGCACCCGCACACCGCTGTGCGGCACAGTCTGGCCGGCTGCCTGTGCTGCTTCCTGGCCAGCAGCCTGCTGTGCGAACTGGCCGGCTTCCTGCGCTGCTTCCTGGCCCGAGGCCTGCTGCACGGCTTCCTGTACCTGCGCTTCAGACGCTGCCTTCGCGGCGGCGGCTGCGCGGGCGAAGTCATCCCCACCGGTCAGGCCATCCTGTGCCATCATCTGACTCATCACTGAAATATCACTGGATACGTCCCAGGCTGTCGTCTGGAAGAACTGATCCAGGAACCGTTCAAATGCCTCATTGATCGTATCAAGAGAAGCGATGATCTCACGCTTCGCATTCTCGATGTTCTCTCCCTGTACTGCCTGTCTGTCAAGCGTCGCATAGGTGTCGACAAGCTTCTGTGTTGTCGGCAGATAATACTTCATCAGCCGGTGAAGGTCCGGCGCACTGTCCGGCGCAGCCGCCACACGGTCAAAGATATTGGTCACGATCCGCTCAAGCCGGTTCAGCTTTTCGGTAAACACAGGATCCGGAACCTCTTCATTTTTCTGGTGAATATGGGAGATGAAGGCCTTCCCCTCATCGACCATTTCCGCCGTCTCCCGGTCAAGGCGGGCCGCCTCGCGCACACTGTTCTGTTCACGCTGTGCGGCATTCTTCTCCATCTTGGTGTATTCCTTCAGGTCTTCCTTCCGGAATGCGCTCTTCGCTGCTGCATCAAAGGCTGTCTGTCCTGCCTGCGCCCTCTTGCGCTCCTCGTAGGCACGCATGGTCTCACGATACTGATTATAGGCCTCGTGGCTGATCATGAACGCGGTCTCTTCCTTATCCATGTAAGTCTTGCCGGTAAATATGCCGTCACGCACCATTGCCTGGATGTCATCGGCGACCCACTTCTCACTCTTACCGAAAGCAGACGCAATCTCCTCGATCGTAATCGTGTCACGATTCTCCATCATCTTCAGGATCTTACGCGCACGGTTGATCCTGCCGATCTTCTGGAACCCCTTCACCATGTTCCAGCCGCTGAAGGCTGTCACCGCACCGAAGAACCAGGCAAAAGGACCGCCTCCGATCGCGATTCCCGCCGCGAAGATGATTCCGAAGAAACACGTAGACGCCGTCCCGATAATCGCCCGCGCATACGCGCCGGCAGAATTCACCACACCGTCTCCACCTGCTCTGACAGAAGACGAGGCAGGGTGCCGCTTTCCATTCCATGCATTCTGGTAAGCATTCTTCGACGGATCTCGATATGTCTTAGCGCCGTCCACTTTGAAAAACGGCGTGGAGAAGATCGAATCATGCACCGCATCGGCCGCTTCATTCAGCGCCTTGGTAATCTCACGATTCAGTGAACCATAATCACCGCTGGCAATCGATTTGTTTACTATATCGGCTATATTACCGACCGCCTCAAACGGATCAAAGTTTTCTTTCTTATCACTCATGTCAGTCATACCTTCCGCTCAAACTGTCGCGGTAAGCCGGTACTGCATGCGCGGCTGCCGGCTGTAACATAATACCACTGCTATTATGCCGTAAAACGATCTAAAGTGCAATTAGCACTTATCGTTTCTGCACACTTCCGGAACACCCCGGACTGCCGCAGCCGTCTTTTCGTAAGACCGGCCCGCACTGAGGTGCGGGCCGGTCAATATTCATTCAACTGTGCAGGCAACTTTCTTACATTACCTCGACGTCTTCGACATTTCAAGCAGCTTTGCCTTCAGCTCGCCTTCCATCTTCGCCATTTCCTGCTCGGCGGTGGCGCGCTTCTGGCGGCCTTCCTCCTGAATCTTCAGAACGTCGTCGAGTGTTGTGATGAGTTCTGCGTTGGTCTTCTTCAATGTCTCGATATCCACGATTCCTCTCTCCGATTCCTTCGCGGTTTCCACGGAGGCGGTGTGCAGCTGCTCCGCGTTCTTCTTCAGAAGATTGTTGGTCAGCTCGGATACTTCGTGCTGTGCCTTCGCCGCCTGGTTTGAATGCTCGACGCCCATGGCGATGACCATCTGGTTCTTCCACAGCGGAATCGTATTGACGATCGTCGATTGGATCTTCTCGGCCATCAGCGTGTCGGAATCCTGCACGAGGCGGATCTGCGGACCGGTCTGAATCGCGATCTGGCGTGTCAGTTCAAGGTCATGCAGCTTCTTCTCGAAGCGGTCGCAAAGTGCGCCGAGGTCTTTGGCGGCCTGTGCATCCTGCGCGTCTCCGGACGCGGCTGCCTTCTCCTGCAGCTGTTTCAGCTCGCCATTGCGTACTTCCGCCAGCCGCTTCTTGCCGGCTGCGATGTACATGGACAGCTCCTTGAAGTACTGCAGGTTCATATCGTACATCTTGTCGAGTGTCGCGACGTCCTTCAGCAGCTGAACCTGATGTCCTTCGAGAACGCGCACGATGTCGTCCACTGACTTCTCGGTCTTCTCGTACTTTGCCTTCATGGCGACAAGCTTGTTCGTCTGCTTCTTGAAGAACTTGAAGATTCCGCCGTCGTCTTCCTTGACGTCAAAATCCGTCAGCTCAGTCACCAGGCCCGAGATCATTTTACCGACCTCGCCCATGTCCTTATTCTTGACGTTCTCCAGCGCAAGGTCGGAGAAATCGGACATCTTCTTCTGTGTGCCGGCGCCGTACTGCATGATCGCGTTCGAGTTGTGGAGGTCAATCCGCTCGGCAAAGGCATCGATCTGTGCCTGCTCTTCCGCCGAAAATGCAACGCTGGTATCCTGCGCCGCGGAGGCTGCGTTCTGTGCCGCGCCGGTTGCAAAGGAAGCGCCGGGAGCTGCCGGAGCCTGAGCCATCGCGGCACTCAGTGATGCGCCGGTGGCAGGAGCCGGAGCCTGGGCTGCTCCAATGGAGATTCCGTTCGATGCAAGTGTTGCGCCTGCAGCGTTCTCTACGTCAGACAGTACATCCTTCGCCTGCGAAAGGGCATCCTGTGCCTGTGCAAGCGCGTCCGCTGCCTGATCTGCCGGCGTCGGCGCCGCGGGTGCTTCCGGCGCTGGTGCAGTTGGTGCTTCGTCAAAAGTCAGCGTGATCGGGCCAGGAGTCGGGATCGACTGGTCAAGGATCGGATTCTGTTCGTCAGCCATGGATTGTGTTCCTCCTCTTTTCGAATTATCTCACTTAGTTCCTTGCTTTGCCGAGGTATGCTTCCTTCACCACCGGGTTTTCGGCAAGTTCCTGTCCGGCGCCGGAAAGTGTGATGCTTCCGGTTTCCATGACATATCCCATGTCGGCGGCCTTGAGCGCCATGTTTGCGTTCTGCTCGACAAGGAGAATGGTCATGCCCATATTGTTGATCTCACGGATGATCTCAAAAACTTCCTGCACGATGATCGGGGCGAGGCCCAGCGAGGGTTCGTCCATCATGATCATCTTCGGGCGGCTCATCAGAGCACGGGCGATTGCGAGCATCTGCTGTTCGCCGCCGGAGAGTGTCCCGGCTGCCTGCCAGGATCTTTCCTTCAGACGGGGGAACAGGGTGTAGACCCAGTCAAGGTCGGCCTGAAGCTCGTCATTTCTCAGAAATGCGCCCATGCGCAGGTTCTCGTAGACGGAGAGGTTGACGAAGACGCGCCGCCCTTCCGGAACCAGTGTGATTCCGTTCTTCACGACCTGCTCTGTCCCCAGGCCGATCATCTCCTTCCCCTCAAAGCGGATGGAGCCGCCGGCAGGTTTCTCGAGCGCTACGATGGAGCGCAGCGTGGAACTCTTGCCTGCGCCGTTGGCGCCGATGAGTGTCACTATTTCGTGCTCAGGAACATCAAAGCTGATGCCGCGAACGGCCTGGATGCCGCCATACTTGACCTGCAGGTCGCGAACCTCGAGGAGGTTTTTCGCGGGACCGTCTCCTTTCTTGCCGAGGTGGTCCCAGTTTGCGCTGACGCTGCCAACCTTTCCGACGGTATTGCCGGTCGATGCTTCATTTGTTTTCTTGCTCATATCTGTGCTTTCCTACTCTTCTTGCTTTCTTCCGCGCCTCCCGGCGCGGTGTCACACCTGCCCTCACAAGGAGTTCACCACAGCATGCTTTTTCCGCGCTTGTCACGGTGATGCGCTCCCATCGGAACAGCCGCGGCAATTTATTCTTCTTCCTGCACCCCGAGGTACGCGTCAATCACGTGTTGGTTGCTCTGAATCTGAGCGGGGGTTCCATCAGCGATCATGCGGCCGAAGTCCAGAACATAGATGCGGTCCGAGATCTCCATAACAAGATCCATGTGATGCTCAATGACAAATACCGTCAGACCGAACTGGTCTTTGATCTTCCGGATAAAGCCGGCCAGCTCCAGGGTTTCCTGGGGGTTCATGCCGGCGGCGGGCTCATCAAGGAGCAGAAGGGTCGGCTCTGTCGCAAGCGCGCGGGCGATCTCCAGGCGGCGCTGTTTTCCGTAAGGAAGTGAGGTCGCAAGATCGTCTTTGTTCTCCGCAAGGCCGACAAGCTCGAGAAGCTGAAGAGTCTTCTCACGGTTTGCCCGTTCCTCGGCGGCATTGAGGCGCAGCGTAGCGCTCATGAAATTAGCCTTCGAGCGAAGATGACGCGCGATCAGGACATTGTCAAACACTGTCATTTTCCGGAACAGACGAATGTTCTGGAAGGTACGGGCGATGCCGAGCTTCGTGATCTTGTCCGGTGTCTGGGAGATGACCTTGTCACACAGCAGGGCTTCATCGCCCAGGTAGAGTTTCTTCATCTTCCCGCGCGGATAATTTTCCACGATCGGCTTGCCGTTGAAGTACACCGTACCGTTGGTCGGTTCATACACACCGGTGATGACGTTGAAGGCGGTTGTCTTGCCGGCGCCGTTCGGTCCGATCAGCGCGACAATCTCTCCCTTGTTGACTTCCATGGAGAAGTCATTGACCGCCACCACGCCGCCAAACTGCATGGTGATATGCTCCAGGCGGAGCACATTCGCATTCGAATCACTCATTTGCGGATGCCTCCTTTCCCTTGCGCTTCTTACTGAAGAACTTCATCAGACCGGACAGTGAGAATTCATGGTCGCCCATGATACCCTGTCTCGCGAACAGCACGATACACATGATGACAACCGAGAACACAACCTTGCGGAAGCCCGAGCGAAGCAGCGGAACCTCCCATCCGTTGATGGTCAGCGGAGAATCGAGGAATCTCAGCCACCATTCGGAAGCCGCGTAGAACAGGAAGGTTGCAAGCACGGAACCTGTGACCGATCCGAGTCCGCCGATGACAACGATCAGAAGGATCTCATAGGTCATGGTCGTCTTGAACGCCTGTGCCTGAATGGTTGTCTGGTACATCGCAAGCAGCGCGCCGCCCACTCCGGCGAAGAACGAGGAGATGCAGAAGCTCATGCGCTTGTGATGCGCGAGGTTGATGCCCATCGCCTCCGCCGCGACTTCATCGTCGCGTATCGCCTTGAATGCCCGTCCGAACGAGGAGTTGATCAGCAGCACGATCAGCGCGATGCAGATCGCCGACACGACAAACGGGAACATCAGCGTGGTAAAGCTGGGGTACTTGCGGAGCATGTTGGAGCCGTTGGTCAGCGGTCCGAGCGTATCCCACTGGAAAAATGCTCTCATGATCTCGGCGAATCCGAGTGTGGCGATCGCCAGGTAGTCGCTCTTGAGGCGCAGCACGGGAAGACCGATCAGCCATGCGAGCAGCGCGCTCACGAGGCCGGCACAGATCAGGCCCACCCAGAACGGAACCGAGAACTGCACGATGCCGCCGTCAAAGTACTGGTAGACACTCGCACGGTCCGCGGCCGGGATCGTCAGGATCGCGTAGGTATAGCCGCCGATCAGCATGAAACCCGCCTGGCCCAGCGAGAAAAGCCCCGTGAAACCATTTAACAGGTTCATCGAAACCGCAACCAGAGAATAGATGCAGCCCTTCTTCAGCACCGTCATCACGATGCCCGTCTCCGTCAGTGTCTGGTCGAGAATGAAGACCAGCACCACGGCCGCCGCCAGGAGGACGAGCGCAAAGACCAGATCTTTCTTCTTTGACATATCTCTCCTCCTTTCTCAGACCTTGTCCGTCGCTGCTTCGCCGAACAGGCCGGTTGGCTTGAACAGCAGCACGATGATCAGCAGGACAAAGGTAAATGCATCCGAGAAGGTTGTCCATCCGGCGCCTTTGATCAGGTTCTCAACAATACCGATCAGCATGGCACCGATGACAGCGCCGGGGATTGAGCCGATGCCGCCGAACACGGCTGCAACGAATGCCTTCAGACCCGGCATGCCGCCCGAGGTCGGGATAACCGACGGATAATTGGTAAAGTACAGAATCGAGCCGATCGCCGCGAGGAAAGAACCAATGACAAATGTCATGGAGATGACTCTGTTGACATTGATTCCCATCAGGCGGCTGGTCTCAAAGTCCGTGGACACCGCACGCATCGCCATGCCGACCTTCGTGTGGTTGATCAGCTGGATCAACAGCACAACAAGAACGATCATGAGGATCGGTGTCAGGATTGTAACCACCTTCGTCGTTGCCGAACCGATGGTGACAGTATTCGAAATAAATGGAATCGTCGGATAGACCTGTGCCAGTCCGCCTGTGATGTACAGGGCCAGGTTTTGCAGCAGGTACGATACGCCGATCGCGGAAATCATGACAGACATTCTCGGAGCGTTGCGAAGAGGCCTGTAGGCAGCTCTCTCAATCGTCACGCCGAGGATAACTGTGACAATGATCGTCAGCGGGATGGACAGATACAGCGGCATCACCGTGCTCGCGTAGATCGTCACAAGACCCGCAACCATAAAGATATCGCCGTGAGCGAAATTGATCAGGCGCAGGATGCCATACACCATCGTGTAACCGATGGCGATCAGGGCATACTGTCCGCCGACCGATATGCCCGCGAGCAGATAAGGTAAATTCTTTGAGAAGAAATCCATGGGTATTCCTTTACATTGATTCCTGCTTCAGAAATCAACTTCCTTACAAACTTCGATACGGAACGCCCGGAGGGCGTTCCGATCGAACATAATATTCTTAAGTTACCAGATCTGTCACGCTCTGCGTACAGAATTACTCCGCAACACCCTGCGTTGCAACGAACTCCCAGGAGCCGGTCTCGTTGTTTGCCTTCTTGACAACAGCTTCCGAACGGACTGCGTCGCCGTTCTCACCGAATTCGATGTGGCCGGTTACGCCGTCATAAGTGGTGTCCGCGATTGCCGCAAGAACATCCGCCGGATCAGTGGAACCCGCATTCTTAATGCACTCAAGAGCGACGAAGTATGCGTCATAACCCATGGCAGAAACTGCCGCGATGGTATCATCACCGCCGTTGTTGGCCAGAGCGGTGCTGTCGCCGTTGATGTATTCCTTGATACCGGTATCAAATGCTTCGTCCGCGCCTTCCTGATAGAAGGTCGTGACATAAACTTCGATATCCTTGCCCTCAGCTGCGCTCAGGATAACATTGGAATCCCAGGTGTCGCCGGCAAGAAGCGGAACCGTAACGCCCTGCGTGGAAGCGGCCTCGATGATCAGCTGTGCAGCCTCGGTGGAGGTCGGAGCCATGATGACATCTACGCCTTCGTTCTTCGCGGTTGTAATGTAGGAAGTGAAGTCCGCGGTTTCAGGCGGGAAGGTTTCCTCGATGACTTCGCCGCCGAGGTTCTTGAACGCATCTGAGAAGTAGTGGCCCAGGCCTGCGGAATAGTCATCGCCGAGCTTGGTCAGGACATACGCCTTCTTTGCGCTGAGTGCGTCATTCGCGTAGTTAGCAAGGACGGTGCCCTGGAACGGATCCAGGAAGCAGATACGGAAGTAATTGTCATTGCCTTCTGTAACCTGCGGGTTGGTGCAGGTAACGCCGATCGCGCCGATGCCTGCGCTCTTGAAGATATCGCCTGCCGCGATGGAAACCGCGCTGCCGTAGGAGCCAAGCACTACGCTTGCGCCTTCAGCCGCCGCCGTCGCCGCGGAGGTCGCCTTATCGGTCGAGGACTCATTGTCAACGATATTCAGTTCAACGTCATACTCTGTTCCGTCGATCTCAACAGTCGGCTGCACCTGATTCGCGTACTGCATGCCGAGCACTTCCTGCTTTCCGCCTGCCCCGTTGTCGCCGGAAGCCGGTTCGAAAACGCCGATCTTGACGGTATCGGCCATTGCCATCGAGGCCAGAGCCATCGACAGAACAAATGTCACAGCTGCCAGTTTCTTCATCATAAGCTTTCCCTCCTCTGGTTTCCGGGCATGCCCGGTATATGAGCCGGAGATCTTCGTTCTTTTTCCCCGGCAATGTGCAGGAACGCCGCCGGTTTGTCCGGCGTGCCGCGCCGGACACGGCTGCGTGCCTTACAAAGATGTACATTCGGTAGTATATCACTTTAAATCACTAAAGGCAACAAAATCAAGAGTCTGTACGCAGTGTCCTCATAAAACTCTCTTTGTTCTCCCTTGCCGTGGTCGTCGGCCGGCCAAGATCACTGCGCGCGCCGATGCTGCATTTGATCTCGATGAAACCAAGTCCTTCCCGCTCCTTCGCCTCTGCAAGCACGCGGTCCAGTTCTTCCGGCGCAGCTGCACTGAGCGCATAGGAATATCCGCAGGCGCGGGCAAGTGCCGCACAGTCGAGACTTGCTGCCGCAGTCGGCATACCGCCCACCGTTTCGTGCGCACCGTTGTTGATTACGATGTGCACCAGGTTCTTCGGTGCGAGCGATCCTGCTACAGCCATCGCTCCCATATGCATCAGCATTGCCCCGTCTCCGTCGATGCACCAGACCTTCCGGTCCGGCTTAAAGGAAGCAACACCCAGTGCGATGGAAGAAGCATGCCCCATAGATCCCACGGTCAGGAAATCATACCCATGCCCCTGTCCTGCCGCCTCACGGATCTCAAACAGCTCACGGCTCGCCTTGCCCGTCGTGCAGACGATGGGATCCTCTCCGGTCACGGCCACGATATGACGAATGATGTCTTCGCGGGACATCAGGTTGTCATTTTCATAGTGAACCGGTCCGTCATAGGTGAGCGCGCCTTTCCGCACGACGAACGCCACATCCTCGCCCTGCTCCAGAAGAGAGCGGAAGTGCTCCATCTTCTGCGCCAGTTCTTCCTTCGTGGTATCCTTCGACAGCACCATATACTCGATGCCCATATCCTCCAGCAGCTTCAGTGTCACCTGCCCCTGGTAGATATGCTGCGGTTCGTCATGCACACCGGGTTCTCCGCGCCAGCCAATCACAAACACCACCGGGATCGCGTACACCTCCCTGTTCAGGAGTGACGCAGCCGGATTGATGATGTTGCCCTCTCCGCTGTTCTGCATATAAACCACAGGCACCTTTCCGGTAGCCAGATGATATCCCGCCGCCAGCGCCGCCGCGTTGCCCTCATTGGCCGCGATCACATGATGCTGCGGATCTATGCCGTAAGTGTTGGCGAGATAATTACACAGAGCCTTCAGCTGCGAATCCGGAACACCGGTGAAATAATCCGCTCCGATACCTGCAGCAAACTCTTCAGCTCTCATACGATCACTCCTTCTTCCGCTAATCTGTCCCCGGCACAGCAAATGCCCGGGTTTCCTCCTATATATCGATCGTCGTCGTAAACAACTTTGGATACGCCCTGACACGCTTTCCGCCCGAATACTCGTTGCCATTTACCTTAATCGTCAATGTCTGTCCGGTCGGAATCTCTGTCAGATCCAAATCTCCTTCAAAGACACGATTCCCTGTCTCAGGAAGTGCGACAGAGAGACTCTTCTGCTCCTGTCCTTCTTCATAGACCTTCACCTGCACTCCGGTCAGGGATTCCGGCTCAAGGTCCCAAACCTTAACATGAATGGTTGCTGTTTCAGGATCATAATCAGAAATCTCAACCTCCGCCTGGGCCTTCACTGTCATATCTTCCGTCAGTCTGTTCATGAACTCACTGTTCCTCTCAAACTGCAGGTTCACCTCATGCCGGTCGTATTTCTCCAGAAGAGTATCCGTATCCGAATACAGGTTTGTCCCCAGCCCAAGCTGGTCTCCTTCTATCTCCGCTCCGAGAGCCGCCAGCGTCGTCGGGAAATAATCCAGTGTTGAATATTCCCTGTATGTCCCTCTCTTTGGCTCAACAGGAGCATTAATGAACGCTGTATATGTTTTTCTCTGGTAGTTTTTGGATACGTCCTCACAATAGTCCTCATCCATGGTGAGATGGTCTCCCACCAGGACAATCGTTGTGTTATCATACCACTCCTGTTCCGTACACCACTTTACAAATTCCGATACCTGCCGGCTGGAACAGGCCCAGACATTGGAATACTGTACCTCATAGTCGTCCCGGCAAAGGTCACACACATATCCGTCCGGATAATGGGTGTCAACCGTCAGAAGCGTCAGGTTAAAGGGCGCATCCCCTCCGGAAAGCTCACCCAGGGTTTCCTTTGCCATCGAGAATAGCTTCTCGTCCTCGAAGCCCCACCAGACATAATAATCCTCCGGAATCTTTTTATTATCCACACTCCAGGCGTAGTCCCTGATCTCATAATTGCCATGTGAGGAAAAGTAAAGCTCTCTTCCGCCAAATACCGCCTGAGATCCTATCTGCAGCACCTGCCGGTAACCCTCCTCCTCCAGGATGTCGCCCAGCGTGACAAGATCAGGCATAAAGGAATTCTGGATATCCAGTCTTCCACGATAGATCGGAATGATCAAAGGAAGTCCGGATGTGTCACCGAACATGGCGCCCATCGTGTAGGTTGTATTATTCAACGCAACCCCGCCGTCCAGTTTTTTACTGTCTCCGGAGAAGCTCTCATTCTCCAGGGCAAGCTCCGTCAGTTCCGGAATCACATCTTCCTCAAAAGCTCCGCCTGATTCCTTATCCGCATACGTAACCTCCATGGATTCCAGATAAATAAAGATAAGATTCCTTTTCTTCTCCGGAAATGCAATATCCACATCCCTGGGATCTACATAGTTATCTTCAATAAAAGTGGAATCCTTATGCCGGTTGATCAGCCATTCGACAACATGCAGCTTTGAAGATAAATAGATCACCGAGCCTGCCCCGTAGATCAGCGCAGCAAGCAATATCAGAAGTCTTACCAGTCGTTTCCTCTTAAACAGAAAACGATAAATCACGTATAGAATCACAGTGATAATCGTCGCGAAGGGAACCACCTGCCGGGCATAGTCCGTTACGATACCCATATCTGTCCCCTTCAGCGGAGCCATAAGATGCCAGACGATCTCCGATATCTGAAGATCAGCCCACTCATGCATCACCCACAGCACACTGCGTCCGGCAAGAATGCTGAGCCATATGACCAGCCAGCACAAAACCATCACGATCTTTTTTGATACGCGTCCGGTACCGCGGGGGCGCTTTCCCTCCTTCGCTGCAGCCTCTGCGCTCCCCTTCGATACAGCCATTTCAGACATCATGGCCTCGATTCCTGTTCCTTTCTCTTCCAATGCTTTTCCCTTCTTTCATCTTAAGGCAGGCCGGCTTTCACCGGGAATGAAACTCCCCCGGCTGTCATATTCACCGCCAACCGTCCCATGCTGCTTACGCGGCTTTTTCATCGCCGCAGTCCTCAAAAAAGCTGTCAACCCGGTTATTATCGTCCAAAAGATGATTGTATACATAATAATTGTATTCCAGGAGATCTTCATACCATGGAGACGACTTATTTATTTCTCTATAAAACACTCCATCCCGGTCTATGCAGCCGTTCAGCGACACAACAGGCACCTTCTCATGAAGCTGAAGCAGGAATTCTTCATATCCCGTCAGCCCCATGCCTGTGGCCTGCTTCATGATGGGGATGAGATAGTTGGAGCTGATGTCCATTTCCTTTTCTTCTATGTCAAAGTTCGCCCATATGACATAATTGGAATCATAATACTGAAGAAGCTCCTCTCCCTCCATGTCATCCATGGTCTTTCCGTAGGCCATGCGGCAGAAATCATCAGAAAGCCTGGGCTGATGATCCCCGTAGAACAGAATGACCGTAGGCTCTTCGATGTTTTCAAAATACCCGATCAGCTTCTCAAACGCCTGATCGCTCTTCCGGATCAGCGTGAGATACGATTCCGCATCCGGATAGGAACCGTCCGCAAGGATATGGACAGGGTCTCCCAGCTGCTCAGCAGGCACCTCGTAAGGACTGTGATTCTGCATGGTGACATTGTGAATAAAGAAGGGGGCATCGCTTTCTTTGCGTGCTTCCTCATACTCCTGGATAATCTTGTCCACGTCCGCATCGTCCGATACCCTTCCCCCAACAGTGGAAGCGCCTTCGAAAGCTTCCAAAAACAGAAGATTATCAAACCCAAAAAGTTCATACACCTTTTTCCTGTTATATCCGGATGGCATGTAAGGATGCATGCCAACAGTATGCGAATAGCCTTCCTTCTCAAGTGTCGAATCCAGATTCGGCATCGGCTGCATAATAAAAATCTGATACGGGGTGGAGCCACCCGGAAGAAATGCCATACTATCCTCTGTCAGCACTTCGTACTCGGTATTGGCCGTTCTTCCCCCATAGGAAGAAACATACAGTTTTCCTCGTATCGTATTCTCTCTGAGCGATGAGAAAAACGGGCAGACCTCCACGTCCGTTTCAAAATCCAGGGAAGCCTGCAGATCACAGAAAGCTTCATCCATCACGATAATAATATTTGGCTGAACCCCACTGCCCTTTTTCCCGGTGTACTTCGACATCAGTTTCTTCGTCTGATCCGGGCTGTAACCTTCCGGAGGCTCCACATTCATCATCTGTATGCTGCGGATAAATGTGAGGATCGTACCATTCTTGGCAAAGCTTTTCTGCGGCTTGAAGGTATTGAACGACACTCCGTGTTGTCTGAGAAACTTTGTATGCAAATATACCCTGTCGGTTATTATCGTAAGAACAAGCACAGCTGCCAGCACTCCAACGCGTACTTTCCAGTTCCGGAAGGCTTTCTTTTTTCCTGAAAATGAAAGCACGCAGCACCAGCATACCGTGAATAACAGAAGCGAGAAGGTATAGTAATCGAGCCGGTAGTCATAATCTCCTGCTACATTCATTGCCGTTTGCAGCACTGTAAGGTCAGAAGCCAGGAGAGGCACTCCCCGGAAGGCGTACACATAGTAATTGACTACGCCAAATACGCAGACGAGGATACTCAGAAGTATGGCAGCACGCTGCCACACTCCTCCGATCACCAGAAACCAGCAGAAAAACAGAAAGATTACAGCCCCGGTCAGCAAAAGCTTCTTCTCGCCGATCATCACAAATACATCAGACGGAAGCATATGCGTGCGTATATTGGCATATTCAAGCGGAAATACAACGAGAGGCATGGTCAAAAAGCTCAGCAGGATCCCGACCCTGTCCTTCACCTTCCCCTTGAGCGGATTCGGCATCCACACTGCGGCAAAGCCGCCGGCAGACAGCACCAGCACATAGACGATCCTGCCTGCATGGATAACAGCTGTATCCGCGTCAGCGGGCTTGTTTTGATAAAAGGAAGGATTCAGAAAGAAAAAAAGCGCAAGACCCGCCAACAGTACCGAATCAATGCACCTTACAGCAAACGCGCCTTTTCTCATTCCGGTTTTCTTTTCTTCACTCATCGATCAGTCTCTTTTCATCTATCAGATCAATACCAGCAGAAGCAATCCGGCCTGCTCTCATCCCCCGTACCTGCGAAAGATCTCTTTATACAGGAAGACAATCTCCTCCCTTGTCAGCGCCACCGGATTGTTCTTCAGCCGCTGCAGGTTCACCGAATCCGCCAGCTCATCTATCACTTCTTCGGATGCTTCCACAGGCCCGGCAGTCTCATCGTCCGGCTTCTTCAGCGTGTCCAGCCCAAGCTCTTTGACCAGTATGCCGAACTGCGCCGCAGCCTCCTGCATGGTCAGAGTCCCCCACAGGTCCGCGAGCTCCGCGAAGACCTGCCGCAGTGTGTCTGCACCTTCCGGATCGATGCATTCCCCGGCATGTTTGATCATAAACGGCCAGAGCACACTCACACAAAGCGCCGCAGCGTGGCCATGGGAAATCCCAAAGATTCCTGTCAGCCTGTAGCACATGGCATGACCTGCAGTCGTCTGGGTCAGGTTGATGGCCTTGCCTGCCAGGTTTGCCGCCAGCAGCATGTCTCGGTTCCCCTCCGGCGCATTTGCCAGATATGCGTCTTTCGCGCTCAGCACCTGCCAGATCGCTTCCTTCGCAATCTCCCTGCTCTTCTCATCTGCCTTCACAGACCAGCAGGACTCAATCGCATGACAGAGTGCATCCATCATGGTCGCCCTTCGCTGATAGTCCGGCAAAGAAGCAAGTACCGACGGATCAAAGACAACCGCCTGCGGGACAGAACTCTCGTGGGCAACGGAAAGCTTCTTCCCGCCATCATAAATGACCGCAAAGTGTGTCGCTTCGCTTCCTGTGCCGGCTGTGGTCGGTACGGCAAGAAAGGGGATGCCATTGTCTTCATATGACTGCTCCAGATAACTGACAGACGGGTCCAGCGTCGCGAACAGTTTCACGCACTTTGCCACATCCATGGCACTGCCGCCGCCGACCGCCACGATGCAGTCGCAGCCTTCCTTCCGGAAAAGTTCCGTTCCTTTCACGGCCGATTCATACGCCGGATTTGGCTTATAATCCGAGAAACGCGTCACCCTGATGCCAAGCCTCTCTTCCAAAGAACTGAAGTAGTCATTCAGACGTAGAAAGCGGATGGAGCGTCCGCACACCAGAAAGACATGCTTTATTTCCATCCCTGCAAAGAACTCATCCAGCGAAGTCTCCGGCGTCTGGGGACCCATGTATATTTTCTGGTCTTTCACGTATGTTTCCCTTCTTATCTTCTTACACCCACGCCTCCGGCGCGGCGGTGAACTACATACTGACGTGGACTTGCCGGTGCTTTAATAATCTTCCGGGATCAGCCGGATGATCTCCTTGATCGGCAGCAGCATGTCATCTGCTTCCATCGCCCTGTGATGCTTCAGAATGGTATCCGCCACCTTCTGCATGGCCGGGAATTCTGCCCGGATCAGCTGGTTGGCATAGATCACCACGTTGACGCCGCGCTCCTTCCACTCTTCTTCCGTTACGGAGTTGAAGGAAGTCGGCACGACGACCAGATAGGTTTTCGGATCTGTCCTGCGGAAATTCTCTATAAAGGTGAAGATCTCGTCCGGATCCTTCCTCCTGCTGTGAATCATGATGGCATCCGCGCCGGCTTTCACGTAAGCGTCCGCGCGCGTCAGGGCATCTTCCATTCCCATCTCCAGGATCAGGCTCTCGATGCGGGCGCAGATCATGAACTCTTTGCCACGCTGCGCTTCCTTTCCTGCACGGATCTTCTCACAGAAGTGCGGGATATCGTCCTGGGTCTGGGATACCTCGGTTCCGAAGAGGGAATTCTTCTTCAGGCCGATCTTGTCCTCGATGATGACCATGGAAACGCCGATGCGCTCCAGGGTCTTGACGGTGTAGACGAAATGCTCTTTCAGTCCGCCGGTGTCCCCGTCGAAAATAATCGGCTTGGTGGTCACTTCCATCAGGTCATCGATCGTGCGCAGACGCGACGTCATATCCACCAGCTCAATGTCCGGCTTGCCCTTTTCGGTGGAATCACACAGAGAGCTGACCCACATCGCGTCGAACTGATGCGCGCCGCCGTCCTGATGAACGACAGAATTCTCCACCAGCAGACCAGTCAGACCGCTGTGTGCCTCCATAGCCACTGCCAGTCCCTTCATATCCAGAATCTTACGCAGTCTTCCGCGGCGCATATCCGGAAGGGACAGTTCCTTGCGGACACGCTCCTGCAGCGCATGGTACTTGGGGTCGGACGAATACGGGAACTCCACCAGCTTCCCGCCGTAAGATTCCAGTATGGAAATGACTTCGTCTCGGATGGGCTGCTGGAATCCGGTGACCCAGTCATCGCCATGGACCACGAATGCCGGACGCAGCTTTTCCAGATTCTCCCTGTAGCTCAGCGTATCCTGACTGATCACGGACTTCACGCCGGCCATGTTTTCAAACAGTGTCCTGCGATCTTCCTGCGGAAGCAGCGGGAACCGCTTAAAGCTGGCTACCGCCTCATCAGACAAAACGCCGATTACCAGCGAACCAAGGCGTGCCGCCTTCCTGATAATAGCAATATGTCCGCTGTGCAGAATGTCCGTGGAGAAACACATGTACACCAGGCGGCTCTCCACCTCACTCAGCATCGCGCTGACACGCTCCAGATCCTGCGGATCATCGATCTCCGCGCAGAGTTTTCCATCCACATTCAGTGCTTTCACCTTGCAGGCGTCAGACACCTCATTGAATGCAGCCTCCGCGTAGCAGCCGGTCCGGTCTTCCTTGCAGAACGCAACGATCCTGTCGAGCCACACGCGCCAGTCTTCACGCAGCAGCTTATAGAGCGGCTGCGCCGCGGCCGCATGCTCAAAGAATTCAACCCCGACCTTGCGGATGCGGCTGCCTTCCAGTACTGCCTTGAAATCCTTCTCCGGCAGAGGAGCATCCAGGCTGACCGTCATGCAGCTTTCTTCAGATGCCATGACCTCATCGAGCACCATGTTCTCAAACACAAGGTCCCCGTGCATCAGCAGAATATCATCGTCCAGGTACTCCCTGGCACAATAAATCGAATAGATATAATTTGTCCTGTCGTAGACAGGGTTGTTGACATAGGTAATCTTCAGCGGAAGCTTCAGGGATTCGCAGTAATGCACCAGCACATCATCAAACTTGCCGGTCGTCATGACCACTTCCTGAATGCCCGCTTCACAGATCATTCGAAGCTGACGGCTCAAGATGGTTTCTCTGGGGGAGATCTCCGTCATACACTTCGGGTGCTCTGATGTCAGCACGCCCATACGGCTTCCCATGCCAGAGTTCAGGATCAGAGCTTTCATATTGATTTCCACACCTTCCCGGATACATCTGCATCCTGTGTTTCTTCTGACTTGAATTCCAATGCACTTTCCGTTCATACAACAGAAGAAGCAATGATTCCCCTCTTACCCGGGAAGCTTCGCGTTCCTTATTGTATAACAAATTTTTAACAGAAAGATTATATGGACTAGGGCCTTTAAAGTCAACCCAAATCAACCCATGGCCGCAGGATCCGCGCAGGCATCACAGGTGACGCTACGCAAGGATTCCTTATTTCATACACTTCTCCATCAGCTTCAGAACCCGCGCCGTCGCATGGCCGTCACAGCCACTCATAAACCGATATTTAAACTCCCGCACCCGCGCAAGATCAAATGCTGCATCCTTCTCCCGCAGCACATCGACCACTTCCTGCGTCGTTCTGCAGACAGGACCGGGCATCATCTCGCTGACCGGATAGTAGAAGCCTCTCTCGTCCAGATAATGCTCCATGTCATAGGCGAAGAACACCATCGGCCGCTCAAACAACGAATACTCAAAAATCAGGGACGAATAGTCCGTGATACAGATATCCGCCGCAGTCAGCAGCTCTTCAATCGAGAGGTGGTCTGTCATATCAAATGCAAAGCTGCGGCAGCTCTGAGGAATCTTCGGCCGTTCCTTCGCCTTGATGAAAGGATGGTTGTTCATCAGCAGGACATAATCCTTGCCAAGCATATTCTTCATCGTCGGAATGTCCAGCATCTCCGGAGGCATCGCCCTCCCGACCGATCCGCGGAAGGTCGGCGCGTAGAGCAGTATTTTCTTCCCCGGAACCACGGACAGATCATCCGCATGCTGCTGATCCTGCGCGCGGTCCGAATAGACATCGCCGATCCTGGAATAGATCTCTCTCGCTGACAGATGCCCCGCCTGTCCCCCGGACCTGCCTGCACTCTCGTCCTTCAGGAAGAGCTCCGGCGCCATGCGGCGCAGAATCCATGCCGTTTTCTGGCATGCCTTCTCCCGGTACTTCCGGCTGAAGAACATATCTGTCCTGCTCACACCGATCGGAAGAATCCGTTCCAGTCTGTCTTCCATATGAAATGCTTCCGCGTACGCCCATGTCACTTCCGGCGCGGATACCGTCACATAAGAAAAATTCCCATGGACAGGATAGGTTTCCAGATCTTCTTTTGTCGTGCCGAACCCGGCTCCGATCGTACTGTATCCGAACTTCTTGAACGCGCCGCATGCATGCCATGTCTGTATGACCGTCGTTTCAGGACGGATCGGAAGGCAGGAAAGGAAGTATGAAACCTCATTTACAAAGATAAACTGCGCCTGGGCCAGCTGCGGAATCGCCTTCAGGCAGTTCTTCATCACCAGGCCACGGTTCTCCATGCCCTCACGGATACAGACAACCGACATGTCCCACAGCGGAGCCTTCTTCTCCTCCGCCAGTTTCTGGTTCCACTTCTCCAGCGCAGTACGGATCATCTTGAAGTTATCCGTCAGAGCCTTCTCCCGGATCTCCAGAAACACAACATGCCCCGGTATCACAGGCGCCTTGCAGGCGGCACGGTAACGGGAAGGGTAAAGTTTTTTCAAGGTCGCATTCTTATAGGTGTCCCTGACAAAGGATCGAATGGTTTTCTTCTCGCCTGCCATACTGCTCCTCCTGACGTGGATCCTATGGCTTGTCATCCACAATCCACATATGCTTCGTATTTGATTCTTTATGACACACACAGGGAATACCGGTGTCCCGGCATTCCCTGTATTATATCACATATTATTATCATTCCACGTCGAAAGGCTATTCTTCACAGCTTCTTCACGGATAGTCCTCCACGGATAATCCCTCAAAGATAATCTCTCACGGATCACTCTCCACTGATCGATACTGTCAGTCACCCACTACATTATCAAAAACCATGTCTTCATATGCCGGGGCTTCGCCATCGAGGAACTGTGCTTCTTCCATGAACTTCGCGAAGCGGCCGATGCCTTTGACTTCCGGCGCATAGTTGCCGTCATTCAGGTATTCCAGCTCGTCCTCAACAGAGTTGCCGTCGAGCTCTGCGGTAAATGCAGCGGTCTCTTCGGGGTTTTCGTTGATGTAGTCCATCGCGGCCTTGATGCCATCGCACAGTGCCTGGTAGATCTCCGGATTCTCATCATGCAGCTCTTCGGAAGCAACACCGACGATGTAGGAGTTCTCCGCAGACCAGACAGCAGACATGTCGCCGACCTCATGAAGATCTTCATTCTTCTCTTCCATCTGAATGTACGGGCTGGAGGTCAGATGCGCGCAGATCTGTCCGTTCTCAAGTGCCGCCATGCCATCCGGATGCTTCATGCCGATCAGGTTGGCGTCGAGTGCGTGCGGATCCTCGCCGGCTTCGTCAAGTGCCATCGCCAGCAGAACATGATGCAGGGAGCCGATGGTCACGAGCGCGATCTGCTTGTCGGTACCGATCAGATCCTTCAGCTCCTTCACTTCCGGATCATTGGTCATCAGCTTGTGCGGCTGGCCTGAGCTGTTGGAGAAAATCTTGTAGCCGATCCCCTTCGAGATACCGGACACGATCGGTCCAAGTGCCAGGAAGCCCGCGTCAATCTCACCGGCAGCGAACGCTGTATTGATGTCAGCGCCATTATTCATCTGGGTCCAGTTGACAGTCAGGTCCTCGCCGGTTGCTTCCTTGTACGCAGCCTCGATCAGGCCCTGGTCCATCGCAATCACTGCAGGCGTGTAAGCCAGTCCATACTGATATGTGATGTTCAGCTCCGCTCCGTCTGCCCATGCACCTGCCGCCATCGTTACGGTCATGGCTGCAGCAAGCGCTGCCGTTGCCAGCATCTTATATGTCTTTCTCATGCCAAATCCCCCTTTTTCACTGTCAAAAATACAGGTTCTCTTCAATCCATATCAATCAATCGGGCAGCCCGGCCGAAGCTGTACCGCATGATTGTCTGTTTTTCTACCATTCACAGCCTGTCGGTTCAGGCGGCTGTGAATCGTAACCTTTTACTCCACATACAGCGCGTCATGCAGTTTCGTCCAGAATGCGCCATATCCCGGCGAATCCGGTGTGACGGGTCTGGGAATCGGGTTGCGCTCATCCACCACGATCCTCCCGCCGTTCTGCAGAACGATGACGCGTGTTCCCAGCGCGATCGCCTCCAGAATGTTATGTGTGATAAAGAGAATCGTGCAGCCCTCCTGCGAATGCAGCTCCAGAAGCTTTCTCTGCAGACGGTTTCTCGTCATGGCATCCAGCGCCGCAAAGGGCTCGTCCATCAGGATGATCCCCGGTTTCAGGGCAAATGCTTTCGCGATGGCGACTCTCTGTTTCATTCCGCCGCTCAGCTGATACGGATAATAATTCTGATACCCGTCCAGCTTCACCTTGTGGAGCGCCTCGTCCGACTTCTTCTTCAGAACTGCCTTGTCCCTGATTCCCTGAAGCTTCAGCGCGTACTGGATATTCTTCTCCACCGTCTTCCAAGGAAACAGCTGGTTGAAATCCTGGAACACCATGATCCGGTCCGTGCCCGGTCCATGCGTCACACCATGCTCCGTCAGAATCTCACCCTCGTACGTCTCGAACCCCGCCACACAGCGCAGCATCGTTGTCTTGCCGCAGCCGGACGGACCAAGGATGCAGAGAAATTCGTTTTTCTCTACAGTCAGACTCAGGTCATTCAGAACTTCATTTGTCTCTTTTCCGCCGGAGTTCAAAAATGACTTCGACAGATGCCTGACCTCCAGTACAGTCTCACTCATTTCATCAGCCCCCATTTCTTCACCGTCGCGCGTTCAATGGGTTCCAGAATACCGTACTGAACCACCAGTCCGATGATGATGATGACGATCAGCGTCGCATACATCTCCGCGTTCTTCATATTCGTACGCATCTGATTGATGTACATGCCGATGCCGGGCATCGACGCAATGCCGAAGATCATCTCAGCACTGAGCAGTCCGCGCCAGGCTCTCGCCCAGCCGACCTTCAGGCCGGAGATAATATAAGTCGCGGAAGCCGGCACATAGATGCCCGTCAGCATCTGCACGCTGTTCATGCCCAGATTACGCCCCGACTCGACATAAATCTCCGGAACCGACTTGAAGCCATCCAGCACATTTCTGGCCATCGGCCAGAGGACCGCATGCACCACCAGAAAGACGATGACGCCCGGCTTCACGCCGAAGATCACAATCACCACAGGCAGCAGCGCCACACCGGGGAGCAGGTCAAAGATCGATACACACAGATTGAAGATCGTATCGATGGTCTTGCTGACCATGCTCAGTCCTGAAAAGATAAATGCAATCACGATGCCAATCACAAGTCCTTCCAGCAGAAGCAGCATCGAATTCAGGATATACAGCCACAGGCTCGTACCGGCAAATCCGGTCGAAAAGTTCTTTACAAATGCCGCGCCGATTGCCTCCAGCGGCGGAAACACCAGCTCCGACCGCTTGCCGAAGATATGCGCCTTCGCCAGAATCTCCCACAGCACGAGCATGGCTATGATGAACACGATCTTTGTGATCAGTGCCCGCCGCCGGTCTTTCTTCTCTTCCATCTGAAGTTCCTGCCCTTTACTATTAGCTAACAGTAATAACTTTATAAGCAATTGCTTATCCGAATTCTATCACTCACAGATGGAGGTGTCAACACCTGAACTGGGATCCTGAGGTGACCATCCACCTTAAAAAAACCGGCCGGGAAATCCCGACCGGTTTTCTGCTGTTATGCAAAACAGCGAATTACCATTAGAACTTTTCGAATTCTACACCAACAGAAGTCGCGTACGTTCCTTTCACATACTTGGAAGTATTATCATTATTCTTCGGCTCCAAAGTATCCCTCAGGTATACTACTATGCTGGTATAGCTGTAATCCGGTGCATACTTATAGGTATGTTTTGTGCCTGCGTAATCCCTGTTATAGGTCTCTGACTCGCCCTTTCTCTTATACAACGGCAAAGAAGCACCCTTCTTGTAGACCACTGTTTCATACTCTTTTTTCTTCTCGTTGTACTTCTCATAGGTAATTCCGACCACTTTGTAGCCATAACCCGCTTTTGCAGAGAACTTTCCCTTACTCTTCTTCGTGATAAAATCGTAACTTGAGTAGAACGGAGACCAATACTTGCTTCCCTGATACTTTCCAAGGATCTTATAGGTCTTTCCGGCAAACTTGACAGAGGTTAACGGAAGTCCGACATATACCGTAATCTTCTGTTTTTTCTTAATTGTTTTCTTACCCTTCTTGATATTGAAGGTCACTTTGTACTTTCCAGGCTTGGTCGAAAAAGTTCTGAGAGATATTGTTCTGTTATCCTTTACCGGATCCTTCGGATTCTCTTTGTTGTATTCCGCATTCTTCGCCTTGTCTACAATTACGTCTTCCGAATAATTGTTCGCTCTGACCTTTACCTTCAGGCCCTTTTTATTCACCTTGATCTTGGAGATGCTCTCACCCGAATTCAGCTCAAGGCTAAAGGAACTTGTACCGGGATATACGCGATAGCCCTTCTTGATATCACGTGCCCATGTAGAGATGGTGCAGCCAAGCAGCATCGCTACTACTGCGAAAAACGCAGCAATCTTCAACACATGTTTCCTACTCTTCATACTCACTTCTCCTCTCCATACCGCTTTACCAACGGTATCTGCAGCAGGCCGGGCGCTCCCTTTGCTGCCACGGCCTTTAAACAAGTTGTCCTCCTTAGTATAACGCAAACCTGAATTTGTGTAAACCATCAAATAATCACAATTATCAATTTTATGATTTGGCTTTTACTGCGTTCCCTTTTCCATACAATCAATCCTGACGATCCGAATCATCACTCATCTTCCATCCGCTCGATCAGTTCCAGGATCGCGTCAACCGAATTAAAATTCTCCGGCAGCAGATCGTCTACGCGGATCTCAATCCCATACTGAACGTTGATCTCACTCACCATAGCAATAATGTCAAAGGATGAAAGAATCTCATCGTCGATCAGCGCGTCTTCTTCCTGAAAATCTACATCCGGGCGGACACTTTCGAGAATCTCGATCAGCTGTTTCTTGTCGTTTTCGTTTGCCATGTTTTTTCCCTCTTCCTGATTCTTCCTGGTTCTTTATGCTTTTTCCTGCTTTATCCTGTCGCTGCCTGCTTCAGGATTCCTGGCCCTGCGTCTTCCCCTTCGCCAGTTCCTTCCTCAGCACCTTTCCATTATAAGTCCGCGGAATCTCATCGATCAATACAATGGTCCGCGGCATGCGGTTGTCATCGACATGCTCCTTCAGGTACGCAAACAATTCCGCTTCCCTCCAGGCCGCGCGGTCTGCCGGCACGACGAAGAGCTTCGGCACCTGCCCGGCAACTTCGTCCGCTTCCGGGATGCATGCACAGTCGGCGACCATACTGCAGCCCATCGCTGCTTCTTCGATTTCCTCAGGTGAGATCTTGATGCCTTTATATACGATTACATCGTCCTGCCTTCCGAGAACATAGATATATCCATCTTTATCGATATATGAGACATCGGCTGTCAGGACATATCCATCCCTGAGCGTCTGCTCACTCAATTCCGGCGCTTTCCAGTACCCCGACATGTTCATGGGACCGGCAGACGCGAGGCGTCCGGTGTGTTCCGCGTCCGACTGCATGGGTTTTCCTTCCGCGTCCATCACCGCAAATGCCGCGTTCGGCACGGGCAGTCCGATGCAGCCGGAGCCACGGTCGTCTTTGTTGAATTCGAGATTGCAGGTCCTTCCGGATTCGGAGGAACCATAACAATTATACAGGCGTGAGGCCGGGAAGCATTCCTTCAGCATCTGCTTGGTTGATTCCGGCAGGAAGGCAGCGCCTACCTCAACATACTCGATCTTGCCTGAGATTTCCTTCAGCCTGTCAGCTGAAGTGTTCATCAGCATCTGCGCCGCGCTCGGTGACAGATCAATCGCATTGGCGCTGTACTTCTCCATCTGTTCGAAGACGAGTCTGGGAAATGTAATCCCGTTCACGATCAGTGCAGTGCTTCCGTTCAGCAGATGCGCGTATGAGGTTCTGAGTCCGTGGGCATGATTGATCGGAAGCGGAATCAGCTCCACCGCATCCTGGCCCATATGAACGCCGTCGATGATGTTCTGGGCATTCGCGACATTGGCACGATTCGTAAGCACAGCACCCTTCGTCGTTCCGGTTGTCCCGGTCGAGAAGAGAATCTCAGACACGGTTTCCGGGTCGAGCCTTTGCACAGATGCTTCTGTTTCCACGATGGTCTGCTCACTCTTCTGCGCGTGCTTCTCCTTCAGAAGTGCTTCAAATTCTTTGACGGTAAACGGACAGGCTGCTCCGTCCCCGGAAGGATCTTCTGCGTCCAACCCGGTTTTTCCAAGTCCTTCCACCGTCCTGGCTGTCAGCAGCATGGCCGGCTCTGTCTGCCGGACGATCTCTGCCAGACGGCCGGGCGCAATCCTGCGCTCCACGCCGACAAAGATTGCCCGCAGCAGCTGGCAGGACAGATTCACCGACAGGAACAGCGCATCCTGCGTGCACTCCATCACAACACGGTCACCCTGTCCGACACCATGCTCCTTCAGAAGCTGTGCGCACAGTGTTATCTCATCCCACAGCTGTTCATAAGTATGAGGGCCCTTCTTGTCGATGACCGCATATACGGAAGGCCGCAGACTCGCATATCTGTATACCGCGTCCGCCAGGGACCGCGCCTGATTCTTCACTTCTTCCATAGATTTGTTTCCACTTTCTCACAGTTTTACATACCAGCTTTTCAGGTCGTTCGCGAAACAGTATTCTTCTGTCTGTCCCTTCTCACGGGCTTCCAGTCTCAGGAAACAGCCGGCAGGAATCTCCGATTGTCCGACCACAAAAGAAGGGCTGTCCTGCCATGGGCGGATCTCGGTCCCGACATCGCCTTCCCCTGCGCCAGCTCCGGTGCTGTCCCTGACATCAGCGTCAACCTTTTCTCCGGCACTATCCTTCTCTCCGACGTCGTCCGCCTCTCCGGCATTATCCTTCTCTCCGACGTCGTCCGCCTCTCCGGCACTATCCTTCTCTCCGACGTCGTCAGCCTCTCCGGCATTATCCTTCTCTCCGGCGTCGTCTGCCTCTCCTCCTCCGGGATCCGCTTCACCGCTCATGTCCCCGTCGTTCTCCCGGCTGTCGTTGATCCCTGTATCTTCTCTGTCCTCCCGGCTATTCTTCAGGTCCGCATTGCTTACAACCAGCAGACGGTATTCGGGGATAATACCATCATTGTGCAGGCTCATCGCCTCCACCTTTACGTTTCCGTTTCCGTCGGGGACTGCCTTCGCGTTGCAGGCTACAACGCGATGCACCTCCTGTTTCATCTCATCTATACTGTCGTAGAAATATTCGCTGGTGTCCTCTCCATCGAATGCCATTTTTACAGTCTTCGCGAAGATCTTCGAGAAAATTATCGATCCTTCCCCATTGAGATGTAATTCATCCGTATACACTGTCTCCGGCAGGATCTTGTCACGATCCTTCAGAAGATTGTAATTCAGATACGGGCATCCAAGCTTCTGCGTAAATTTCTTCATGTAATCCACGGAGCCCTGATAGTCATCGACACTGAAAACCTTCTCCATCGATGTGGGCATCGATGTCCAGACGACAGGAACTTCATATTCCTGACACAGTTCCCATATCTTCAGGGTCCATTTATATTCATATTCACTGACCTCGTCGTCGGAATAATGCTTTACCTCGGCCGGAATGCCGCCAGGCTGTATGCCCCTTTTGTACCAGTAGAATCCGTTTTTCCGATAATTCTGTTTATATTCGTCCGCCAGATTGCCTTCCCGGACTGCTTTGCGGTCATAGAAATTCTGTTTCAGCTGGGTCGTCCCCCAGATATTTCCCCCGAAGCGATATGTCGGAAACAGCAGGTTCAGCGTCTGTTCCAGATTGAAGCAGTGCATCGCATAATCCAGCTTATCCAGCCATTTCAGACGGTCTGATATTAACAATTTTCCACGGTTGACTGATTCCTCGTTCTTTGCCAGGAATTTGCTCCACGGTGCGTCAAGTACCACATACTCCGGGTCAAATCTGCGAAGCAGATCCCGCAGCATGAAATACTGTCCATCGTTGTTCGCACTCGCTGAAGAACAGTCAATCACTTCACCGATGCCCATTTCCTCGGAAATAACATCAGGATTGCACGCATGATAGATCTGGGATGCACCCACGATAATCATATCGACATCCGCATGTTCTTTCTCCAGCCGGTCAATGTCATACTTATAGAAATCTGCACCATGGATGTCATCGAAGCACCACGATGCCGCGTAATTCACTGCCAGAATAACAGAAAGAAGGATCGCGGCGCCCGCAGCCCGGGTGAGGTAAATCTTTTTTTTGCTTCCGCACTTTCCCTGCGCCCCGGCTTCGCCCGCAGCACTTTTTTTCTTTTCCTCAGAACTGCGCATACATAAATCCTCCTACGGAAGCATCACCACCACCGCCGCCTATGAGCAGGACACAGAACAGAAGGCCCCAGAATACCATGCGGACCGGCATCGGGATGCGGAACTTCTTCCCGGTCTCCTTCATAAGATCCACGATGAAGATTGCCAGGGTTCCTGCGAATATATACTTCATGGCGACGGGCGTACCGGCACACGCAGTGATCAGCACATGCTTCGGTCGTGTCCAGAACAGATTCCAGTTCGGCGTAAAGATCATACGGATATAATCCAGCGCGGCACCGACTGTCGGACTACAGTAGAAGATCCTGAGCAGGCTCACCAGAAGGATGGTGCGGATCACCTGGAAAATCCTCCACAGAAAGAAGGTGTCCCTGATATGCAGTTTCCCCTTCAGCCAGTCGTAGACCGGCGCGGCCTGCATGCTGAATACGATGATCGCAAAGTTCAGCCAGCCCCAGACCACAAAGGTCCAGCTGGCTCCGTGCCACAGCCCTGTCAGCGTCCATACAAAGACCATGGCGAAGTAGCTCGGCAGGAGTTTGCCCATGCGCGGGCCGAAACGGTCCCTTGCCTTGCGTCCGATCTTCTGCGCTGTCTTGCCCATGGACGCCGGATAGAACACATAATCCGAATACCAGTTGCCGAGTGTGATATGCCATCTTCTCCAGTAATTCTGAATCGACACAGCAAAATACGGCTGCCGGAAGTTTTCCTCCAGCTCGATTCCAAGCACCTGGCAGAGTCCACACATAATATTCATGTATCCGGAGAAGTCTGCGTACAACTGAACGCCGTATCCCAGGATCGCCACAAACAGATAGATCCCAGGCGTCGCGGAAGGATGAGCCATCACAGCATTCACCGTCGGCGCAAGCTTGTCCGCCACAAGCATCTTCTCGCAGTAACCGTAGAGCATACGGCTCAAGCCTGCAGCCATGCGGTCCCAGTCGAACCTGTGCGGCGCAAAGAGCGTCCTGCCCAGTCGGTCAAATCGGCTGAATGGCCCCTGAATGATATGAGGAAAGAAGGAAACATAAAGAAGGAACCGCAGCGGATTGTGCTCTGCCGGGTATTTCTTCCGGCTTACGTCGATCACATAGCCGGCACAGTTGAAGGTATAAAATGATATCCCAAGAGGTACAATCAGCTGGTCCAGGAGTGTCTTCCCTCTGCCAGACGCTTCGGGGGACAGAAGCGGCGCGATGGTATTCAGGATCATGGAGCTGTACTTGGTAACGATCCAGATTCCGAAGATCAGAAAGCATAGAAGGATAAAGGCACGGCGGCGTCTTTTTCTGGATGCCTCCCGCACCTGTGCTTTCTGCGTACGGTCCTCACACGCTGAGATCTGCTGCCTGGAACGCTCCAGCTCCCGTTCCATCCACAGGCCGGCGGCATAAGAAGCCATCGCAGCCACAAGCAGAAACAGCAGCGCTGCGTACCCCGACCTTGTATAAAACCAGATGCTGAATCCCAACAGCAGAATCCATTGCCAGGAACCCGGCAGGATGAAATAGATTACCGTGAGAATGATGCAGAATACGATAAACTGTAAAGATGTAATTGCCATAGTTGTAACTTCTTGAAAAGGTTTTTCGATTTCGTCGTCTTCTCAGATGTTTTTCCGACGCTTACTTCTTCTTTGTCTTCTTGGAAGTAACCTTTCCTGTATCCAGATTGACCGAAATCTTCCGTCCGATCTTCTCCATGGTCATCTGGTATATCTTACGATTCTGTCTCTTTGGATAATGTGTCCCGTCCACAGTCTTGAAGCCGCGCATATGGTAGACCTTCTCAAACAGATTGATCACATGTCCGGGAAGTGCTTCCTCCAGCTTCTCGTTGAACGCCAGGCGGCGTGCGTTGGACTTGTCGCCGATCTCGCGCGGAAGGATCCCTCTGAAAAAGAATGTCACATCCGGATACTTCTCGATCAGCTGTTTGTAAAACCCGATATAAGCCTCGATATTATGGACATCATTGCCGCCCAGATCGATGATGATTGTTCCATGCGGATGTGCCTTGATAAATGCGCGAATGACCTGATACGCAGGCTTCTTCCCGTTTCTGGGACAGAAAAACCACCGGAAGCCGGCTCCGCCGCAGCCATAGAAAAATACGGAACTGTCCGTGACTGCTTTGGAAACCCGCTTTGTCCTGGACGCGCCGATGAACAGAATCTTCTTGCCGCCAAGTCCCCGCAGCTTCGGAATCTTCGCCTTATCCGCGCTTTCCAGGCGCTCCATCACTATTCCGCTGTCATTGATATAGCAGCCATTCTCCCAGGTACCGCCATGCCAGCCCTTTGTTTTCGCCGGCGTATAGATGATCTGGACCTTGGAGCTGCTTTCTGCCTTCTTCTTCGCCAGGGCAGGAACGCCCCCCTCCAGTACCAGACAGACAATCAGAAACAGAAGAAGAACCGCCCTCCTGGAGGTGGTTTTTCTCCTGTTCTTCATAAAGCTGTTTCTGTGTACTTTCTTCCGGTCAAACATTCTCTTCTTCCCCTTGGTCTCCCCTCTGAAGGAAATGTGTCTCTTTTCCTTTGCCTCCCCTCCAGGCTGCATATATGTACAGAAAGTATACCTCATTCCCCTGTAAAATGCACCCGGTTATTTCTTAAGCCTTCTTGAACCTTCGTGAAACTGTTCGCATCCGCCGTCCTTTTCAGACTTCTGCTTCCACGTCCGCCGTCCTTTTCAGACTTCTGTATCCACATCCACCGTTTTCTTCAGGCTCCGCCCGAACACCAGCTTCTCAATCCGCTCTGTCGCGTGTCCGTCGCAGCTGCTCATGAACTTCTCGCGGAAGGCTGTCATCTTCTCTTCGTCATACCCGCAGTCCGGCTGCTTCAGTACCCGGATCAGTTCGTCCATCGTCTGGCAGACCGGTCCCGGGGTCAGCTGATCATAATCATAGTAGAACCCACGCCAGTCATAATAATCCTTCAGGTCATACGCATAGAAGACCAGAGGTTTGGCAAGCAGCGAATACTCGAAGATCAGCGAGGAATAGTCTGTGATGCATACGTCCGCGGTAATCATCAGATCCTCCACCGACAGTGTCCGCGTCACGTCCACCGCAAATGTCCCTTTCAGGTGTTCGGGAATCTTCGGCATGTGATAATCCTTCAGAACCGGATGGTGTTTGATGAGCAGGATCACATCGTCTCCCAGCGCTTCATGCAGCTGCTCGAGATTGAACTGCTCATAATCCGGTGTCTCCGCCACCGCCACCGCGCCGCGGAAAGTCGGCGCGTATAAGATCACCCGCTTACCTCTTGCCTGCGGCACCTTCTCATACACCCGCTCCGACGCCTGTGACAGAAACGTCTGGTCAAAAAAGACGTCCGTCCGGCTCACGCCGATGGGAGTGACCACACCCTTGCGGTTCTCCAGACCCATGGCTTCCTCATACGCCCAGACAACATCAGGGCTGGAAACCGTTACATAGTCATAATTCTCATACAGCGGATGCCGGTCAAAATGCTTCGCGTCCGGTCCGAACAGGAGCTTCACGGTGCTTTTTCCAAACTTTTTAAACGCACCGCACCCGTGCCACAGCTGTACAACTGTCGTCTCTTTCCGAAGCGGCAGGCAGCTCAGCGCCGTATTCGCCTCACTCAGAAACACATAGCGGGCTGTACCCAGATCATTGACCAGACCCGCATTGTTGATATCGTGGTCATGCACGTGGATCAAGTGATTGCCGATATGATGGATGTGAATCCGGAATCCCCCGTCCGCCTTCAGATCCTGATAGATCAGCTGCAGCGAATTGCTCAGACCGGACATTGCGTTCTCGATCAGAACCACCTTCCGCTCGTCCACCGGCTCCGATGAATGACGGCTGTAGATCTCCGGAAGCCATTCAAACAGCAGCTTATCCGAATGAATGTCCATCAGAAAATGCCGGATCTGATAGACCGGCGGCATCAGCTTCACCTTCCACCACAACGGTTTGAGCGGCGTCTTCTTCAGCGCCTCGATCACAGCCTTCTTTGCACTTTTTGCTTTCTTTTTTGTACTCATGATTCTGCTCCATCTCCTGTGGGGTGCGATCCGTCATCTGTCGATCCGCCGGCCGGTTCCCGCACTACTATCGTCTCTGCGCCCCGTCTCTGCCGATCCGGCGCCCGAGCTCCTTCTCACACAGCTCCAGCGCCTGCGCGACAACCTGGTCCATATTGTAATACTTGTAGGTCCCGAGCCGTCCGCCGAAGATCACGCCCTCTTCCTGCTCCGCCAGCTGGCGGTACTTCTCATAGAGGCTGCCGTTCTCTTCGTCATTGACCGGATAATACGGTTCCATCCCGCTCCTCCACTCTGTCGAGAATTCCTTCGAGATTACCGTACCCGGGATGTCCTTGCCTGCGGCATCCTTGCCGAACTCAAACCACTTGTGCTCGATGATCCTGGTCCACGGAACCTCGTGGCTGGTGTAATTCACCACAGCATTCCCCTGGAAATTATCTGTCTCAAGTTCCTCGGTCTCAAACCGTACCGTACGATACTGCAGCTTCCCAAGCTTATAATCGAAATATTCATCGATGGGACCGGTGAAGATCACCTTGTCAAAGTCACCCGCATGCTTTGCCTTGTACTCCTTCCAGGTCGTATTCAGCAGCGTCGGCACACCGGCCAGGAGCTTCTCAATGATCTGCGTATATCCGCCGATCGGTATGCCCTGATAACGGTCGGTAAAGTAATTATTATCGTAGGTGAACCGCAGTGGCAGCCGCCGGATGATAAATGCCGGCAGATCCTTGCAGTCTCTTCCCCACTGCTTCTCCGTGTAATCCTTCACCAGCTTCTCGTACACGTCCCGGCCTGCCAGCGAAAGCGCCTGCTCCTCCAGATTCTTCGGCTCGGTAATATGAAGCTCCGCGATCTGCTCCTGAATCTTCGCCTTCGCCTCATCCGGCGTCGTCACACCCCACATCTTCGAGAACGTGTTCATATTAAATGGCAGGTTGTACAGCTCATCCTTGTACTTTGCCACCGGCGAGTTGATGTACTGGTTGAACTCCGCAAACCGGTTCACATACTCCCACACTTTCTTGTCCGATGTATGGAAGATATGCGCGCCGTATTTGTGTACATTGATGCCATTGACCTTCTCCGTATAGATATTCCCGCCGATATGATCTCTCTTCTCTATAACCGCAACCTTCTTACTCGCCCGCTTCGCCTCATGCGCGAAGATCGACCCGAAGAGGCCAGACCCAACCACAAGATAATCCACATGACCACCCTGTTCCATTTGCTCCCGATCCTCTTCCAACTTCCTGCGGAACGAATAAACCTTGTCCTGCCTGCTGGAATAAGCATCACACACCGTATCCGGGTCCCCGGCCATGATCACCTCGCCATGATCCAGCCACAGGACATGATCGCAAAGCTCCTTCACCGAATCGATGTCATGCGAAACATACAGAAGCGTCGTGCCGCCCGAAAGCATCTGCTGCATACGTTCATTGCATCGCTTGCGGAAGTTTGCGTCACCCACCGCCAGGACCTCATCACAGATCAGGATATCCGGATCCACCATCGTCGCGACCGAGAACCCCAGACGTGCCTTCATGCCAGACGAATAATTCTTGATCGGAGAATTCAGGAACCGCTCCAGCTCCGCAAACTCAACAATCTCTTCAAAATGCTCCTCCATGAACGCTCTTGAGTGGCCAAGCACCGCACCGTTCAGGAAGATATTCTCCCGCGCCGTCAGTTCCTGGTCAAAGCCCGCGCCAAGCTCAATCATCGGCGCGATCTTGCCGCGCACCCGAACCGAGCCCTTATACGGCTTCAGGATCCCCGTGATCGACTTCAGCAGCGTACTCTTGCCGGATCCATTCGTCCCGATCAAGCCCCAGGACTCCCCCTTCTTCACATGAAGATCCACGTCCTTCAGCGCCAGAAACTCCTGGAACGTCAGCTCATGCTTCAGACGCTTGATCGTATACTCCTTCAGGTTATTCACCTTGACATTGCCAAGGTTGAACTGAATGGAAAGATGATCGACATCTATGATGTTGCCTGCATGATTCGTGTTTTTTGTAGTGCTCATATTACTCATCAGCTTCTCCTGGTTTGTCATGACACATGGTTGGGCGTAGAACTCTCCACTAAGCTTTGTTCTTCCTCGTTTCTTACCTCAGGCTCTGCCCGAACATCAATTTTTCAATCCGCTCCGTCGCGTGTCCGTCGCATGCTCCCATGAATTTCTCGCGGAATGCGGCCATCTGTTCCTGATTGAATTGTTCTTCCACATGTGCCAGGGCTTCGATCAGCTCGTCCATCGTCCTGCATACCGGCCCGGGGGTCATCTCGTCGTAGTCATAATAAAACCCGCGCCAGTCGTAATATGAATCCAGGTCATAGGAATAGAAGATCATCGGCCGGTTCATCAGTGAGTACTCGAAGATCAGGGAAGAATAGTCGGTGATTACCACGTCTGCCGCGCAAAGCAGCGTCTCGATAGAAAGTGTATCCGTCACGTCTGACGCGAACGCTCCTTGTACATTCCCCGCATGCGCCCCTGCCGCATTCCCCGCATACACTCCTGCCATCTCTTCCGGCATCTTTGGTCTGCGTCCTTCTGACACAAAGGGATGATGTTTGACCAGCACATAGAATTCGTTCCCAAATCTCTGCTGCAGTGCCTTCAGGTCGAACTGTGTGTAATCAGGTGTGGCAGCAACCTGGATCCGCCCACGAAATGTCGGTGCATAAAGCACAATTTTCTTCCCCACAGAGCCCGGACAGCGTTCACGGACCTGTCTGGCAGACGATTCCCGGAATGCCGGATCAAAGAACCGGTCTGTCCGGCTGATACCGGTGGCCACAACCTGTGTCTTCTTGTCTTCCAGCTGCATGGCTTCCGTATAAGCCCACGCAATCTCTGCGCTGCTGACGGTTACATAATCCAGATTCCCGTATCCATAAACCGGGTGTTTCTCCTGCTGCTTCGCTGTCTGCCCGAACTTCAGCGACAGTGTACTGTTCCCGAACTTCTTAAACGCCCCGCAGGCATGCCACAGCTGGATCACCTTCGTCTCCTCACGAAGGGGCAGGCAGCTGATGACGTTTGAATAATCGTTCAAAAAGATATACGCCGCCGTAGCGGCGTCTGCAGCAAGTCTGGCACAGTTGTAGCTGAATCCTTCCCGTCCGGCAGTCAACTCTTCCAGAAAGTGTACATGCACGGTGTAGGAGCCGTCTTTTTTCAGGTCGTCCAGGATCGCGGTAAAGCTGTCACTGATCTCCCGGCTGTTGTTCTCGACGAAGATAACCTTCTTCGGATTCACCGGGCGCGTACTGTACTTCCTGTACAGATCAGGGTATGCTTTGTCAAGCAGGTGATCCCTTCGCTTGAGTGCAACAACATCGAAGATCTGGCGAGCTGCGGGTGCCCATCTCACATTACGGTAGATCTTACGGGCAGTTTTCCTGATATTTGAACCAACCCCGGCCATGTATATCCCTCACACCTTGCAATCTGTTTTTCTCTTGTTACCCACCGTGCAAATCCCGGCCGGCCTGCGCTTTTGAACGGTATCCGGATGCTCACAAATACAGCACAAACCGGTCTTTATTCTTCTGGAACATGAACAAGCCGAACACCATCATGGCGATGGCCCAGATCCAGCCGCCGACAACGAGACGCATGCCGGGCATCCTGCCGTACAGGGCGATGTCACGGAACTGCGCAATGTAGTAGTACATCGGATTCAGTGTCTTCACAAAGACCTGAAGCAGATGCGGCAGCTGCTCAAGCGGATAGAACAACGCAGACAGATACATCCAGGCGGTGCAGACCGCATGGTAAATATACTCGATGTCACGGAAAAACACGTTCATTTCCGCAAGGTAGAAGCTTAGTCCCAGCGTAAAAAGATATGTCTGGAACAGGATTACCGGCAGATAGAGCAGCTGAATATAGAACGGCGAACGGGTCGCGATCATGACGATGAAAAATGCGCCCATGGAGAATACTGTATCGATGAAGATGCTTGACACCTTCGCAATCGTAAAGATGTACTTCGGAATATATGTCTTCTTCAGCAAAGGTGCGTTGTGCTGGACACTCTTCAGGCCACTCTGCGTTCCGCTGCGCATAAACTCAAACAGTGTACGGCCGGTCAGGAGGTAGATCGGATAGTTCTCGATATCGCGCTTAAACATGGCCGAGAATACCACCGTCATAACGATCATGATCAGCAGTGGATTCAGCACACTCCAGACATAACCCAGAAGACTTCTTCGGTACTTCAGCTTGATATCGCGCTTGATCAGCTCGATCAGCAGATCCTTGTATTTGAAAAATATTCTTATTCGAAATTTCAGAGTACTCATGCGCTGTCAGTTCTCCAGCTTTGTATAATCCACAACGATCAGCGGACAGACAGACAGGCTGTCATCCGTCACATCATTTCCATAAAGAAGCACATTTCCGGCGGAAGTCATATATGCGGCGCACTGCATATCATGCCCCGGCGTACGCAGCCACATGTCCACGGACGGCTTCGTAAATACCTTATCTGCAAGGAGTTCTCCCACCTGCTCCACACTCAGGATCGTGAGCTTGTCCTGCACATGCTCATCCAGTCCGGTCCCGTATGCCTCATTTGAAGTCGGAGCCACAGACTGCATCTCCATCGCATCCTGCTCAGCAGGCGTAAACTCATGTTCCAGCACCGTCTCATTCAGGTAAGACCGAAGAGAAGAAGATTCCCAGGATGCAGAGCCTGTCTCAGGCGCAGCTGTCATATCCACACCGGCGCCTGCAGTTTCTGTCTCCGCTTCGTCCGTCTCCGGTACGATGCTCATCTCCTCCCGAAGCTGCTTCTTTGCTCCATCATAGGATACCCCCGCAAATGCACTTTCTTTCCCTGGCTCCGTGCAGATCAGGGTCAGCTTTGAATCGTCCTTCTCCAGAACCAGCCAGCTGAAGCCGGAGAATTCAACCGTATCTCCCACTTCCGCATCCGGAAGAGACTGGCTCTCCTCCTCTTCTCTCTGCCTCAGGTACTTCTCCTTGTAATACTCATACTGGCTGCGGCTGTCCAGATAATCCCCCAGCTTATAGAAACGGCTGTACGCAGACTCATAGATTCCGGCCATGCCCTCTGCCTTCGCCGCCAGATACCGGCCATATCCACTCAGCAAGGCATAGAGAACCGCCGCTATGATCAGAAGGACCACTACAAGCGCAATCCCCCGCCGGCGCGTCGTCCGCTTCGCATAACGGACAACCTCTGCATCCGCCTGTTCCTTCATCGCTTCTGCCTTCTGAAGCATCTTCTCATGCTGAGGCGATGCAACTTCGGCTTGCTTCAGTTCCTCCGAAACCGCTGCAAGTTCCTGCGAAGCTTTCTTGAACTCATACTCCGTATCCGCCGACTCCAGATGATACTTCCCCTGCTCAAAGTTCATCTGAAGCACAGCCTCCTGCGCCTTATCCAGCCCGGCCTGACACTCCTCCAGCATCGCAGCCGCATCCGGATGATCCGGAATCTGTTCCAGCAGGCTGATCGCCTTCCGGTAGTTGTCTACGCGAAACTGCGGCTTCACTGTACATGAATCCTGGTCAATCAGCGCCCTCGCCCGCTTCGCGATCGAATCGTCCGACTCATAGACAGCCTCCTGGCGCTCTTTTGATTTCAGATAATCTCCAAACCTAATCTTAGCCATACGTGGTTCCTCATCTTACTTCAGGCCTCGAGTATAACACAAATCACTTACAGAAGTAAAAATACAGATCACGAATCCATCCTCCGGTTAAACCTCTGCCTTCCACAACCTATGTAAATATCAATCCTGCCTTGCCTTTATCGTTTATGTTGGCAGGGTTGTCATCCACTCCACAATCCGGTCCGTTGCCTTCCCATCACAGGCTCCCATATATGCTTCAAGAAAATGCTCCTGGTCTGTTCTCGGCTCTGTCTTTCTGTCTGCCATATGCTTACCAGCCCATCCTGCAGCATCTTCCGCTGCTTCCCGCACCGCCGCAGCAAGTGCCTGCTCCTTCATGACTATCCTTGCCGGGATCTCTTCCGGCTCCATGTAGAACCCACGCCTTGCGCGGTAGTCTTCCAGGTCCGGCACATACAGAACCAGCGGTTTGCGGAACAGCAAATACTCATAGATCAGGGAAGAATAGTCTGCGATCAGTACATCCACGACAGGATATAATTCCTCCGTGGAAATCTCCACGATGTAACCATGTTTTCGATCTGATTCCACCTGACCGGACGTGGACACCTCAGCCTCACTCCTTCGCCACCCATCAACTGTCATCCCCACCTTCTTCATATGGGGGTGCAGGCGGGCAAGCACCATATAATCCTCTCCCAGTTCACACTGCAGCTTCTCCAGGTCCAGCGCCACCAGCTCCGGCATACCGGCGTTTCCACGGAAGGTCGGCGCCCACAAGACAACCTTCTTGCTGCATGCGTCCGGGTACTGCTCATAAAACCGCTTCCGACACCTCTCGATCCACTTCTCCCGGAAGTACAGATCCGTCCGGCTCACACCAAGCGGCCTTACACAACTCTCCGGCAGCCGCATGGCCGAGGTAAATGCCCTGACTGCCGCTTCTCCTGATACGGTTACCAGATCCGCGTTGCGGTAAACATTTGCCCCATGATAGTCCGGCGGAATGTCGTCCTTCGCGTCATACCCGAACTTCTTATAACAGCCGCAGGCATGCCACAGCTGGATCACCTTCGTCTCCTCCCTCTTGTCACAGGACGCGACAGGGAGGAAATTATCACAAATCACAACAAAGCCGGCAGAAGCATACAGCTGCATAAATCGCATCGAATGCTTCGCCACCGCTGCAGCACCGGCACTGCCATAGTCCAGATAATGCTCCACAACCCGGAAGTCTCCACGCTCCTTCAGCCGCCGATACAACAGCTCCATCGCCGCCGGCCGACTGTTGCGATGCGCGTCCGCAAACACCACCAGCTTCGGATCCACCACCCTGCCGCGATTCGCCCGATAGCAAACAGGCAGTACAATATTCTGCACTGCCTGCTTGATTGTCTGCTTCACCTGAAATCTGACATTCACGTCCTTACCTCTTCCATGGCGGCAACTCACTTCAGCCAATTCTGTTGATCCATCTTCAGGTATGCCTTGAACAGCTCCAGGTCATCCTTTGTCGTCAGCTTGATATTCTTGTCAGAACCAGCCGCAAAGTACAGCCGCTCGCCCAGCTCCACCATCATCGTATTCGTGTAGGCTGATCCCTTGATGCCGATCCCTTCCTCGAACGCCCTGTGGTATGCCCGGTCCAGCATCCCAAACTGATACGCCTGAGGCGTTTGCACACGGCGCAGTGTCTCCCTGGGAATATACTTCGTCGTGGATATCTCGTCATCCACAATAAAGATCTGCTCATTGTACGGCATGCTTGTAACACCGTTCCCATACTGCTGACACTTCTGGATGACATCTGACAGAACCGAAGCATCCACCAGTGGACGAATCCCATCATGGATTACCACGATATCGTCCTCCGCACACTTGTCCTCCAGGAAATACACTCCGTTACGGATCGATTCCTGGCCGGTCTCACCGCCTGAGATCACCCACTTCAGCTTATCGATCCCAAACTGCTTCGCATACGCCTGGGCAACATCATGCCAGCCGTCAATACATACCAGCTCGATTGCGTCAATCAGCGGATGCTGCTGAAACCCCTCCATGGTATAGATCAATACGGGCTTATCTTCCACATTGATAAACTGCTTCGGGATATCCTGCCCCATCCGATGGCCGGAACCCCCGGCGATGATTAATGCCACATTCATGCTTCGTCTCCTTCACATACGTCGTAAGTATTATTATAGATCACCTGATACTGCCTGTCCGTCCGTTTTTCTGATTCACGGAGTCTGGTTCCTTGTTACGCTTCCAAAGAGCGCATAATCTCAATCGTATGTCCCAGCCCCGTCTTCATATCAAACTGTGGTCTCCAGCCTAATGCGCGCAGCTTTGTCCCGTCCAGGCGCGCCTTTGTCGCCTTTGAAAAGCCGGCTGCCTCCACCGCGTCCGGCAGGTCAAACACGACCTTCGTTCCGACATAATCCGCAATGGTCTGTGCCAGATCCCGCAAGGTAATGTCGCAGCTGACATCTGCGATGTTATAAGCTTCTCCGCATTCTCCCTTCATCAGGCAGTACAGGAATCCACTCACCGCATCACAGATATAGGTGTAAGAATAGTACTGCGTTCCCTCACTCTTCAGCACGATGTCTTGTCCAGCGACACCCTTGCGGATAAACTGGGACAGCGCCTTCGTATCCGTACGCAGCAGGGCGGGGCCAAATGACCTTGTGAACCTTGGAATCACGATGTCAAGTCCTTTCTGCCGGATGTAAGCCTGACACAGCGTCTCGCCGGCCCGCTTGCTCTCCGGATATCCCGCCCGCATCGTATTGCAGTCAATATACCCGCAGTACTTTTCATCAAACAGCTCTACATCTCCCCTGTTCTCCCCATAGATCTCATTGGAGGAGGCGAAGAGAAACCTCCTGCAGCCATGTTCTGAAGCAAAATGGAGCAGATTGTCCAAGCCGATGATGTTCGTCACAACCGTTCCGATCGGGTCAGTGGCATAAGCGACCGGATGCGTGTTACTCGCCGCATGGAAGATATAATCCACCTCAGGATTATCCCCGGTGCACCCACGTTCCAGACTCTCCCGATCATTGATATCGCACTGCACAAACACAAAACGCGGATCGTTCCAATACTCCTTGAAACGCGTCCACGCTTTCTCCCCACTGCGTCCAAGCGCGATGATTCTGCACCCGCCTCCGGTCCTTCCTCCATCGGTAGAAACAGACCTGTTTCGCAGCATCAGCACATCGATCAGGGTACTTCCGATCATCCCCGTCGCTCCGGAGATCAGGATGCTCCTTCCTTCCAGTTTCTCCCAGGGAAGCGGAAGGGAAGAAACCGTCTGCAAGTCTTCCAGATATTGCTTATTCTCCAATAAACGCATGTTATTCCTACCTCTATAGAACAATTATACCCGCGAACGAGATTTACTGCCGATAGATAATTGTCACCTCGGTATATCCGGCTGCACTTTTGCCACTCATTATATAATCGTTTCCTTCAAGCCGCTTTCTCCGAAAACCCATTCTTCTATCCGCTTTGTCGCATGTCCGTCGCAGCTTGCCATAAACTTCCGGCGAAATGCTTTCATCTTCTCCGAATCAAAACTCTCACCCGATGTCAGGGATACCCGGACCGCCTGTCCAAGCTCTTCCATCGTGCGGCAGACCGGCCCCGGAGTCAGCTCATCGAAATCATAATAGAACCCTCTCCAGTCAAAGTACTTCTCCAGATCATACACATAGAAGATCAGCGGTTTGTCCAGCAGGGAGTACTCAAAAATCAGGGAAGAATAATCCGTGATGCAGACGTCGGCAGTGATCATAAGATCCTCGATGGAAAGCGTGTGCGTCACATCCACCGCGAAACTTCCCTCCAGATCCTCGGGGATCCTCGGCATATGGTAATCCTTGACGATCGGATGATGCTTGATGAGAATGAGAACATCATCTCCAAGCATTTCCTTCAGCTTCCTCAGATCAAACTGCAGGTAGTCCGGTGTCTCAGCAATTGCGATCCTGCCGCGGAAGGTCGGCGCGTATAAGACCACACGCTTCCCTCTTGCCTGCGGTACCTCCTGGTAAACCCGCTCCGGAGCCTTCGCAAGATATTCCGGATCGAAGAAAACATCTGTCCGGCTGATGCCGATAGGCCGGACAATGTTCTGACCCTTCAGTCCCATCGCATCCTCATACGCCCAGACGACATCCGGACTTGAAACCGTAACCAGAGAATAATTCTTATACCGCGGATAGCGGTCGATATGATCCTGATTTGCCCCGAACTTCAGATCCAGCGTGCTCCTGCCGAACCGCTTGAACGCACCGCAGCCATGCCACAGCTGTACAACCGTAGTCTCCGGGCGCAGCGGCACGCAGCTGAGTGCGACACACTCATCACTCAGGAACACATACCGGGCAGTCCCCAGATCATACGCAAGACGGGCCCCATTGATGTCATGCTCATTGGCATGAACCAGATTCCGGCCTATATGGTGAACATGGATCCGGTACTTCCCGCTCGCCTTCAGATCTCTGTAGAGCAGACGGAACGAACTGCTCAGCCCCGTCAGTGCATTTTCAATTATAATCACCTTGTTCTCATCAACAGGCTCAGAGGAATGTCGGCTGTAAATCTCCGGATACCACTCATTCACCAGCTTGTCCTGATGCATATCCTTGAGAGTGTGCCGGACCATGCGAATGGGCGCGATGTGCTTCGCCCTCCACCACAAGGGTTTCAGCGGTGTTTTTTTCAGCGCTTTCACAACTGTATTTTTTGCCTTTGCGATATGCTTTGCACTCACTGCTCTCACTGACATGTGATCCCCTCCGGAGATTGCTCCACCTGCTGTATACGTTCTGCACAGCCGGGAACCCTTCCCAGCATCAAATACTTCTCCCCTCTGGCAGACCGCATATCCGCAAAGAACATCAGCAGAAAGATATCATACTGCGGCTGAATCATGCGGTTTTCCATTACACACTCCAGAGAGATCACGACAATAATCAGCAGAAGTGCAAGATCACACTTCTGCCAGGCCCGCCAGGCAGAGACGGTAAAGAAGCCGACGATAAAAAGAAGAATAATAATGCCAAAATTAATCAGAATCAGATGGTACGAACTGTCCAGATTGAAGTAATCCGGTCTTCCCACCAGGCTCACATCTGCTCCGGTCGTATGGTACTTAACCTTCTTTCCGAACAGATGAATCCCATAGTCCCTTACACCCACGTTGCCCAGAAAGAGCCTGTTATGAAAAATACTATCCAGGACCCTCCATGATTCAACCATTTTATCATACAGAAGCATCAACACTGTCATCACAACAGCACACAGACCTGTCGTCCCGATCAACGGTGTGCAAATCTTACGTGCGGTCTCACTGGCCTGTTCAGACTTATGGCGAAGGAAGATCATCACCCCGGCAATCAAGGCCAATAATGCAACACACACCGAATCCGTCATTGCGTTTGGACCCAAAAACAGGAAGACGGTAACTGCAGCAAGCAGAACCACATCATAAAACCGCAGCACCTTACGCCGTAGATACAGCCACGCAGCACTAAGGAAAAAAACAAACTCAGAAAACGTCGTGGGGTAAGTGGTTCCAAATGCGTACCTTGCCGCTTCTATTCTTTCTGAGGATACTGCAGAATCGATATAACGGACATACCTCAGGTTCGTAATCACACCGGCTAAAGACAGAATCAGAGAAATCCCGATTACAGCTCCAACAACTATGAGGAAAGTTTTTACAATCCGGTCAAACGGAATCCCTTTCGCACCCACAATCAACAGTGGAACCATCAAAAACCAATAAACCCTGGCATGCCGCCAGGATAACAGAATACAGATACAGAAAGACACAGCGATCAAAAGTTCCACTTTGGAATAGCACCTCAGATACAATGCGCGAATCATGATCAGAAGTACCATAAAGACCAACCAGCAAAGCTCTGCCGGTTTACATCTCTTTATCCCAAAATCATGACGAATCATTGTATTAAAGAAAGTCCTGTAAGCCAGAAAAACAGCCAGACACACAATATACGCTGTATCGATCCACTTCTGTACTTTCTCACGATTCTCCAAAATCCAGTCCTGCTCTTTCTATTGCTATACTTTTTTTATTCTATCAAATACAAGTAGGTTGTTCCATCGTCATCCCATCTTCGCACCGACCAGCTCCACCAGGATTACGATCATCGCAAGGGCGACCGGATAGGTAGCCGCATAGGAATGCACAACATCGTCCGTTCCGGCAGAAGAAATCAGACTGCCCAGCGCCGGCGTGCTGGTCATCCCGCCACAGATGGAGCCCATGGAATCCAGTACATTCAGACGGAACAACTTCCTTGCCACCAGAAGTCCAATTACCAACGGTCCCACCGCCATCAAAGCTCCATAGAAGAAAAGGATTAGTCCTCTGTCCATCAGGACCTCCAGAAAACCCTTTCCTGCATGGGTTCCGGCACCGGCAAGAAAGAACGCCAGACCAAGCTCCCGCATAGTGGTCAGCGTCCCGTTCTTCACACGCATGTCGAAGATCCCAATGTTCTGAAAGTGTCCCAGCACAATTCCTATCAATAATGGTCCGCCGCTGGTACCCAGTGAAAACGAACCGCCGCCAGGCAGCGGTATCTCGATCTGTCCGATCAGGAATCCCAGCAGGACAGCAACAGAAAATGAGAACAAACCAAACGTATCAAACCGGATCAGATTCTCCGGGATCAGCTTCTTCACGTTCTGGTTTTTCTTCTTCAGTTCTTCCTTCTCTGCTTCCAGATCGGCATGAAGTAACCGCGGCATCAGTTGGACAAACAGGACAACCGATATCACACCAAAGGGATACGCTATCCCATACCCGACCGAAACAAGTTCCGAACCGGTTGCTTCGATTCCGGCTGCCAGTCCGGGCGTTGTCGTCAGTGCCCCGGCTAGAAGGCCCAGGGAAAGGTCTACTGATGTCCCTGTCACTGCAATGACTGTCAGGCACACCAGCATGCCAACGCAAACGATAGATAAGCCAATCACCACATAGGCCTTGGCCTTCCCCTTAAAGTTTTTGAAAAACGTCGGTCCTGCGATAAACCCGACCGCCGACACAAAGCAGGCCAGACCGATGTTCTGCACGATAGACGGCACTTCATAACCAAAGTGGCCGAACACGAGCGCAACAATCAGAATGCCTGCCGAACCCAGACCGATTCCTTTGATCTTCAGCCGTCCGATCGCATAGCCGATCGCCATGACCAGAAACAAAAGAAACATCTGGTTTTCCAACAGATTTCCCATCTTTACACGTTCTCAGCTTTCCTACACAACGATAATTGTAATCTTCTTTTCAGCTTATGTGCCGAGCGCTTCCCGCTGTTCCCATAGCGCTCGCATAGTCTTTCGGTCCAGCTTCTTCATACGGTTTCTTGGAAGTGCATCAACCGTGACAAACTCCTGTGGTACTTTGAAGCGCTCCATTCTAGTGGGAAGATATTTCTTCAGTTCCTCCAAGGAGAATCCCTCTCCTTCTACCAGAAACAGCACCGGAATCTGGCCCAGCGTTTCCTTCGGATCCGGTACGCCGATGCAGGCACACTCCCGGATTGCCGGGAACTCTCCGGCCAGGTTCTCTACCTCAACCGGGGAAACCTTCTCTCCTCCGACGTTGATGATATCGTCCGCCCTTCCAAGCATATAGACATATCCGTCTTCGTCCGTATAGACCATATCGTTGGTCACAAGCCATCCATCTCGCAGAGCATCCTTCGTCTCTGCTTCCCGGTTCCAGTAGCCAGACATCACCATATCGCCCTTCAGTGCCAGCCTGCCCGGATGATCATGATCAGTATGAGGCATCTCCTGTCCGTCTGCGTCCAGCATCCGAATAACAACACCGAGAAGTGGTTTCCCAATCACTGCAATCTGAACCGGATCTTTCACCACTTCATTCACGTTTGTAAACAATGCTCCCCCGGTCTCTGAACTTCCCCAGGTATTGTTCAGTTTTGTCGCAGGAAGAAGTGCGGTAAACTCTTTTCTCTGCCGCACCGTCAGACTTCCAGCCCCAACCTCAATATATCTCAGCTTCCCGACAATCTCTGAGAAAATGTCCTGCATCTGGCTTCTCGTAAGCTCCAGGGAAGCCGGTACAATCACCATACCGGTACACCCAAGTTCAACGATGTTTTTCTCCATCTCCCTGGCAAAGGTAAATCCATTCTGCAGTACAACCGTTGCACCCTGCCACAGAGCGCCTCTCAGTTCACGCAATGCCAACGAGTGATTCAGTGGCAGCGGAACCAAAACCCGGTCATCAGGAAGAATCCCGATTCCATCAATCGTGTTCTTCGAGATCTGATACACAGCCCTGTAGCTGAGCATCACACCCTTCGGCTTTCCGGTTGTCCCCGTCGTGAAGATCATCTCAGCGATGTCCTCCCTATCCGGAGAGCTATGCTCCAGACGACCAACGGTCTCCGCCGTAGTCTCTACACAAGCATGATACAATTCCCGCAGAGAAAACAGACGCATCCGGCCTGCATACTCTCCGCACGGTTTATCTGTGATATACAGAGAAGCATCTGTATCAGAATAAATCTGCCACCCAGCCTCCGCTGTTGCATTTTTATCCATGGACACAGCAACCGCACCGGCATACTGGATTCCCAGATAGATGGCAACCGTCTCCGGCTTTGAAAGCGCCGTAAAGAGGACCCGGTCTCCCTTACGAATCCCAAGTCCGGAAAGAAAACCCGCGCACTTCACGATTAGGTCTGCGAGTTCACTGTATGACAGGCTCTCCTTCTTGAACAACAAAGCCTGCTTCTCCGGCTGGCTCTGGGCAAGTGTCAAAACATGTTCCGCCAATATCCGCGACATAACAACTCCTCTATAAAACCATGTTTTGTATCTGATTCCGTCCGATCGGATGCGAATACCGTAACCTCACGTCTTCGACGTTCGCTAACGGTATTCAGCTCCCTCAAACTGATTCCTGCAACATTCTTATCTCTGGTCTTACTGGTTCTGCAGTCGTTCCACCATAGCTGCAAGTCCCTTGATGGAGTTGAAGTTCTCCTCCACGATCTCCTCATAAGGAATCGTAATTCCAAACTCCATGGAAAGTGTTGCGATGATCCCCGTGATAGTCATGGAATCCAGGATTCCATCATCCACCAACGCCTCCGATGAAGTAAAATCAATCTCCGGAAACTCCTCTGATAACAGTTCCAATACTCTTTCTTCCATAACTTGCCTTCCTTTCTTCTGCCTTTTTTTCAGATACTCAAATGCTATTTAACCATCAGTAATTCATATATACAAATGAAGAAGCATTGAATCCACTTCCATAAATCCCAAAGATCAGCACTGCAAAGATCGCCCCATAATAGAACAGCCACCGCAGCGGAAGTGGCCAGGCTGCAACCGACTTACGAATCTGAACCCCTCTTTCCTGTAATACACTCACCCTCCAGAGAATTAATAACGCAATAATTGCTGCCCAGGCATCCTTCATATCCCAGCCCAGGTTGAATAATGTTCCATCGAACAAAACCCATGGATTAAAGGTAAAGATCTTCCTGCCGATCCACCGGCTTGTCAGCAGATTTCCCGGCAGCGTCAGCAGCCTGCCAACCATATAGATGCCAAAGGTTCGAAGCTGACGCAGCACCCGCCACCATCCCAGATCATCAGTCAGGCCAAAACGTTTATTCAGCTTTCGATAGACCGGAGTCAACCATGTAGAGAGAATGATGATTCCTCCCCAGTAAAGCCCCCAGACAACATAGTCCAGGCCGGTCCCATGCCACAATCCGGTCAGGATCCACACCACAAGAAGCGGGATGGTCGTTACAATATTCCTGCCAGCAGATTTGCTGATATGTTTACGAAAAAACTTTCCGATCTCCATCACCCACGGCGCTGTAGAAAGGGGCATATAGACATAATCTTTGAACCAGGCTCCAAGGGTAATATGCCAACGACGCCAGAATTCTGCCGCAGAGGTCGCAAAGAATGGTCTCCTGAAGTTTTCCTCCAACGTAATCCCGAAAACCTCTGATACGCCCAGGGCGATATCCATACATCCGGAAAAGTCTGTATAAAGCTGGAATACAGCGCCTACCAGTCCAAATACGAAAATCAAACCCGTATAGTTCAGATAATGATCAAACACCTGGTTGACCATGATCGCCAGCCGGTCTGCTATGACAAGCTTCTTGAAAAAACCCCAGACCGCTCTCTGCAGTCCAAAGCACACTCTCTCATAGTCAAACCGATGTCCTTCATTCAACAACGGAGCAAGACGTTTGTGTTTCGGAATCGGCCCTTGAAGAATCTGTGGAAAGTAACACAGGTACAGAACCAATTTGAACGGATTTTTCTCCGGTCGATCCTTCTTCCAATATACATCCGCCAGATACCCCACTGCAGCAAACGTATAGTAGGAGATTCCAAGCGGAACAATCACCGATGCTGTAATCTCCTCTCCCTGCAGAATCTTTCCAAACGCTTCCGTCACCTGTCTTCCAATCTTAGCATAAAGAAGCATGGCAAGCAGGAACAGGAGGCTGATCATCAAAACAACGAAAGCACTATCTCTGTGATCTTCCGTTGTTTTTACCCCAACAGTCCCACGGAGCTTTCCCATCGCCAGAGCAGAGGCATATGTGATCAACGCCGCAACACCCAGAAATATCATCCCTTGCCAGCCGGACTGATAATAGAAAAAAACACTCCCAGCCAGCAAGACATAGCATCTGACCTTCACAGGACTAATAAAGTAAAGAAGGATCAGTGCAAATACGAAGCCTATGAATTCATACGATACAAAGCTCATACTACCCAATTCGGCCTTTCCAGCAAACTCCTGATCCTGACAACGCTCTCATATAACAGTCTTTTGAAGCTCCTATGATGAGAGAAACACCTTGTCAGGTCGTTGTCAGCTCTTGTAACAGTTCCTGAATATGTCTTGAAAACTGCCTGTACAAGAATAGTTCCTCAACCCGCTTTCTGGCTGCCTGTCCATACTGCTCTCTTAAGTCCGGACGATCCGCCAGTAATCGCATCGCGGCTGCATATGCCCTACTGTCACGATTTGGACATTCAATCCCTGTGACGCCGCCTGGGCTGACATAGTTCACGCCCGATCCCTCTATGGTGAATGTCACTGCAGGCTTCCCACAATACATCGCCTCCGCCAAAGCGATACCAAATGCTTCGTTCTTTGTAATCGATGGAAAACAAAAGATATCACATGCATACAGATAATTCCTGAGTTCTTCGTCAGAGACCAATCCTGCAAATATGATATCCGGAAGGGAATCTGCTCTTTCTATCGATTCTGAACCGGCAACTGATGCAGATTTCCTACGTTGATTATCATGGTGGTTTTCCAGTTCCTTCGCCTGTTGCTTTAGCTTTTCTGTCAGAGGTCCTGCCCCCATCATTACAATTGTAAAACGCTCATCCAGATACTGTGCGGCTTCAATCAAATACCGAAACCCTTTATATTCAACATGCCTTCCGACTGCAAGACACAGAATCTTTTCCTGGTAACGCTGTCGAACGCGATCCACCGCCTGCGAATTCTTCATGAGATGATCTTCAAGTTTCTTCTCATCGATGCAATTCGGTATGACCACACACTTTTCCCGGTATTGTCTGAGCCACTGACTTCCTTCGATATAATTCGGACTGGTTGCAATGATACAGTCTGCCCGATCTAACAGGCAGCGGTTCTGTCCGATAAACAGCTTCCTTAGTATTCTCTGTTTGACAATATCCAGATGCCAGAAGATCATCAGCTTTTGCTTTGGTTTTAAAAGCGGCATCAAATAATGCGTTGCAAAAGGATTCGGATAGTGCAGTATCACAACATCTGGGTTAAACTGTTGAAATACAGCCGTCAGTCTCCTGCGGTATGAAAAAGAAATAGACTGTGACGCAATCTTTGCCTCACACGCACATCTCACCACACGGATACCATCCACCAGATCCACAGAATCTTCCGACCGTTCTCCCGCAAAAGGTCCTTTCATTCCTTTATGATCAAAGCAAAACACTGCCTGCTCATATTCCTGGTGCACTGACTCCTGCAGAGTTCTTACACACTGACGCGCCACCAGTTCTGTTCCGCCGGAAAACGGGTGATAATATTTAGAGATATGTAAAACCCGAATCTTATCCATCGCCATTACCACATTCCGATCAGCCTATGGGCGTGCTAAATAATGCTTATAGCATATGTTCCGCATCTGATACGATAAGATGTTCCATCTCCTTCGCTGCCTGTGCGTCCTCTGCTGTCACACTGACATAGAGTTTCAGCTTCGGTTCAGTCCCGGACGGTCTCACCACCAGAGAACACTCGTCCTCCAATTGATACTTCAACACATCAGATTTCGGCAGTCCCCCGATTCCATCCAGATAGTCTTGACATGCAAGCACCTTTCTTCCGCCGAAATCCTTAACTCCACTTCGGAACGAATTCATGATTTCCTGCATCTTCACCATTCCGGCGGAACCGTCAAACTCATAAGAATGCAGCGTATTCATGCAAAAGCCGAAAGTATGGTATATCTCATTCAGCTTTTCAATCAAACTGATTCCTCTGGTCTTGTACCAGGCAAACATCTCGCAGATCATAAACGCTGCGTTTACTCCATCCTTATCTCGCACATAACTTCCTGTCAGATAGCCGTAAGACTCCTCAAATCCGCAGATATAGTCTTTCTCCCGTCCTGCCTTCTCAAGCTCACCGATCACCTCGCCGATAAACTTGAATCCAGTCAGCACATTCCGTGTTTCCACACCATAGAAAGAAGCAATCCTTTCTGCCAGATCCATCGTGACGATAGTCTTAACAAATACAGGATGCGCCGGCATCCTGCCGTGTTCCTTCCGCTGTCTGCAGATATAATCCAGCAGCAAAAGCCCTACCTCGTTCCCTGTCAGCAACCGATAGTCCTCATCTTCCTTCACTGCAATGCCACAGCGATCACAGTCCGGATCCGTAGCAATCAGGAGGTCTGCTCCTGTCTTTCTGCAGTAAGACAGACCAAGTTCCATAGCCTCGCGAATCTCTGGGTTCGGATAAGGGCAGGTTGGAAAGTGTCCATCCGGATTCTCCTGTTCCTTCACTACAGTGATATTGGTAAAGCCGGTTTCCCGAAGCACCCGGGCAACAGGCTTCCTTCCAGCTCCGTTCAGGGGCGTATAGACAATCGCCACATCCCTGTTTACTGCATCTCCAAAAAGTACTGATTGATTCTTGACTTCCTCTATGAAAGCAGCTAGTACCTCCTCCCCGATCAGAGAAACTTCTGGTTCTGTATCGATCGGAACAGAAAAGCAATCAACCTTCTCAATCTCACTCAGGATTGCAGAAGCAGCGCCTGTCGTTATCTGGCAGCCATCTGCACCATACACTTTGTATCCATTGTACCTGGAAGGATTATGCGATGCGGTGATCATGATTCCCGCGGAAGCTTTCAGAAAGCGAACCGCGAAGGATACCGTCGGAACCGGAAGCAGTTCCGACCATAGATACGTCTTAATCCCATTATTCAGAAAGACACCTGCTGCTACTTTCGCAAACAGGTCCGACTTAATCCGACTGTCATAGCCAATCACCACACTGGGACACTCCTGACCTGACTCAGATGCCTGCTTCTTGAGATAATCAGCCAGACCCTGACTTGCCTTTGCGACAGTATATACATTCATTCGATTGGTTCCGGCACCAATTGTCCCCCGAAGTCCTCCGGTACCAAAGGCAAGCTCCCGATAAAATGCATCTTCCACCTGCTCCGGAGTCATATTATTCAGTTCTATAGACAGATCCTGATCTATAACTGCATTCTCAATCCATCTGTGATATTCTGCCCAGTAATCCATAACTATACCTCATTTGTTTTCTTCATACACCTACTTCTGTTGAATACGAAAAGACTGACTGCTACCCTCGGGTTGCCCCGCAACAAGTTCCCCTTCCATTGTTGAAAGAACTGTATTGTTCATCAGTGAGCGTATCTGATATTCTTTCTCTCCCTTAGGTATTAACACCCACAGTTCATCAGGAAAGCTGCGATAGTCCGACCATTCAACTGTCCAATCCCCAGAATCAGAATGATAGTCCAAAGCCAGGTTCTTTCCCTCCGCACTCGTTATATAAAAGCAACCTTTTGTATAGGGATGAAACATGATTTCCTCTGCCAAAATGTTATTTTCTGCCAATCCGCTAATTGAATACTGAACGCCTTCTTTGATCGATACATCTTTCCAAAAATCAGACCCATATGACTCGTCATTCACAAGCCACGAATCTGTATTGAAATGTACAGAGCTGGATATAATCTGACCGGTATCCTGGTTCATTACAACCATATTCAATCCCTGCTGATTTAAGGCATACTCCGCTCCGTCCAAAACGACAGAAGCGAGACCGGCATCTGTTACCAGACGACTCTTCTTCCCCGTGCTTCCAATCTGAACTGTTTTTACTGCATCTCCCGGCTTCAACGTTTTATTATACTTCAATTTATCGTCACTCCATGTTTCAGCTACTACTTTTCCGTTTTTAATCAGAGCAATCATAGACTGATTCAAGTTCTCTTCAGCATAGCCTGAAAGACCAAGGCTCTTTAAATAATGATCGATCGCATTCTGGTCACCTGACAGATTATCTCTTACTGCCAGAGCAATAATCAGCTTGTCTTTATTTTGTTTTAGCCAGTTAAAATAATAATCCCTTTGAACATCTGAAGGAAACAATGATTTTATATATTCCAGATTATAATCTTCTATCAACTTCTCCCATTCATCCTCAGCATCTCTTGAAACAGGAATCTCTCCGTAATGATCCTTAAGATACTCACAAACACATTCAGAAGCTTTGCAGTTACCCCAAAAGTTCAGATGATAACCACCATCATATGTATCTGTCTCCCAGTTTATGTTTACAATACCATTCATGTCCAGGAGATTGAGTCCATATTTACTCACAAAATCTTCCGTTATTTTCTTTCGATTCACATCCCAGTTATTCGTAGGTGTCTTATAAGGAACCAGTTCAACCTGATTGTCCTTGCATAGTTGTAATATCCGTTCAAAAAAAGCTTTATTCTCAGCCGAAATGATGCTGCTCTCCCTATATATTTTATCTCCTTCATATTGAATATCATATGGATGAACTTCCAGTGGATCAGCTGAGCCATTCTTTCCCCACACAACTCTGGCACCTAAAGAAGAGGTATCTTCCCCGGAAAAACGTGCTTCAGACAGCGACTTCCAGTTTGAATGAAAATACAATAAGGGAAATAATGCTCCAATTCTCGTATTCCGCTCTTTAGTCCCTTCAGCCGCTGCGTGAATCTTCTCCATGGAGAATCGCATATCGGAATATTCCTTCAATTTCCACCCTTCTGCCATGGAAGACTCACTGTAAAACAAACCTCCTACATCCAGGAAAAACACCTTAGGACTCTGGGTCTTCAAAGCCTCCCGAAGCCAGAAATACGAAAACCTGATATTCTGCGCCTCATCACCTAAGTTATAACCTTTATATCCTGAATGGGTATAAACATAGACGGGATTGATTCCATAGTAGGTATGTGAAATACCTGCACACAGATAGTCCATGGAGTTTTTCTCAGAAGAGTATAAAGTGTCATATTTATGAGTTTTCTCTTCAAAAACATGGGAAAAACAGTAAAATATCAGAATAAACAAAGAAAGAAACACAACAACATGAAGTATCTTCTTCCAAAAAGGCAGATGACTATTCTGATCAGGTTTACTCTCTATTTTGGTCATAATCATTTATTGTTATAGATCCAATACTTCCGGGAAAAGAAATTCCAAAAAAAAACGATTCCTGTAGCGGCAATTTTTGACATCGTCTTCTGTATATGCGTATCCAAACCTAACACCGTTACAAAGAAGTACATAAGAAGTAGGTTTAGCAGCAAACCAGCGGCACTTACCAAAAACACTAAGATCAGTTCCTTTATCTTCTTGTTCTGATAGGTGGAAGCCTTAAACGTAAATGTTCTTCCCAGAATCCAGTTTACTGTCGTAGAAACAAAAAAAGCAAGTACTGTAGCCAGCAGATACGGTGTAGAGAAGAGATACTCCAAAAGAAAGAACACTACCCATTCCACAAGCGCAGCGATCCCTCCAACACCGAAGTAAGATAAAAACTGCCTGACCCCCTCAGCAGATAATAACTCTCTCATATCCGATTCTCTTTCTGCATGGAAGACTCTCAGGCTTCTGAAAACTGTATCATTGTGTTCCGATAGGCTTCCGGCAAACCAATATCAAAACTCTGTCCTTCAGGACGGAACGCATACAGTCCATACTCATCTCCTGTCTTGATCAATGCATCTGTAAGCTGATACTCTCCCAGTGGTCTCTTCTCATTCTGAATCATGCTGTCCAATGCGCTGAACACTTCAGAGGTGAGTACATACTGCCCAAAGGTTGCATAATATTTTTTCTCCTTCCGGGAATTCATAACCCCAAGATATTCGGACGCATAATCATCTGTCGGTTTTTCCACCATCCGATCCACCTTCATAACAGTTTCTTCCCGATCTTCCCATTGGCCACACAGAATACCATAATGAACAACCTTTTCCAGAGGGATTTCTGTGATACTGACTAATGTCCGGCCACATTCCTGGAAAGCATCCATCACCTGCCTGCAGCAATTATCCTCATTCCTGGATTTATATAAGAAGTCACCCAGCATCAGCAAAACCGGTTCCGCTTTGGTGAACTCTTTGCAAAGCCAGACCGCATGTCCAAATCCAAGTCTCTCCTTCTGGTAAACATACTGAACATGACTTGCAATTCTGGTGATTTCCCACTGAATCTTCTTTTTTTCTTCCGGCAGTTCTTCGTATACATTCCTGGGCACATTATCAAAGAAACGGTCAAATTCTTCCTTCTCTTCCTCCCCAATTACAAGACAGATCTCTTCTATGCCAGCTTCAACCAGCTGTTCCAGCATGATCAAAAGTGCCGGCTTTAATACTCCATCGGTATCAAGAATCGGAAGAAAGCACTTCTTCACACATTTTGTGGCTGGAAACACTCTTGTCCCAAATCCCGCAAGAGGAATGATAGCCCGCTTTACTGCCTGTCCCGGATGAAGGGTTAACGTGAATGACGGCATCCCTTTCTTATCCTGGAGATACTTTTGAAGTTTTTCCGCTGATTTCTGATCTTTTACTAAAAACTGAACGGTTCCATCCCCCTGTGAACCAACGCCCTTTCCTCCAAGCGTCATCTTTCTGATCTCTGGATCATCCAGTGTCTCATGAAGGACCGGAGCGATCAACTCTGTACAGGCAGGCATCACTTTTTCATCGAAGTTTCTTTGCGCAGCATTCATCAGCCTGCCAAGTTTTTCCGCGTCCCCTTCCTCCAGATACTTGATTGCTTTTGATACATAAACCTGATTGTCTGGTCCTAACGCCTCCTGTACCCGTTTATCCTGATCGGATTCCGCGAAAGGAAATGCTTTATTCAGATCAGCAAGAATCTTTACTGTATCCTTGGATGCCATCAGATTAGCAATGACCCAGGTAAACGTTGAACCAACCCTGAGTTCTCTTGAATCGATTTCCACGCCGTCAAATTCCATCAGAACCGGCTTGACTCCATACGCGCAGGCTTGATCCAGACGTCCGCAGCGCGATGGCGTTCTCTGTTCACCACGGAATGCTGCCTGCATCTCTCCCTTCGTGTTCATTCTCAAATCATACAGAAGATTAAATGCCCGTGCAACCAGAACACAGATCGCAGCAGAAGAAGACAATCCACTCTTAACAGGCAGATCCATCTTTGTAACGGTGATCCTCACACCACCGACATTATAGTTATCATTGATATACGATGCCACACCTGCTACATAAGAGAAGAAGCCACCCTGCTGGGCTATCTCAATCAGCTTCTTAGAATCCATCGGGCATTCCAGTTCATGGCCATGGTACATCTCCAGAGAACTGGAAATAATAAATTGATCAGACAGTTCCGCTTCCGCATAGATCCCCTGTTCAATTCCGGTAACAACAGCCTGCCCTTTCTGAATCTTCGAATTCACCGAACGATACATACCTGCCCAATCTGAATGCTCGCCGAATAAACATAACCGCCCTGGAACAAATAGACTAATTCTTTTCCCTTTCATTCTTTTCCTGCTTTCTTAATCAAAACACAGATTACAAACACCAATACTTATACATATCACCACATCATGTGCCAGGTATCATGTTTACTACAACAATTATTATCACCTTATATAATATCTATTGTCACTTGTATATCTTTGCAGATTTTTGTTTGTTCTTAAGTAGCTTATCAAATTTCCTGTTATATGTTCAACATACATTTTATCGACTCTATCATCCACCGTTTCTACAAACAATACATCCTCATCAATGAATGATTCTTTAAGATGAAGATAAGTACTACTTCTTCTATCATAATGTGCGTTATAAGAAATGTACTTTCCATAATTTATGGCTCCTGTTGCATATCCTAGAGCCCTATTATCAGTTACAATCACAACAGTATTACAATTAGTAGTATTTGCCTCATCTAATATTACTGATGCAGCCTGATTAAGATCGTCGCTATCTGACACCCTTACCATTGCGCTTAAATACAAGTCTTGTTTTTTTAGAACACTCTCTTCCAATACTATACACTTTGTAATTGCTACAACAACCGTAAATGCCGTTATGAAATAAACAGTCTTCTTTTGTGTTATGTAGTCTCCTTCAGTTGTTTCAAGCCCCAAAAGCATTAATACTTCAATAAGACAATAAGGAATAAACAGAAACATTCTCGTTTGAGAAAACAACAACATATCATAAAAGTCCAAAGACTTTGGCAAAGACAGAAACAATAATAAGCCAACAGGCAAAGAAAGAAGAACGATTAGCATCTTCCATTCTTTCTGGTTTATAATGAGATATAATACAACACATACTATTAATAGCAGAATGATTGGGACAGCTCCAACATTTACGACCGAAAAAGACCTAAGCAAATCAATTAAATTATTTGTCAAGTTCTTGTGCAATACATCTATCGAAACTCTCACATCAGATAAACTAAGCCTGCCATGAAGCATATATTCAGGGTTATTCTCATAGAACAACTTGTTACAGTAGTAAATTATTATTATTCCAATACACCCCCCTATAATACTGGTAATGATTGCGTTCTTTGTGGCACTCTTTAGTCTATACAGGAGTAAATATAGTAACCATATTCCAATCACTGCAATCGTCGTTTCTGTAGAAACAAAACCAATTGCAAGTAGTATAGGACCTAAAAAGCACTCTGGCAGCCTATTCTTTTCGATGCCCATTAGCATTAATGCAATTCCCAAAAAAGAAATCGAAAATCCAGGAATAAAAGATCTGGGAATTGCTGTTAAAACATCATAATCCCAACCAAAGAGAATTGAAACAAATAATATTCCAAATGCAATCTTTCGATTTCTATTCAACACAATAATTGCACAGATAATAATTGGAACAAACCAAAGGAACAGAGTTGCTATTGGAAGACATATATTAAGCGGAACGTTTAGCCAATATAAAGGGACTGCAACAACAGATTCTAACATGGAACCATATGCTTGCCCCAAAAAATGCGGTTCTAATAATCTAAAATGACCTGCAAGTGCAGTTCCATACCACATCAATGCTTGATCATCATCCGAATATCTAGAACAATATTCAATTATCAGCAATAATCTATAGGCAAAAATACATAATACCGATATTATAAAACAGACCCTTAATCTGCCTGAAAATGCTTTTTTTAAAAACATATTTTTCCCACACCCGAGTGTCCGCTATAAACATATTACAACACCCAAGAACAATGGTGCTTTGAATAGGGACAACCATTGATATCTGCAAATTCAAGATTGAGTTCTCACCCTTTTCTATATTTCCAAATACAATAAATAGCTCTCACCCCGTCCTTGAAACCAATCTTTTTTCCTTCATCATTGGTTCTCGGATAATAGTGGATGGGAACCTCTTTAATCCGTATCCCTTTTGCCGCGATCTTCGCAGTGATTTCGGGCTCAAATCCAAATCTGTTTTCTTTTATGTCTATCGACTGGATTACCTCACGCTTAAAACACTTGTAACAAGTTTCCATATCGGTCAATCGCTGATGCGTAAAGAAATTAGACAAAGCGGTCAGCGTCTTGTTTGCTATCTGATTCGCCTTATATCCTTTCGCAGCCTGCCGGAGAAATCTTGATCCATAACAGACTTCGCATTCGTCCCTAAGGATCGGCATCACAACCTTAGGATACTCTTTTGGATCATATTCAAGATCTGCATCCTGAATAATCACAATATCTCCAGTCGCATGGGCAAATCCGGTCCTGAGTGCCCCACCCTTGCCTGTATTGACCTGGTGATGGATTACCTGGCTGACAATAGGTTTAATGTCCCTGTCAAGAATCTCCGATGTTCCATCTGTACTTTTATCATCGACAACAATGATTTCTTTATTCACAAACGGAGCCTGCAGTACTCTTTCTACAATCGTATGAATGCTATCCTTCTCATTATAACAGGGTATTACTACCGACAGCGTGAAGTCTCTTTCTTTCATGTGTGCTCTCCTTTATTTATCATGTTTTTACCTATCTTATGCACCTATATAAAAGAGTTGTAATGACAGATCTCTTGCATCAATACTTTGCCCAAGCTCTGCCGGGTTAAAATATCCATTGGTTTTAATCTGTATATCGTATACATCATTATCGTGATCCAGTACTGGAATGTTTAATTCTACATATTCATCTGTTACCTCCACGTCCTCTGCCAACTCTCCATCAACATAAATATGTACATATGGCTTCAAGTCTGCGTTCTGATCCATGTATTTGCTGAGCTGCATACACATATGAATCTTAAGCCCAGAATCTTTTATTTTTGAATTACAAATATGTGTTTCAAATTCCTTTGATGTCCATGCGAATTCCCCCTGTTTCCAATCCTCTAGCCCGTAACTGATTGAGTATTTGTTTTCTGCAGGGCAAAATACATCATCCATAGCCTCATCATACCTTTTATTAACAGGAATCCACGTATTCTTGGCTCTATCATAAGCATAAACGTTTTTAAGATTATATTCATCAATCCATCTAAACACGCTATTTTCATAAGAATTAGAACATACGTCCATTAGTCCTTCCCAACCATCTGGAAACTGACCTGAGTATCCATTAATTGTTTTTATTGAATGCACTGTAGCAATCTCATATGCGTCGAGTTGGTATATACGCCATGGGGTGTCTGTTTGTTTTGAATCTATAATATAGAAACACTCTAAGTCAGCAGGAGGTACGGAAACATCTGAAATAAACTCTACCTCATCCGGATAATTCCAACCATGAAAAACACCCACCTTGTTAACATTAGACCAAAACACTAATGCAACAACACTGGCAGACACTATTATCTGCAAGTGTTTTTTTTCAAATGTTAAATATCTATCAGCAACATAAGCTGTAACAACTGACATAGGAAAGCTCAACCATAACAAAAACCTGGCTATAGCTCTCATAGATCTAACCACAGGAATAAAAGTATAAACCAGATACCAAAATGATACACCATTGGCACTAAGACGTATGACACATAGTATCCCAACTACTACGGATATGTATGTAGCAGATACTATTTCGTTCTTATACGGTTCTCTCCCTTTTTCTTCTATAACGGATTTCCTTTTACGAAACAAAACCCATGTTAGAAAGAACATAAACAATAGGACTATGGAAAAACCTTCCTCAACCTCGATCGAATAGCCTCTTGTTGACAATTGTAAATTCTTGATAAACCATCCAAGCATATAATTACTATTCGTAACATTAATTATATCAGCAAATTCGGGCATATAAACCATGCATTCATCATATGCGTAGCCGGCAGATAACTTCATTACAGGAATATATATCCTAATAAAAGGAATATACAATAATCCCATGATTATCACATATCCAATAATATCTTTCCCAATCATTGTTATCGTCCGAACAAATAAGGAAAAAATCTTTTTGCCATTCCTCTTTAAACAGATACAGTATGACCCCAGAAAAATCATACAAAACAAACCCGTAAAGCATGCTATATACCAAGAATTATAGGTAAGCAAAACAAACCACGCAATAAGGCAATATGCATCAAAATTTCTCTTGTATCGTATCTTTATATTATCTACAAAACCAATGAAGAAGATGCATAATATAGGCAAAAACGCTACTGCTCCGAGTTGTGTATGATTCAAGTGTCTCGCCAATGTATCAGAAAAGCAAAAAGCGATAGTTCCAAATAGAGACCATAAAGAATTTACACTCAGCTTTCTCCTAAGTAAGTAGAACATAGAAGCGGTTCCTAGAACATGGATAAATATGATCGTCCACTTATATGAGACAAACATATTAAACCCTAATAATCTGAAAACTGAATGCACTATCCCATATCCCAATAGTAGATCAGTATATCCAATTGCTTCTTCTCGTGGATAAAACATAGCTATTTCAGAAAACTTTTCTTTCCCACTAAAGAAGTTCCACCAATGTTCTGTTAGCAAAGTTGTTAATCGACCATCCCCTCTGTCACCAATCAACAATCCTCTCCCAGTCCCTATAATACTTCTGAAGAAGAACCACTCACAAAAGGCTAACACTAACACAGCTATTATTACTTCAAGCACAATATTCTTTTTTCTTATATAAGCCATATTACTACTTATATGATGGCTTCGTAGCTGAAAGCATCATATTCCCTTTCTAAGTTATACCAGTCTTCACACAATTAACTAGCAACTATCATAAAACAGTATAAAAGACTATGCATCAAAAGCATGATCTCCACGCAGTTTATATGGATGTGGATTTGCATAAAACTGTTGATAGTTCCTAACTGCGAAATAGTATAAGGCTATGAAGCATGTATTTTAAGCAAGGGTTTGACAGATTTTAAAAACGTGAAACAACTCATCTTTTTCTTTTACCGGCAAATGAATAAACCATTACTTCACTAGTAAACCAAAGCACTCTCTATAGTTTCAGGCATTACTATTTATGTGAAAGTGAAAACTATTCTACAACCTCCACAGTCTCTCCACTTAGTATTATATCCCCCGCATATGCATCATCAGATGGGTTGCTGATAGCTATTTCAAAAGCTTTTAAATCCGTCTCTGCAGTTATCCTAAACGAAATCTCCGTATCAGTTCTCTGACTATACACCGGTTTACAACTTTTTTTCGTATTATCTTGAATGCTGTATACACTTATCTCAGCATAACTCAGCCTATTCCCTTGAATCGTTACGTTGACATCAGACCCATTGTCCACTTTTATACCAGGTCCAAATGACACTCCCCCGTCATGAATGTAACGTTTTCCTTCGATAGGCTCGCATTCCTTTGCCCATTCATCTTCGTTAAAGTTGTAAATAAACTTCCTGCCCAAAACACAAGTATTCCACTGATCTGCCGAAAAAACAAGAACATGGTAATTCTGAATATCTAGAACCTCCTTACAAGAATCTATCAACGTTCTACTCATTCCTGTGATCACACTCTGATATTCATCCTCCGTTAACAAAAGAAACCAGTCTGTCACATCAGATGGCAGGTTATACCAAGAATGCTGACTTTGATAATAAAAAGGACATACCATCCCATGTGACAATAAAACCGGCCTCACCTTCACATCTCCTCCCGAGTTTGCAGTATTGATATTTGCATTCCAGAAGGTCGCCACCCCATATGTCAGATTATGATGTCTCAGCTCATCTATCACTTCTATATCTTTCTGCCAATCCGCTTTCACTGAAAACTGTATCGAAAACACAGTGGTTAAAACGGCAACCAGTAAACAGATCGTCTTTTGTTCGACTGTCCGAAGTTTTCTTTTTATACTTATTGTAAATAAAGCCAGCAGGATAAAATTGGCACAAATCCCACTAAATAGAAGCCTTGGTACCGGTCCTCGGAGAAATACAAATTGAGCAATGCATGGCACCCAAATCATTATGCAACCGAAAAAGATCATCTTTTCATTATTATCCAGCTTTCTAAACCGAATGATATAAATAATCGGACTGACCGCTGCAATCAATGAAACGAAAATAGAAACAACAGTCTCTACACCAAGAGCCGAAGCAATCCTCTTCCCTTCTGGGTTAAAAATGACAAACATATTAAACCACGCATTCGGAAGTTCCCTAATATTCTCTATCCACTCATTTACAGGAAGAAAATCATAAGTGCTTGCATTCTCCAAATAACCAGTTTCTATGATACCCCTCATGGAATACTTGTACATTCCGAAACCAATTAAAGTCCCAACAGTGATCATCAACAGAGTTTCTGCCATAAACCTACGCGAAAGCTTTCCTGTTACTTCTGTATAAATCACTGCTACCAAAACCGGAAGAACAGCAAGAGTAATCGTCACCATGCCATTTGCTCCACTCCAAATAGTGTATGCCATAAAAATGAAAAGATATTTATTTCTCTTTTGCCCATTCATCAAACGAATCAAAGCTCCTATCATTCCCATAAAGCATACAAATCCAAGCTGATAGAATAAGACATGGTGAAGCAAGTCTAAACCCATCTCAGATCGAAAAGCCAGTAGAATAATAGCTGTTCCCACCACAATCTCAACAATGTCATCGCACAATGCTTTCAGAAAAAACACTACAGTTCCTGTCATTACCAAGAAGAACAGTCCCATCCCCAAGGAATTGGCAAGTTGTGTTGTTCCCAATACAGCAACAAAAGGAAGAAAAAGAAGATTCGAACCATATGGTATTGCATATGCATATGCATAATCTGGATTCAATAAACGGCCAGATTGCAATGAGGCATCTGACCAAAATAATCCTTCAACATAATCCGAAGTGCTCCCGGGAGTAAAAACATATGTTCCTATTCCCAACACGACTATCACAGCAAGAGAGGTTAAACAGATTCTGTAAAACATATTGAGATTAAACCTGATTGCACCTCTGCTCTTATTATTCATCTATGCGATATCTCCTATTCAATCATGTATATCTGAATACACCGACCTAAAAACAACCAGAACGTATATGAGTATTTCGATTATCTGCTGATAGAGCTTTTTGCCCATACTACCTGGATTCCCGAAACACATAACTATGGAATCCATTACTTCCCGATCTCCGGTGTTGCCATGAGCGGTGTTACACCGAGATCACGATAGATCTGTTCCT
>CACZJF010000004.1 GCA_902781455.1 uncultured Lachnospiraceae bacterium | reverse complement strand
CCAGCGTTCATCCTGAGCCAGGATCAAACTCTCGAAAAAAGGTTGATCAAGGTTCGGAATTGTCTGCTGACTTTTCCTTATCCTTGTTTTTACTGATTTAAAGGTCAGTTCCTTAAATAAAACTTTTCAGAACTTTCAAGGTTGTTTCACTGTTCAGTTATCAAAGAACTCCGCCGCCGTCTGATTACTTTTTCGGGCGACTCGATTAATCTAACACCATCATGTTTCTTTGTCAACACTAAATTTCAAAAAAATGCAATTAATTTTTCCCCGATTTTTCCCCTGGTTTTTCCACTGCTTTTTCCACACCCCGCAGAGGCGCAAGAAAGCGGGATGGTTCCATGTGCCGGTTGTATCTTTCCTTAACCCAGAGCAGGTGCAGTTTCCTCTTCGCCCTGGTCATTCCAACATAGAACAGCCTGCGTTCCTCCTCTACCTCATCTTCCATGAATGCTCTCTGATAAGGAATCATGCCCTCATTTACATTCAGCAGAAACACCTGGGTGAATTCGAGACCTTTGGAGGCATGCAGCGTCGCCAGTGTCACACAGTCGCTGTCCCGGTTCTGTGCTTCTTTCTTCTGTTCCTCTGTCCTTTTCCTGTATGTTTCAATCCGGTTCAGCCATTCTTCGCAGGACCTGCAGCCTCTGCTGCTGTCCTGGATCTCGTCTGCGAGCTGGAGCAGTTCTCCTTCCTCTATCCTTCGCTTACGGGCATACTCCCTGAGATAGTCATCATACCCTCCGCCTTTGCGGATATAGTTGATGGCAGCGTACGTCCGCATCGGCTTTATGGTTCTGATCAGATCCTCAAATGAATCCAGATACTGCCCCATCCAGTCCTTATCCCTGTAATATGCTCTCAGACCTTCAAAGGAGATTCGCTTCGCGTAGGCGGACTTTCTTGTGATATAGCGGTTCGGATGGTTGCAGACTCGCAGAAAATCCTGTCTTTCCATGTCTCCGGCGGTCAGTTTCAGATAGGAAATCATATCCTGCGCGATCCAGTGATCCCACAGAAACGGCACCGCATCCTTCATGCGGCACGGGATCTGAAACTCCGCAAGCCGAAGTGCCGGCTCCCGTCCTTCGGTGTTGGTCCTGGTCAGAACAGCGATATCAGATGGTCTGAGCCCTGCGTCCAGACTTCTCCTGATCTCCCGCACAAGACAGAGCATCTCTGTCTCCATATCCTCACACTCGATGAACACAATCGGCTCGTCTGTCTCGCTCATGCTTCGCAGCGCCTTCCGGTAGCGTTTTTTGTTTACGGAAATCACCGCGCCGGAGGCTGCGACAATCGCCGGCGTCGAGCGGTAATTGTCACTCAGCTGTATGATCTTCGCTCCGGGATAATCATTCGGGAAACCAAGCATGATCTCCGGCCTGCTGCCGCGGAACCGGTAGATCGACTGGTCATCGTCACCGACAATAAAGAGATTATCCTGCGGTCTGGCGAGCATTCGGACAATCTGATACTGCAGAAGATTGATGTCCTGGAATTCATCTACAAGAATATACCGGAAATGCTGCTGCCATGCCGCAAGAATGTCCGGCCTTTTCTGAAACAGCTGCGCGGTGTACACACACATGTCATCAAAGTCGATCTTTCTGAGCAATTCCTGCTTCTTCCGGTAGCCGGCGTAGATCTGCCGGAACAACTCCTGCGGTGTACTGACGGAGTAATAATGCTCGACAGGGATCTGCTCCGCCTTGACGCGTGAGATTTCAGCAAGCACGTCAGACGCCCACTCCTTCAGGTCTCCGGCCTCCATGCCGGCAGACCTCGCAAGGTCCATGACGATCCGGTACCTTTCGTCCTCGCGCAGAATGCTTTCAAAGGTATATCCATATGCATGTTTCAGAATCTGGAAAAAGATGGCATGAAATGTGCCGAAGGAAACGCGGCCGGGAGCGCCGCCCATCAGGGTGGAGAATCGCTCCTGCATCTCATTTGCCGCTGCCCTTGTAAATGTGATGACAAGGATATGATCCGGGAGAATGTCATTTTCAATCAGATATTGTACCCGTCTGGTAATGACCGTTGTCTTCCCGGAACCCGGACCGGCCAGCACCATGGCAGGTCCGTCCTGATGACGGACCGCCTGCAGCTGTTGTTTACTGAGCATCAGATAATCTGCTGATTCCCTCCCGGATTCTCAGAAGGGACTCTTCCTTTCCCAGCACCTCCATGATTTCGGTTGCGCCGGCAGGCGTCACTGCCTTTCCTGATACCGCGATCCGGACAGGCCAGATTGTAAATCCGGCTTTGACGCCTTCCTTTTCGGAGTACTGCCTGAGGATCTCATAGAGCGCGTCATTGTTCCAGTCTTCAAGCACCTCCAGTTCAGGGAGAATGCCGTTCAGAACAGTAAGTGATTTCTCAGGAGTCACCTTCCACTTCTTGTTCTGATAGAGGGAGATGTCATAATCCGGAAGCGCCTCAAAGAAATCGATCATCCCATCGATGTCCGGGAACACCTCGATCCTTGTCTTTACCATCGAGGCAATTTTATTTACATCGATATCCTTCGATATGGTTTTCCTGATCTGCGGAATCGCACGCTCCGCATAGGAATCAAAATCCATCGCCTTGATGTATTCTCCGTTCATCCATTTCAGTTTCTGGATATCAAACACGGCCGGAGACTTGCTCATATGATGGTAATCAAAATGCTCGACGAGTTCCTCCAGTGAGAAGATCTCCCTGTCGTCCGACGGGCTCCAGCCAAGCAGCGCCACATAGTTGATGACTGCCTCGGTGACAAAGCCCTGCTCAATCAGGTCTTCAAAAGAGGAGTGACCGCTGCGTTTGGACAGCTTATGATGCTCTTCATCCGTGATCAGCGGACAGTGCACATACGTCGGAACCTCCCAGCCGAACGCCTCGTACAGGCGATTGTACTTCGGCGCGGAGGAGAGATATTCATTGCCCCTGACAACATGGGTGATTCCCATCAGATGATCGTCAACGACATTTGCGAAATTGTACGTCGGGAAACCGTCTGACTTGATCAGCACCATATCATCCAGCTCCGCGTTCGGTACCTCGATCCTGCCATAGATGTCATCTTCGAAGGACGTCGTTCCCTCCCTGGGCACATTCTGCCGGATGACATAAGGAAGTCCCGCATCCAGTTTTTCCTGTACTTCTTCTTCCGACAGATGCAGACAATGCTTGTCATACATCAGGATCTCCTTGCCGTTCACCTCTGTGCGCAGGCTGTCAAGGCGCTCCTTATCGCAGAAGCAGTAATACGCTTCCTTCTTCTCAATCAGCATCTTCGCGTACTTCGTATAGATGCCTGCCTTCACTCTCTCACTCTGCACATAAGGGCCGACCTCTCCCGGATTGTCCGGTCCTTCGTCCGGAATCAGTCCGGTTTTCTGAAGCGTGCGGTTGATGATATCGACTGCGCCCTCCACTTCTCTTACCTGATCGGTATCCTCGATGCGGAGCATAAATGTGCCGCCCTCATGCTTGGCGATCAGGTAAGCATAAAGAGCGGTTCTGAGGTTTCCGACATGCATCCGGCCGGTTGGACTCGGTGCGAATCTGGTTCTTACTTCAGCCATAATCTCTGGTCTCCTTATAAATTATATTCAGGAACACCTCTGGTGTTCCTGCCGCAGCACCCCCGTCTGAGATGTCTTTCCTGTCATGCTTTCATCCGGATCTGTCCGGAAATCGACAGGGCAAGCATCATCTCTGACATGAGGAACAGAATCGAAGTACCCCCGTAGGAAACAAAGGGCAGGGTGATGCCCGTTGTTGGAATCACGTTCAGAACAACCGCGATATTCAGAACCACCTGCAGGGAGATATGCGCGAAAATACCCGTCGCGATCAGACTGCCCAGAAGATCAGGCGCATTTGTCGCGATAAAGAACAGCCTCCAAAGCAGGAATACAAACAGAAGGACAACGATCATCGCGCCCAGAATCCCAAGCTCTTCACAGATAATCGAGAAGATCATATCGTTCTGCGCTTCCGGAAGCGCGCCAAGCTTCTGGGTACTGTTCCCAAGCCCCTTGCCGAACAGTCCGCCCGATCCGATGGCGTACAGTCCCTGCATCACCTGATAGCCGCCTGTTTCCTGATTCTTCTCCGGATCCAGCCAGGTCGCAATTCTCTGAATCCGGAAGGATCCGGAGTCAGTAAGCTTGTCCAGCACGCCGGTGAAGCGGAATATCTGGAACAGAATCAGACCTGCCAGAAGAACAACCAGGGTCAGCTGTAGCAGCCTCTTCGGATTCGGATGCGCGACGACAATCAGAACGTAGGTAATTCCGACGATTATAATCGCAGTCGACAGATTCTCCGTAAACCGGTAGGTAAGGAATGCCGTCACAATCCCCCACGCCGCGGTCTGCGCAGGCACTTTAAACTTTCTGAACCGGAATCCGGCCTTCACGATCAGCACGGGAAGGAAGAGGATCACCGCCACCTTCGCCAGCTCTGCAGGCTGGAATGAAATGCTGCCGACATAGATCCACCGGCGCGCACCATTGATCGTTCTTCCGATAAACCGTGTCGCGATCAGAAGAAGGTTCGACAGAATATAGACCGGCCACGCATACTTCGCGTAGACATGATAATCGACCCTGGAAAAAACCAGCATCAGAATAAACGCTGCGAGGCTGATCACCGACTGCTTCTCGAAGTAATGCATGTCATTCTGGAACGTGACAGAAGCCTCGTATGCACTGGTCGAATACAGCATGACAAGGCCAAAGCAGGTCAGAAGAACGACCACGGCCATCAGGTTGTAATCATAATAATCCCAGCCCTCTGCCTTCTCCGTCTTCTTCCTGCCTCGAAGCAGCAAGAATGATCTTCTCTCGGAGCTCTTATCTCCAATTGTCCGCCCTGCACGGGTACTGTCTGCCATCTTCCGTCTCCTGCATCTGCTCTTCTTCCCGCCTGCGGCCGCTTTTGTATGAGCGCCGTCTGACAGCCGGTCATTTCAAAGCAGTCATTACGCTTCCTTTGCGTTAATGTACGGAATCAGTCCGCCGGCTGTGATAATTTTCTGCATAAACGGAGGGAACGCCTGTCCCTTCCAGCTGACATTCTGTGTCTTATCGGTAATCATGCCTGTGTCAAGATCCACCTCTACCGTATCTCCCGCCTGAATCTTCGCGGCAGCTTCCGGACATTCCACGATCGGAAGCCCGATATTGATTGCATTTCGATAGAAGATCCTGGCAAATGTGTCCGCGATCACGCAGCTGACACCGGCTGCCTTGATCGCGATGGGAGCATGCTCCCTGGAGGAGCCGCAGCCGAAATTCTTCTCAGCGACAATGATATCTCCCGGCTGTACCCTGGAGGTAAATGTGCTGTCGATGTCTTCCATGCAATGCGAAGCCAGCTCCTTCGGATCGGAGGAATTGAGATACCTCGCCGGAATAATGACATCGGTATCTACATTATCGCCATACTTGAATACGGCACCTTCCAGTTTCATAACACTCCTCCTTCATAAAACCATATGTCTGTATCTGATTCATTTTGTTCGGAAGCGAATATCATAACCTCTCACCTTCGGCGTCCGCTAATGATATTCAGCTCCTCTCAGATATGCTCCGGTGACGCGATCCGCCCTGCCACGGCACTGGCAGCCGCGACAGCAGGACTTGCCAGATAAATCTCAGTGCAAGGATTCCCATGTGTCCGCCCAGACACGGCCCGCAGGTCGGTGTGGACACGACAGCGCCCGCCTCGATGAAGATCTTCAGAAGCCCTTCTTCCATGGCCTGCATATAAATCTCCTGCGTTGCCGGAATGACGATGCAGCGCACACCGTCCGCAACCTTGCGTCCTTTCAGGACAGCCGCGGCGGCAAACAGATCGGACAGTCTGCCGTTGGTGCAGGACCCGATCACGACCTGATCGATCGGAATGTCTCCCACCTCGTCAATGGTCCTGGTGTTCTCCGGCAGATGAGGGAATGCAACCGTCGGTCTGAGCTGTGACAGGTCTATGGTGTATTCCTTCTCATATTCCGCATCCGGATCCGCTTCAAACACGGTCCAGTTTTTGGCACCGTGCGCTTCCATGTAGCTGACCGTCTGCTCGTCCACCGGGAAGATTCCATTCTTTCCGCCTGCTTCGATCGCCATGTTCGCGATGGTGAAACGATCGTCCATCGTCAGGCTGGCGATCCCGTCACCGGCAAATTCCATAGACTGATACAGCGCACCGTCCACACCGATCATCCCGATGATGTGGAGGATCACATCCTTCCCGCTCACATAAGGGCCAAGTTTTCCGGTCAGATTGAACCGGATCGCGGAAGGCACCTTAAACCATGCCTTCCCCGTCACACAGCCCGCAGCCATATCGGTCGACCCCACGCCGGTGGAAAATGCGCCAAGCGCGCCGTAAGTACAGGTATGGGAGTCCGCCCCGATCACAACATCTCCCGCTGCAACCAGGCCTTTCTCCGGAAGAAGCGCATGCTCTATGCCCATCTGTCCGACATCATAGAAATTCGTTATCCCGTGCTTCTTCGCGTATTCCCGCACACACTTGCAGTTCTCGGCAGACTTGATGTCCCTGTTCGGAACAAAGTGATCCATCACCAGGGCAATCTTGTCTTTATCAAAAACCTTATCGCTGGAAAACCGGCTCATCTCATCGATCGCGACTTTCGCCGTGATGTCATTTCCCAGAACCAGATCCAGATCCGCCTCGATCAGATCGCCGGCGTGTACTTCCCCGAGCCCTGCCGCGCGTGCAAGGATCTTCTGTGTCATCGTCATTCCCATAGCGTGGTTCCTCCTGAAAAAACGGTGTCGACCTTCTCACATGATCAGTTGTTGATCAGCTTATCCTCATCGCTCCAGGAGTAGAGCTTACGAATGTCTTCTCCGACCTTTTCTGCCGGATGCGCCGCATGCTGCTTGCGCAGAGCCTTGAAATGCACCTGTGCGCCGGCATCGCTCATGTCAAGCAGGAAATCCTTCGCGAAGGTCCCGTCCTGGATGTCCTTCAGGATCTTCTTCATGGCAGCTTTCGTCTCTTCCGTAATGATCTTCGGCCCGGTCACATATCCGCCGTACTCGGCAGTGTTGGATACGGAATACCACATTCCACCGAATCCGGACTGATAGATCAGGTCGACGATCAGCTTCATCTCATGGATGCATTCGAAATAGGCGTTCCTGGGATCATAGCCCGCCTCAACAAGCGTTTCATAACCCGCCTGCATCAGGGCAGTCACACCGCCGCAAAGAACAGCCTGCTCTCCGAACAGATCCGTCTCGGTCTCTGTCTTGTAGGTGGTCTCCAGGAGGCCCGCGCGGGCTCCGCCGATTCCGAGGCCATAGGCGAGCGCAAGGTCAAGCGCTTTGCCGGTATAATCCTGCTGGACAGCGACCAGACACGGTGTTCCCTTGCCTGCCTGATACTCAGAGCGGACCGTATGGCCAGGTGCCTTCGGCGCGATCATGGTGACATCAACATATGCCGGCGGAACGATGCAGCCGAAATGAATGTTGAATCCATGCGCGAACATCAGCATATTACCCTCTTCCAGGTTCGGCTCGATGTCTTCGCGGTACAGCTTTGCCTGCTTCTCATCATTGATCAGGATCATGATGATATCTGCCTTCTTCGTCGCTTCCGCTGCGGTGTAAACTTCAAAGCCCTGCTCCTGCGCACGCTTCCAGCTTCTGGAGCCCTCATACAGGCCGATGATGACATGGCATCCGGATTCCTTCAGATTCAGCGCATGTGCATGTCCCTGGCTTCCGTAACCGATAATCGCGATTGTCTTTCCTTCCAGCAAAGACAGATTGCAGTCTTCCTGATAATAAATTTTTGCTGCCATTGATTCATTCCTCTCTTTCTTTATTACAGCTTTCCTGTTTTGTTTACAGGTATCTCACATCGTCAGAGCCTCTGGACAGCCCGGTGATTCCGGTTCTGGCAAGCTCGAGGATCTCATAGCCTTCCAGCAGCCGGATAAATGCATCCACCTTATCCTGCTTGCCTGTCATCTCAATAATCAGAGAATCCGAAGCGACATCCACAATGCTGCCCCTGAACACATCTGCCATGGAGATAATGCCCTGCCGTTGATGCTCTTCCACACGGACCTTGACCATGATCAGTTCCCGCGTAACGCTTGTCGCGTCATCAAGCACTTTGATATCTATCACGTCCACCAGCTTTCTGAGCTGTTTGACGATCTGCTCGATAATGTCTTCGTCCCCTTCGGTCACAATCGTTATGCGGGTATAGGCCGGGTCGGTCGTCACACCTGCGGTAATACTCACAATATTGTATCCGCGCCTTGTGAACAGTCCGGATACACGGCTCAGAAGTCCGGGCGTATTGTCAACCAGAAGAGATAAGGTTCTCTTATTCACTGTCTTCCTCCGTATTCACGTTTCTGTCGGAATTGTGTATGGTCACCAGGCATATCTTATCTCACGATAAGAAATCCACGATAGCCTCGGCAACAGCTGCTGCCATCTTGTCCCGATTTTTCAGATAGAACTTCATATCGTCCCTGTCATCGATAAAACAGGTCTCCAACAAAGAATAATTGACTCCAATCTCCGTAAATACTTTCGCGTTCCTCAGCTTAGGCGACTTGTACACGCCGGAACCCCAGGTTCTCAGGCCTGTACCATTGATCGCGCTGATAATCTTTGAGTCAATTTTAGCCTTTTCCTTTTTCTTATGGCTGTTGATGTAGATGCCGGTTCCCTTTCTGGCCCCGTTTCCGCCCGGATCCTTCCCGCCCGGAGCCGTCGCGTTGAAGTGTATCTCGATGGCATAGTCAAACTCTGTCAGCTTCGGGATTTTGCGGTTCTTCTTTATGGAAGAGAGCAGCTTTTTCTTCTTTTTTCCGTTTCCGGAAAACGACCCGACACGGTTTACAACAGATTTCATCTGCTGGAACATGTCATACTTTGTATTGAAAAGGGTAACATTGACAGCGTCGGTATTCTTCAGTGCCTTGTTGAGCCGTTTTCCGAAATCTCTTGTATAGGCTGATTCCTTGTATTTACCGTTGCAGCCGACCGCACCGCTGTCTCCCTGACCGTGTCCGCACATGATCAGGACTTTCGGCAGCCCGGTCTTCTTCCCGGTATCAGAGGCTTCTTCCGTGTCCGGATTCTCTCTCGTCCCCATCAGGCGTCCTTTATTGCCGAAGGAATACGTTTTTCCTCCGATTTTCTTCTTTCCGGTAACCGCGGTTCCGTCTTTCTGGAAATAATAGTCACCGCCGTCCCATGAGATCCAGCCAGTCTGACGGACCCCGTCCTCGTCAACATAGTAATAATCACCCTCGAACTTAAATACCTGGTCCTTCAGAAGTCCTTTTTTCTTTTTATAAAAATACCATTTCCCCTTCAGCTTAATGAACTGACTTCCGGTAAGTTTTTCCTTTACCTTCCCTTTCGCGTTCAGGACATAGCCCTTCTTCATGACAGTGGAGCGAAGCAGACTGCCATCCTTGTCAAAACCGTACTGCGCGTTTTTAATCTGGAAGACACCTCCGGCAGCCATGGCGCCAAGCTTGCGGCCGCGCTTTCCTTCTTCCATGAAATAACGTCGTCCCTCAGGCGTATTCTTCCAGCCTGTCTGCAGGATCCCCTGCTCATTAAAGAAGTATGTACGTCCCGCGATCTTTACAAGTCCGGTCACTTTCTCTCCGGACGCGTCCGTATACGTAATCTTCTTTCCTTTCTTTCCTGCTGTTTTCCAGCCGGCAGAGGCAGGAAAGGCAAAAAACAGCGCTGCGAGAAGTATCATACCCAGCAGCACCGTTCTCTTTGATCGGATTCTATTCCAGTTCGTCATTCTTTGCTCCCGTAACACTATTGTAACATTTGACAATCGGAACCATTATAATCTTGCGCACTTCATACGTCAAGAGAACCGGCAATGCTCCTGAGAAAACGCTCCATCTCTTCCGCCGTCGGCGGGCATCCCGGCAGGGAAACATCAAACGCAGCCGTACAATTCCCGATTCCGACACTGCCGGTTTTTCCGCGGTATCCCTGGCCAATGCACAGCCTGTGGGGCAGCCGCTCCAGCAAGCCTTCCTGCTCCAGGCGGTGCAGGATGGGAATCAGGGTCCCATAGCAGGCGGAGCAGGAATCCAGCTCGCGTACCCGCTCCTTCACCCGCAGAATCTGCCGGCCCCTGCTGCCTTGCAGATCCGGCAGCTGGTCTGTCTTTACATACGTGATCCCTTCGTCGGTTTTCTTTTCCAGAAAACAGGATATCAACTCCCGGGACAGGCTGCTCTCTCCCACCCCGCACTGCTCCGCAATCCGGATGTAGGACACTGATTCCGGCTTGACGCCGACCAGACTGCAGGCATATGTGTCCAGAAGGACCGGATCATACGAGCACAGCATCAGGTCCATCTGAACAGGATTTCCGCCATCCTCAAACGTCAGATCCGGGCAGATCGCGTCTGCCAGGATAAATCCCTGCTTGAGTCCTGCGCTCAGATGCCCGATCGGCTCATGCAGGCCCAGAGAATGAAATCTTCTTTTTTCCGCATTGGGAATGCAGCCCTTCAGATTCTTCAACGCACAGGTCATCCTGGTCTGGCAGTGTCCCTTCATTACAGGAAGATTGATCAGGTAATCCGCCTCAAGTGCTTTCTTACAGATCCGGATCTTCATGCCCGCACAGTCTGTCGGCACACTCCGGTCAGACTGAAGATCAAAAAAGGGAATCCCGAGTCTCTTGCTCAGCGCGCCAAATCCCGTGACAAGAAGGGCATCTGACGTTTTGTCCCCGACCCAGGAGCTCTCCATCAGAATCAGGTTTTGAAAGCCATGGTCGCGCAGGTATGCAGTCACACCTTCCACGATCTCAGGATGCGTCGTCGCCCCGTCCCCGGCCGGAATCGGACCGACCAGATTCGGCTTCATCGCGATCAGAGGCTCTGGCTTTGCGGTGCGGGAACAGATGGCTTCCGCAAGACCGGCAAGTGCGCACAGTTCATATGCCATCCTCGCCGTCTCTTTCCCGCCAATTACAATGATCTTTGCCTGCTCCATCATACTTCCTGTTCCAACCGTTTCTGTCTGCCGGCGGCAGACAGCCATTCCGTCAATCAAACCTGCTTACTTCCCGATTCCAACCGAAAAGATCCGGGCAGATGTCTTGTTTTTCCAACCCGTTTTGTAAGGTCGGATCAGTATCTCTACACGCGTGATCTTTTTACGGGCGCTCCACTTGCTCAGGTTAACACTGAGATAATTATCCGTCCCGCAGGGAATCTTTGCCGAAGCATCCAGATACTTTTTTGAGCCGGACCAGAGTCTGAGATAAACCGTTGCGGATCCGCTCAGGGAGCTGGTTACATGGATCCCGAATCCAAACTTTGGATACTTTTTGGCTCTGATCACACCGCTGCGGTTCATCCCCCACGGGACGTTCGGATTCCGCGTATAATCGTGACTCAGATAATAGACGCCATTATTAAGCTGAAAACCTGTCAGTGCGCCAAACGGCGCAAAGTGATCAGTATAACCCAGAGACCACGAGGGAGTACCTGTTCTGGTCAGTTTCCCTTTGCGGACCGTGTAGTACTTCTTCACCTTCTTACCGCTGATCTTCTTTGCCTGTTTGGCTGCGTATTTTGTGTACTGATCCACGCGTGTCGTATCAGCGTATTTATAAGCACTCCACGAAGGCTTCTGCCAGGCAGCGTTCTCACCGCCCCAACTGGTATACAGGCCGTACCTTTCTCCTTCTCCGGTGTGATCCACCTGCCGGTGCAGAATCAGAGCATCCACCATGCTGTTCTGCTGGGCAATGTAATATGCCAGGGCAATGTTCCTGGCCTGTTCCTTGGAGGTATCGGCTCCCCCGGTGACAGAAGAATACCCCTGCTCACTCAGTATGATCCTGCACTTTTTTGAATAGTGCTTCTTCACGAATTTCGTCAGAACCTTCAGGTTCTTCATGGTAATGATGCGCGTGCTTGCCTTATTTGTCACGGCAGCAGAGCTGCTCATGATATTCGGCTCGTACTGACTGATATTATACGGATGATAGGCGATGCACCACTTCCCGCCATTCAACCCCTTCTTCTTCACACATGCCGCGAACTTCTTCAGGATATCCTTTCCCGCGTACCAGTAACTGCCGTTTGAAGCGGTCCAGTAATGATCCAGGCTGATGTAGATCCGCGCATTCGAATAGACGCTGCGCGCCGCACGGTAAACCTCCGCGACCTGTGCGGCGTAAAGGTCCATATAAGTATCCGCACTGACATAACCAGCCCAGTTCCAGTGCAAAGAATTGTTTACTTCATTCCCGACAATCCAGCCCACGATCCGGGCACCATTGCGATTGCTGTACCTTTTCTGAAAGAAGGTCACAATCGCCTTCAACGCTCTGACTGCCTTCGGGTCATTCATATTCCACTGGTAATAATTCGCGCTCTTTCCTCTCGCCGCCGGACAGATCAGATATTTCAGATTATCCGTTCGGTTCGGAAGAAGCAGAATCGCGGTCACGAGAACATTATTCTTCGCCAGAATGCTCAGCTCGTTGTCATACTGCTCCAGGGACGCTTTCGAAAACCAGTATGTCGTCCCTTCATAGACGTAAGGGACACAGTGTGTTTTGTTCCTGTAAGCGGCGTCCGGCATGAAATCACCGACACTCAGATTAATGGTTGCGTGTCTGATACCCAGTTCCAGCGCGTCTTCCTCCATCCCGGGACAGACATACAATCCCTTCTTCGTAGGGGCGGAAGGATACGGAAAGCTGTATGCTGCCGCCCAGGCCGTACATTCTGTCATAAGCAGCATCAGCATGGCCAGGACAGCCATCGTCAGAGTGCGCAGCGCGCCGGATCTTTGTTTCATAAGCCAATCAACCTTTCCTTGGGTTTGGTCAGAATCCGCCAGGATCCTTTATTCAAGGTAATCCCTCATTCTGGTGTTCTTGCGTTTCAGCTTCCTGAGGGCTTTCGCCTCAATCTGCCGGATCCGCTCTCTCGTGACATTCAGCTGGCGTCCAACCTCCTCCAGCGTCCTGGACCGGTCATCATCCAGCCCGTAACGAAGCCGGAGCACCTGCTGTTCCCGCTCTGTCAGATCAGACAGGATCTCCCTGATCTGTTCCCGCAGCATCGTTCTGGCTGCTTCGTCCGCAGGATGCGGCGTCGTATCATCCCGGATAAAATCACCCAGGGAACTGTCCTCTTCATCTCCGACAGGCGTTTCCATGGATACCGGCTCTCTGGAGATTCTCTGAATTTCCCGAATACGTTCCACCGGCATATGTGTCTCCTGCGCCAGTTCCTCTGTCGTCGGGTCTCTTCCCAGCTTCTGAACCAGATCTCTGGCAGACCGGTTTACCTTATTGATGTTCTCCACCATGTGAACCGGTATCCGGATCGTACGGCCCTGGTCCGCGATCGCGCGCGTGATGGACTGCCGGATCCACCATGTCGCATAGGTGGAAAAGCGGAACCCCTTTTTGTAATCATACTTTTCGACCGCACGGATCAGCCCCAGGCTTCCCTCCTGGATGAGATCCATCAGGCTCATGCCGTGACCGGTGTAGTGTTTGGCGATGGAAACCACAAGGCGCAGATTGGCTTCTTCCAGCTTTCTCTTCGCCTCTTTATCCCCCTCCTCGACACGCTTCGCCAGCTCGATCTCCTGTTCGGGCGTCAGAAGCGGAACCTGACCGATCTCCTTGAGGTACATATGAATCGGATCTGTCACATTCCCGGTATCACTGTCCCTGGCGCTGTCCGCCAGGATAATCTCTTCGTCAGAGTCTGCTTCCTCTTCTTCTCCATCCAGGAGCATCTCCTCTTCCTCTTCGGAAGGCAGAAGAATCTCGATCCCCTGTTCTGACAGAAGATCCAGCGCATGGTCGAATTCCCGCTCTGTCATGTTCAGGTTGTCAAAAGAATCCGCAACTTCCTGAAAACTCAGTTCGCCCTTATCCTTTCTGGCTTCCCTCACCAGAGTATCGATTCTTTCTCTCAGTTCCTTCTCACGATCCGTCATTTCAACGGTCAAATCGCTATTTGTGCTCATTCTCACCTCTTACCAAACGATCTGAAATCGCCCTTCGGGCGTAATGATTATCTTACTATGGACCGTCGTTTTGTTCAACAATTCTTCTGTTTGCAGAATGAACACGGGCCGGACAACCCGACCCGCTGTTTCTGAGGAAACATTGCTCAGCACTTCCTGTGTTTCTTGCTGCAGCACGATGCCAAAACCCGCTCAGCATCGGTCTGAGCGTCAGTCCATCAAAGTCACATCCGGATGGGATGCGAAGTTGTCATCATCAATCACGGGAATCGGCGTATCATCCCAGCCGTCCAGATCATTGATAAAGCGCTTTGTATCCTTCACGATCACGCTTGAAAGAAGCAGCACCGCGACAAGGTTCGGGATACTCATCAGCGCATTCAGGATATCCGCAACCGTCCATACGGTATTCAACGCGGAAATCGGAGCGATCACCGCCACAGCGATATACACGCAGCGATACGCGACCAAAACCTTGCGTCCGCCGATGTACTCTACGCAGCGCTCCCCATAATAGGCCCAGCCTAAAACGGTAGAGAACGCAAATGTGATGATGCCGATCGTCAGGAGAATCGGTCCTATGGTCGGAATCTGACCGAAGGCCATACTGGTCAGCTTGCCGCCGTTATCGATCGCACTGATATCAATGCCCTGCTTCATGATCGTGCTGACAAGCACAAGGCCGGTCATCAGGCAAACCACAACCGTATCCCAGAAGGTTCCTGTGGAAGCGATCAGTGCCTGACGGACAGGGTTCCTGGACTGTGCGGCAGCGGCCGCGATAGGCGCGGAGCCCATGCCGGATTCATTGGAAAACAGGCCGCGGGCCACACCATACTGGATCGCTGCCCGGATGCCGCCGCCGACAAGACCGCCGACGACTGCTGTCTTTGAAAATGCAAGCACTACAATCGCCTGAATCGCCGGAAGAATGAAGTTATAATTGAAGCAAAGAATGATAATGCATCCAAGCACATAGAACACAGCCATAAACGGTACAAGTCTCTCGCAGACATTTGCGATCGACTTAATTCCGCCAAAGATGACAATCGCAACCAGGATACCGACGACTACGCCGACTACCCAGGCCGGACAATGGAAGTTCTCATTCGCTACGGTAGCAATCGCGTTCACCTGTGTGGCACAGCCGATTCCAAAGGAAGCGATGCCGCCGAACAACGCAAAGATCACGCCAAGCCACTTCATGTTCAGTCCGCGTTCCAGCGCGTACATCGCGCCGCCCTGCATACGTCCGTCCTTTGTCTTGACCCTGTATTTGACAGCGATCAGTGATTCCGCGTACTTCGTCGCAATTCCGAAAACACCGGTCAGCCAGCACCAAAGAACGGCGCCGGGTCCGCCAAGAGCAATCGCCGTGCCGACACCGATAATATTACCGGTTCCGATGGTCGCAGCCAGCGCCGTCGTCAGAGCACCGAAGGAGGAGACTTCTCCCTCCGCATCCGGATCCTTCGTAACAGACAGCTTAATTCCCTTGCTCAGTGTCTTTCTCTGAATGAATCCTGTCCGGATCGTCATAAAGATATGCGTTCCGAGAAGCAGGATAATCATCCACCAGCCCCATACAAAACTATCCAGTGAATCAATAAAAGCAGTTACCTTCTCCATACTACACGCCTCCAAAGCATAAATTTGGCAAAACACCATTTCCGATAATGATAGTATGATTTGTCGGATATGTCCATGATTTTTTTTGTTTGGCTGCCTTTTCCGGTAAAAAACCAAAAATTTTTCGGAAAATGCAAAACTGCCGCGGCACGGGACGCGGCAGTTTCTATATGACAAATGATAATGCCGGATCAGCAGGATCCTGCCTGGCCGGCTTTGATCTGCGGACTTCGCAGCTTCTTCGAAACGATTATTCGACCGATTCGACTGCCTGAGCAGCTTCATTCAGCGACAGGGTTGTCTCAACCTCTGCTTCAAGCGCTTCTGCCGGAATCTCGATCTGAGCCGGCACTTCCTCATAATTCATGGTCATGTTCAGCGCGTTCACATTGACGTCAATCTGCGGAGCCGATGCTCCTTCCTCAGAGGTTGGCATCATGGCACCAAACATCTGCCCGATCATCGAAAAATCACTTCCGGAAAGATCCACAGACGCGTAAACCGGGGCAAAGTCCTCTACGCTGCAGTCCGTCACGGCATCCAGCTTCAGTCCGCCCAGAAGCATCTGGACCGCGGAAAGAGAGGATTCATCGATTCCGGCATTCTGCGGCATCGCTTTCATCACTTCACTCAAAATGCTGAAGAAGGTTTCTCCGTCTACTGTCTGACCGATCTCGTAGCAGTCCACACCATTTACGTTGACTGCCTCCGGCGCAAGGGTCATATTCGCCATCAGCTTTTCGTTAATCGAAGAAAGATCCATGCCGAGCGTCTCACCTGCAGCCAGCGGGTCACCACCGAAGGCAGCCTTGATGGACTCACTCATTGTTGCCATATCTTCCGCTGTGAGCGCAGCCGCATGCCAGCTGGTATCCCCACCGATCGGCGCACGTACATACGTGATTCCTGAGCCGTCCTCCTGGCCTGCGATATACACTTCCATCTCCAGGCTTCCAGACGACATGCCCAGAGAAGAAGCATCCCCTTCCATGCTTCCTGAAACTGCTATGACCAGCGGATCAACGGTAAGCTGAACCTTCATGTCCACAGAGCCGGTCGCGGCAAGAGACTGTGTCTCGCCACCGGCAGAGATGTCGACGGAAACATCCGCAACACCCTTCACATCAGCATTCACACCGCCCATCTGGGCCGTTGCAGCATTCATGTTCGCAACAACTTCCTCAACTGTCAGCGCAGAATCAAATCCTGACAGAAGCAAAAAGGATGCTGCGGCGGCTGCAGTCACTGCAAGCAGCCTGTTTCTGAAAATCTTTTTCATACTGTAAATCTCCTTACATGTAAAACCCGTGTTTCCAGTCCTGATCTGTATGCGAGAAGCTCCCGTGCTCTCACATGCTCCATCATAACATAGAACCATGACTGAGTCGACAATCGGGCAGGAGAAAATCTCCTGCCCGATCTGTTTTCTTATTCAATTATTTTGCGTAATCAACGACTCTCGATTCCCGGATCAGGCTTACCTTCACCTGTCCCGGATATTCAAGCTCCGATTCGATCTGTCTGGCAACATCGCGTGCCAGGAAGGTCATATCCGCATCGCTGATCTGCTCAGGAACAACCATAATCCGAATCTCTCTGCCCGCCTGAATGGCAAATGACTTGTCCACTCCCTTGAAGGAGTTCGCGATATCTTCTAACTGTTTCAGTCTGTTGGTGTATGTTTCCAGAGTTTCTCTTCTTGCTCCCGGCCGTGCCGCCGATATGGTATCAGCTGCCTGGACCAGACATGCGATCAGGGACTCTGCCTCTACGTCGCCATGGTGAGACTCCACAGCGTTGACTACAATATTCGATTCCTTATACTTCCGGCACAGCTGCGCGCCGATCTGTACATGCGTTCCTTCCACTTCATGATCGATTGACTTACCGATATCATGCAGAAGGCCTGCACGCTTCGCGGTCCGGACATCCACACCGCACTCGGAGGCAAGAAGACCTGCCAGATGCGCCACTTCGATCGAATGGTTCAGAGCGTTCTGTCCATAACTCGTACGGAACTTCATTCTGCCCAGAAGCTTCACCAGCTCCGGATGGATCCCATGTACGCCAACCTGCATGCAGGCTTCGTCTCCGGCTTCCCGGATGCTGTTTTCCACTTCCTTCCTTGCCTTCTCGACAGTCTCCTCGATTCTGGCCGGATGGATGCGTCCGTCTACGATCAGCTTCTCCAGCGCAACCCTTGCCACCTCGCGGCGGATCGGATCAAAGCTCGAAAGGACAACCGCTTCCGGCGTATCGTCAATGATAAGGTCCACACCGGTCAGTGTCTCAATTGCCCGGATATTGCGGCCTTCACGGCCGATGATACGGCCCTTCATCTCATCGCCCGGCAGCTGTACGACTGAAATCGCCGCCTCGGCAATGTTGTCTGCTGCACAGCGCTGGATCGCGGTCACGACGACCTCCTGGGCCTTCTTCGCCGCCATATCCCTCGCTTCGTTCTCAAGCTCTTTATAGAGCTTCGCAGCATCCGTCTTTACTTCGTCTTCAACAGATTTTAAAAGATATTCCTTTGCCTGTTCGGAGGTTAAACCAGAGATTCGTTCAAGTTCCTGTTGACGCTGCCCGAGCAGTTTGTCTGCCGCGGACTGCTTCTTCCTCAGTTCCTCATCCTTCTGTGCTGCACTCGCCTCACGGCGTTCCAGAGCCTCAAGCTTCTTGTCCGCAGTTTCTTCCTTCTGCATGACCCGCTTCTCAAGACGCGCAACCTCGGCCCGGCGATCCTTGGCTTCTCTCTCCGATTCGTTCTTGATCTTGAGAGCCTCCTCCTTCGCCTCCAGCAGAGCTTCGCGCTTCATTGTCTCTGCGCTTTTCAGTGCGTCATCGATGATCTGTCTGGCCTTTTCCTCAGCGCTGCCGATCTTCGCCTGATCTTCTCTGGCGCGGCGATCGACTGCAACCCTGGAAGTGACCGGGATCGCGATAACCAGTGCAGCAGCAACAGCAATCAGAACCGCAATTACTGTAGTAACCACAACAGGAGCACCTCCTTAAAACAATATGTAGTTGTCACGCTGCAAAAATGCAACGAAATAATCATAATGAAAAACAGCTCTTCTGTCAATCCAAATCTTCAGCCGTGTCCTGCCGGCTGACAGAAGAAAAAGCGCTCCTGACAGATTCGTAACCGAATCCCTTTCCCATCAGATACCGGTAAAACCTGACCGTCTCATCCCGGTCTGCCTTGCCCGGGTCATATCCTCTCTTCCGCGCAAGGGCAAGAATGGCCGTCCGTTCCAGTCCGCCATCCTCCCCGGCTTCAGCATCTGCCTCACAAAGAGCGGCGCGGACCACTTCATGGTCCACGCCCTTTCCGATCAGTTCGGTCTCTATCTGTCTTCTGCTCTTCCTTGCGGACATCATGCGGACATAATTCTGCGCGTAACGCCTGTCATCCGTATAATGGAAAGAAGCCACATAATCCAGCGCGCAGCGGATCACCTCTTCCGGGTATCCGTCAAGCCTGAGCCTTCCGGTCAGCTGCTGAACGGTGCGGTCTGAAGTCTTGAGCAGATTCAGGCACCGGAGACAGGCTCTCTTTTTCAGGACCTCTTCGATGATCTGCCGGATCGTCTCTTTGGCAAGATCCTCCTGCTGCCGGATCCGGTACTTTCTGACTTCCGCAGCATACAGGACAAAACTCACGCCGTCCTCAAGCCGGATCCTGTACTTTCTGTCAGTGATCTTCCTTACTTCCGTCACCAGCATCTGTCATCGCTCCCTGCGCCATACCGCTCTCGTCCAAAGCATCCTGCTTCGGGGCGTCCTCACTCTCCAGCCCGTAATGCGCTCTCACCCTGTGCGCTGCCTCGTCAAAGAGTTCCGGGTGCTCTGCCAGATACTGCTTCGCGTTCTCACGTCCCTGGCCGATCTTTTCCCCTTCATAGGCATACCACGCACCGCTCTTCTGGATGATGTTCAGGTTCGACGCCAGGTCAAGCACATCGCCCTCGCGGGAAATTCCCTTCCCAAACATAATATCGAATTCCGCTTCACGAAACGGAGGTGCCACCTTGTTCTTCACCACCTTGATCCGGGTTCTGTTGCCGATCACTTCACCCTGCTGCCGGATCGCCTCGATTCTCCTCACGTCCATACGGATCGAGGAATAGAATTTCAAAGCTCTTCCGCCGGTTGTTGTCTCAGGATTGCCGAACATGATCCCGACCTTCTCCCTCAGCTGGTTGATAAAGATCACAACACTGTTGGACTTGCTGATCACACCGGTCAGCTTCCGGAGCGCCTGGCTCATAAGCCTTGCCTGCAGTCCGACATGGGAATCGCCCATATCACCGTCAATCTCCGCCTTCGGCACCAGCGCCGCGACGGAATCCACAATGATGATGTCCACAGCGCCGGAACGGACCATAGTTTCGCAGATCTCAAGCGCCTGCTCCCCGTTATCCGGCTGTGAGATATAGAGGTTGTCGATATCCACGCCGATGTTCTTCGCGTACACAGGATCCAGCGCGTGCTCCGCGTCGATGAAGCCGGCGATGCCGCCCTTCTTCTGTGTCTCCGCGACCATATGAAGCGCTACGGTCGTCTTGCCGGAGGACTCCGGTCCGTAGATCTCTATGATTCTGCCACGCGGAATGCCGCCGAGCCCAAGTGCGATATCAAGGCTCAGTGAGCCGGTAGGGATCGTCTCAACGTTCATGTTGGAGGTATTCTCACCCAGGCGCATCACCGCGCCCTTGCCGTACTGCTTCTCAATCTGGGACAGTGCTGCGTCAAGCGCGCGCATCTTATCCTGATTCTGCGTATCTGCTGCGGCTGAACCTGTGAGTTGTGCTTTTTTTGCCATCTCTTCCCTCTTCCTTTCCGAAAACATGTTCGTGAACTAACGTTCGATACAAATAGTACAGGAACACACCTTCTGTGTCAAGCTTTTTTTATCTGTTTTCTGTCTGATGAATAGTGAACACTGATTTCGAACGAAACCAGCCTGCAGCAGACGGCTGCCTGATCCTGACAGATCCTGTATACCCTGTTTTTTCAGAGTTGTCAATTCCCATATTGCATATGTCACAAAAAGTGTGATTACAGAATCTTCCGGATATCATTGAACAGAACGAGAACCATAATTGCCATCAGCACGGCAAACCCGGCAAGATTGATATACGCCTCGACGTTCTCCCCGATCTTTTTCTTCCTGATGCCCTCGATCACGAGCAGAACGATCCTGCCTCCATCCAGCGCGGGAAACGGAATCAGATTCATCACGCCGAGATTTGCCGAAAGAAGGATCGCCATGTTCAGCATATTCAGAAACAGCATGAAGGAACCCTCACGCTTTGTCTCTTTGTATGTGTCGCTGATGACGCCGACAATCCCGACAGGACCGGAGATATCATTCACGGAGACACGGCCTTTTCCGATCATTCCCAGACTCTTTACAGTCGTCGTGATCCAGTATCTTACCTCATAGGCGGAGTATCCGAGAATGCGGAGCACATTGCCCTGCGCGCTGAATCTTCCGCCCCCGTACAGGCCGAGGACACCGGACGAGGTACCCTGCGTTCTGTTCAGGGAGATCTCCGCGCGCTGCGCTGCGCCGTCATGCTTCCACTCAACAGGGATGCTGCCGGGTGTGATTTCGTCTTCCAGGTCAAATGTAACGTAGTTGACAATATCGCGGTAAATCGTGATCCTGCGGCCGCCGATGGAAGTAATTTCGTCCCCGGTCACAATTCCGGCTGCCGCAAGCGGGGAGTCTTCTGTCAGTCCCGCGACGACCGGGGCATCATAGCCGACCGTCCCGATGATCACTGCAGCGAACAGGAACGCAAGCAGGAAGTTGAACACCGGCCCTGCTGCGACGATCAGAATTCTCTGCCAGATTTTCTTTGATCCGAAGGATCCTTCCCCCAAATCCTCGTCATCCTCTCCCTTCATCTGGCAGCTCCCGCCGAAGGGAAGGCACTTCACACTATAGCGGGTACCGCTTTTTTCGCTGGTATGAGACAGAAGCCTCGGTCCCATACCCAGAGAAAATTCAATGACCTCAACTCCAAAAAGACGCGCCGCTGAAAAATGCCCGAATTCATGGAACAGCACAATCACGCTGAATATGATAACCGCAGTAATGATTCCCATATTGTCTCCAGATACAACGCCGTCGGATCAGCCGATGCGGGCATATACTTCTTTCTCTGTCTCCAGAATGGCATCCAGAGAAGGTTCGGGCTGCACGGTGTGCGCGTCCATGCAGGACTCGATGATCCGGCAGATATCCGTAAACCGGATCTCATGCGCGAGGAACTTCGCCACCGCCTTTTCATTGGCCGCGTTGAACACGGTCGGCATGGTGCCTCCCGCCTTCATCGCGCGAAGGGCCAGCGGCAGGCCGCGGAACACTTCCGTGTCCGGTCTGAGGAATGTCAGTTCCTTCAACGCAAACAGGTCAAGCCGCTGCGTATCCATCCCTCTCCTGTCCGGCCAGAAGAGCGCATACTGGATCGGGAGCCGCATATCCGGTGTTCCCAGCTGCGCGATCACAGCGCCGTCCACAAACTGAACAGCGGAATGAATCACACTCTGCGGCTGGACAACCACTTCAATCCGGTCTGCGTCCACGCCAAACAGCCAGCCGGCTTCCATCACTTCCAGTCCTTTGTTGACCAGTGTCGCGCTGTCAACGGTAATCTTCGGCCCCATGTTCCAGTTCGGATGCCGCAGCGCATCCTCCACTGTAACCTTCTCAAGTTCCTGTGCGCTCATACCCCGGAACGGACCTCCGGAGCAGGTCAGCAGGATCTTCTCAATCCTGTCATACCGCTCTCCGTTCAGAGACTGGAAGATGGCGGAATGCTCGGAATCCACCGGCAGGATCTTTACGCCGTATTCCTTTGCCAGCGGCATGATCAGATGACCTGCCGTCACAAGCGTTTCCTTGTTTGCCAGGGCGATGTCCTTGCCGGCGCGGATCGCAGCAATGGTAGGACGTATGCCGATCATTCCGACGATCGCGGTAACGGTCATATCCACGTCAGGACCAGAAGCTGCCTCAATCAGTCCATCCATGCCGCTGAGGATCCGTACATCGAGATCCCTGACACGCGGTTTCAGGTCTCCGGCCGCCGTCTCATCGGAAAGAACTGCTGTCTGCGGCCGGAATTCCCTGATCTGCTCCTCCAGAAGCCGCACATTCCTGCCTGCCGTCAGAGCGGCAACCCTGATGTCCGGATGGTGTCTCACCACATCGAGCGTCTGTGTACCGATAGAACCTGTACTTCCCAGAACAGAGATCGTTTTCATCGTATCTTTCTCTCCTCGCTTCAGCCACCGGCAGCATACGCAAGCATATAGATAATCGGCGCTGTGATAATGACGGAATCAAAACGGTCCAGAATCCCTCCATGACCCGGAATCAGATTCCCGTAGTCTTTGATGTCATGGTTGCGCTTGATCGCGGATGCCGCAAGGTCTCCGGTCATAGACACCAGGGCACCGACGGCACTGATCATGGCATAGACCAGAACCTTGCTGCCTGCCGACTGCAGGAACTGCCCGATCACCGCGGCGTAGATGGCACCGATCAGCGCCGCTCCGGCCACGCCTCCGACAGCACCCTCCACCGTTTTCTTCGGACTGAGCACAGGAGCCATCTTATGCTTTCCAAACAGCCTGCCCGCGACATATGCCATCGTATCGCTGCCCCACGAGCAGATGAAGATCAGCCATACAGAGAACTGTCCGTCTGTCAGGCATCTTGTCTGATAGATAAAACTCAGGCTGACAGCGACATACAGAATTCCGAAACACGCACACATCAGCTGGCTGGCGTGATACTTCGGAAACAGAAACACATACACAAACAGCAGCAGGATCATGGCTGCCGAAACACCGGCCAGATAGTAGTCCTTCAGGCCGAACCAGACAAGCGTATAGAATCCCGCCGCGCCGATATAAGCGCAGACAGTCATCAGGTTTTCCGATTCTGACCTGACGCCGGTCGCGCGGTAGAGCTCAAACATGCCGATCAGTGAGATGGCCAGAAGGAAAAAAAACAGCACCGGTCCGCTGATGCACACAGCTCCTATCATAACAGCAAGCAGAATCGCTCCGCTGATCAGTCTGGTAACAAACATGGCTGTCAATCCTCCTCGTCCTTCTTCAGTCCGCCGTACCGGCGTGTTCTTTTGTTGTATTCTTCGATTGCGAGTTCCAGGTCTTTTTTTGAAAACGCAGGCCACGGCGTGCTGGTGAAATACAATTCCGCGTAGGACAGCTGCCACATCAGATAATTGCTCAGCCTCATCTCTCCGCTGGTCCGGATGAGAAGGTCCGGGTCAGGAATATCCGCCGTGTCCAGGCGGGAGGAGATGGATTCCTCCGTAATCTCAGAAGGATCGGCAATCCGGCCTTCCTTCACATCGGCAGCGAGATTCCGGACTGCCCGCACGATCTCGTCCCGGCTTCCGTAGTTGATCGCAAGCTGGAAGTTAAGCCCCGTGTTGTTTTTGGAGCTCTCCACCAGCTCTTTCAGATTCTTCCGAAGCGTGTCGTCCAGTTCCTCCTGTTTTCCGAGGATCCGGCACCGCATATTGTTCTCTCTTGCCTGACGGATCGCGGTGCGGGTATAGCTGTGAAAAAGCTTCATCAGCGCCTTCACTTCGTCCTGGCTCCGTCTCCAGTTCTCCGTGGAAAACAGGTACACGGTCAGGTATTTGATCCCGAGTTCGTCCGCGGCCCGGCAGATGACTTCCACATTGGCCGCCCCCTTCACATGCCCGTAATTGCGGGGCATGTTCCTGGACTTCGCCCATCGTCCGTTTCCATCCAGTATGATCGCCACATGGCGCGGTATCTCCATAATCCTCTCCTCTTTGGCCTGTGTCTTCCGGCGGTCCTTCCCTTCCGGATCTGCCCGGACACCGGCAGCGCTGTTTCCACTGATACCAAACTTCGCCGCGGGCATGCACCCACGACGAAGTAAAATGCGTCTTCACGCTTAGCCGGGTAAAAGACCGGCTGAACTGTCATCAGACGGTCAGGATATCCTTGGACTTTTCCTCGACCATCTTATCAATCTCCTTGACTTTTGCGTCTGTCTCCTTCTGGAGTTCATCCTGAAGATCGGCAACCTCATCCTCTGAGATCTCATCTTTCAGCTTCTTAAAGGACTTGTCCGCATCACGGCGGATATTCCGCACGGCGACCTTAGCGGCTTCGCCCTTTTTCTTGACATCCTTGGTCAGGTCCTTTCTGCGCTCTTCCGTAAGCTCAGGAAACACAAGCCTGATCACCTTGCCGTCCGTCGTCGGATTGATACCGATATCCGCCATGTTAAGTGCCTTTATCACTTCCTTGATCATATTCGGCTCCCATGGCGCGATCTGCAGGATCCTCGCCTCCGGCACCGTGATATTGCCCACCTGGGAAACCGGAACCTGCGAGCCATAATAATCGACACGTACCTTGCTGATTACAGCAGGGTTTGCGCGGCCTGCGCGGATGGTCTTGAATTCCTCCTCCAGGTTCGAAAGTGTCTTGCCCATCTTTTCCACATACGGATTCAGTCTGCTGTCCATTGTCCTTCCCCTTTCTGGTTCTCTTGTTCTTTGTCAGGATACCGCACCCGCGGTTCTTCCTGTCTGTTTCTGTCATCAGCGTCAGTACACCAGCTTGGTCTGTCCTTCAGACCGTGACCGATGTACCGTCAATTGTCCCGCGGGCGGCCCGTACGATACTGTTCTCCTCATTCAGTCCAAACACATACATACTCATCCGGTTTTCCCTTGCCAGGATGGAGGCCGTCAAATCCACCACCTTCAGATTCTTTTCGATCACCTCGTCGATTGTAACCGTCCGGTACTTCCGCGCATTCGGGTTATCATGCGGATCGTCATCGTACACGCCGTCGATTGACTTTGCCAGAAGAATCGTATCCGCCTCAATCTCGACCGCACGCAGAAGCGTTGCCGTATCCGTCGAGAAGTAAGGGTGTCCTGTACCACCGGCAAAGAAGACAACCTCGCCGTCCTCCAGTGCATGTACTGCCGCATCTTTGGTAAACAGCTGGGCTGCATCACCGCACAGGAAGGGTGTCATCACACGGGTCTGCAACCCCTGCGAGCGGAAAATCTCCGAGACATAGATACAGTTCATCACAGTGGCAAGCATCCCGATCTGGTCTGCCTTCGTCCGGTCAATGTTCCGGCTGGACCGTCCTCTCCAGAAGTTTCCTCCACCCGTAACGATGGCAATCTGCATGCCTCCTGTCACAAGCTCCTTAACCTGGGCGGCAATCCCCAATACCGTCTCCTCGTCAAATCCGGTTTTCCGATCTCCTGCAAGCGCTTCACCGCTTAGCTTCAGCAGTATTCTCTTCATGCTTTCTCCTTCAGCTGTTTATTGGTCTTAACAGTCAGAATCATACCATATCTGTAAGGTGAAATCCATAGGACGAAAGGCATACCCTGCCGGGAGACAGCAGCTACAGTCAGTACACCAGCACTCTCGTTCCAACCTTGATTTTCTTATATACCGCATGCGCGTCCTTCTTCGACAGTCTGATGCAGCCACGTGACGCGGTACGCTTTCCGTACTGTTTTTTGTTGATCGGGCCGGGCCACTTATGCATGCCGCCGCCGACAACTTCCGTAAACCACAAAAGGCCGCTGAATGTTTTTCTCTTAAAGCCGACCTTCCACCAGCCTGCCTTGGTCGGCGTATGGACATTTCCGGTAGAACACTTGTAAACGCAGGATAGTTTCCAGGTTTTATTCTTTCCCTTGCTCTCAGCCTTGAATATATTCACCCTCTGCTTATCCAGGCTCACCCAGACCACGTACTTTTCCTTTTTCTTTACCCTGGTCTTTCTGTTGATGAAAGCTTCCTTCGTCTCCAGATTGTAGTCGCCTTCTTTGCTGATGGATGTAATATCAGACTTGAACGAGAGCCAGGAATTCGGAACGCTGATCTTCTTTTTCCCTGTTTTATAGACAATCGTGCTCTTTTTACTTCGGCCGTAGCCACGCTTTGTCACAATGACCTTCGTGCCGGATTTCGCCAGCACCTTCTTGCCTCTTTTGACAGTCTTATTAAGAGTCGCCCTCCAGTAGATCGTATGCACCTGGTCGAGATGCACTCCATGGTCGCCCTCCTCCGCCGAAGCCATCACCGGCATGAATCCGGCTCCAGCTGCAAGGATACCGACAAGAAACAACAGACACAGAATTCGTTTCGCCCCTTTCACATTTCCCATTCGCTTCACAATACCTTTCTCCTTCTCTCCCGGCTGTTTATTCTGCCTCACAGACAATCATGCGCAGCTTTCCGTTCTTGTCAGGAGGAATCACCTGCATCCACTCAAACTCAAACGTAAACGGCTGTTTGAAAATCTGGTTCAGTGAAGTTGTCAGGTATTCCTCAAGTTCTGCCCGGGTCATGTCCGCCTGCTCATCCCGGACAATCTGCACATGAATCAGGTCCCAGGTCTTCTGGATGAAACGAATCTGCAGGATATCCGGGCAATGTGCGATGACCGGCGTCACCTCAAAGAAGCTGGTGACCCTTCCATCCTCATAGCGGAAATAATCGTTCAGGCGGCCTTCCATGTTCGTGATAAAATGCACGCCCTGTGAAGTCCGCATGACCGCCCTGTCACCGACTTCGTAATTGATCAGCGGCAGATCCTTTTTATAAAGGGGTGTGATAATGACACGTCCCTGCCGCGCCATCTTCCCGTTGTCGTCAATCACATTCACCACAAAGGAATCATTGTGGACCACATAATAATCTTTCCCGGGAAGGCGCAGCATGCAGGCACCTGTTTCCGCCGTCCCGTAGGAATCGATAATCCCCTCCCCCAGCTGCTCGATAAACAGCGCACGGTCATTCTCTGTCACCTTCTCGGAAATCGGATCGTAGAACTTCGGGTGAAAGATCTTCTTCCCGGTGCGCTTTGCGTACAGAACAAGACGCATCAGCTCTGTCTTATTCATATAAAGCCAGTCCGGCCTGTATGCATTGATCTTGTCGATCACCTCTTCCTCCGGCGCATACTGGTCAACAAAGGCATGCCGGAACAGACCCAGCTTCTGAAGGTAAGTATCCTGCCCGCCGGGATTCACATCATGCATATTGATGCGGCTCATCATCTTTCCCTTGAGAGGGTTGTATCCGCAGCATAGCATGACACGGTACCAGTTCGCTTTCATGTATGCCTTCTCCCTGGGGGAGAACAGGACCGACACAGGCTTTCCGGTAGATCCGGAGGTTGTATCACAGATCCAGTCCCTGTACTGTGGAAGATCCTTCAAAGAGCCCATCCACTCGCGCAGCTCATCCTTCGTCAGAACCGGCAGCTTCGTCAGGTCGTCTCCCGTACGGATGTCCTCCGGCCTCACTCCTGCCTTCTCAAACCGCTCCCGGTAAAACGGAATCTTCCAGGCGCACTTCATAAGCGCCTGGACTCTTTCGCGCTGCAGCTGCATCACCCTGGAGAAATTCTTCGGCACCTGGCAGCTCATCCGGGGAAGGTCTGTCAGGATGTAACCGTTCATCATTTTTTTCTGCACATTTTCCAGCATTTGGTTCCTCCGGCGGATCTCTTTGTACTTCTGTGATTCTGATCCGCATTCACTCCACTTCAATCGAGATGTTCTTCAACGCGCGGTCCAGGGCATTTGTCGCTTCCGCCAGGGTATTCCCCTGCGTGATGACATGCCCGATCCGGTTGGGACCAACATGGAACTTTTTCACATGATCGCCAACCGTGTAGTCGAATACAACCTCATAGATATTCGGATCAGACTTCCGGTTCCGGTTCGCCATGGCGATAATCTCGCCGTCCCTGTCACTCATCAGAAGCTTCGATGCATTCGGCACATGCTTTGAAGTCGGAAAGTCCGGCTTCTCTCCGAGCGCAACCTGTATGATCTTCTCATAATAATCGAAACCATAATAGATTCCGACCAGCTCCGCAAGGCAGGTCGCACCGCTCCTCCCGCCAATCTCAAGGACATAGGTCTTTCCGTCGCGCATGATAAAATCGCAATTGCAGGCACAGTTATCCAGTTTCATGGCCTTCAGCGCCCGCTCTGTCGTCTCATAGCAGTCCCTGACCTGCTCCTCGCTGAGTTCATAAGGGGCAAAATGCCCTGCCGGGACTCCTGTACTTCCCATAAAGATATAATCGCCATGCGGAAGGATGAACTGCACCTTGCCGTCCATCACGAAAGCCTGCGCACCGAATTCCCGGCCGGCGATGAACTCTTCCACGATATAATAATCTTTGCGGGTAAATGACTGCGCATTCCGGATCGCGCCGGGCAGATCAGAGGGTGAATCCACTCTTGTAATTCCTCTGCTTCCGGAAGAATCCACGATCTTTACAATCAGGGGATAAGCAAGATCCCTGATCTTGCTGTTCACATCCTCATTGAAATAAATCTTGCGGTAACGGGCTGTGCGGACATGGTTGGCCTCATAGCATTCCTTCATCTGAACCTTGTCACAGGCGAGCTTCGCAGCTTCGTAAGAGATGCCTGACAGGCCCAGCTCATCATTGACCTTTCCGATAGTCATGACAGCCACATCCGTCCCGGCAGTACAGATCCCGTCTATCTTCTTCTCCCGGGCCGCCTTCAGAACCGCGCCGGAGTCCACCGTATTGATATGAAGTACTTCATCTGCGTAAGCAAACCCCGGATAGTTTCCGGGAATGGAAACCGCAATCGTATGAATTCCCATACGTTTCGCTGTTTTAATCAGCGAAACCTGGTAAATCCCCGCTCCCATGATCATCAGAGTTTTCATTTCAAACCTTCCTCCTTTTCGTCAAGATTACTCCGCCGCGCATTCCGGCCATTCAGCTCCTGGCCGGAGTCATAAACACTGCTGAAAAAACGCTCTCCGGAGTCATTTTCCAGAAACGGAGCCTGCCCATGCTCGTCTATCCTTCGCACGACATACTGCGGATTGTTGCTCATTCCCAGAAAGATCCGTCCGATGTATTCTCCGATCAGCCCCATGAACATCAGGATCAGGCCTGAGAAGAAGAAGATGGAAACCATCAGGCTTGGCCAGCCGATCGCTGTCACCGGGCGGACAATCTTCCGGATAATCACTGCGATAATCCCGATCAGTCCTGTCAGGGCAAAGACATTGCCCAGAATTGTTGCCAGGCGCAGCGGGACAATGGAGAAGCCGATTATGTTCGCCCACAGCTGTACCAGCTTCTTAAACGTATATCCGCTCTGTCCGACCTGCCTTGAAAAATGCTCCACCGCAACGCAGCTGATGTTGCGCGTCACCCTGAGAAACACACCCTGGATATGGGTATATGGATTCCTGTACTGGATCGCGTAATCACGCACAAAACGGCGGATCACCCAGAAGGAACTGGTCTTCATGTCCTTCGGTTTGCCGATCAGCACATTCATGGACCACTGATTGAAACGGCTCCCGAGATTTCTTCCATTTGAATGGTGCTTGTCCGGATAATAGGCATAGACGATATCATACCCTTTTTCGATTTCTTCCAGCAGCTTTGGAAGCTGCGTCGGGCTGGTCTGCCCGTCATCATCCATGGAGATGATATAGTCACCCTTCGCATAATTCAGCGCAGCCATCTGCGCGTTATGCTGGCCCCCGTTTTTGGCAAGCTCGATCGCGCGGACGCATGGATAGTCCGCAACAAGACTTCTCAGCTCACGCACGGTAGCACCATCGTCCGGGCTGCAGTCATCCACCAGCACAAATTCCAGCCGGCCAAGATTCATTTCCTCAAACTTCTGCATCGTCTCCTCTACGACAGAACGGATTGTCCGGGAGGAGTTATAGCAGGGAATGACAACACTGTACAGCATATGCATACTGCCCCTTTTTTCAGGTTATATTACCATAGATTGACAGACTTGCCAAAAACCGGCATCAGAAAGGCTCCATCGCATAGAGGAGAACTCCTGCTATAATCATGACGTTGCCGGCCAGCTTCCACTTCTCAAGCCTTTCCTTCAGCACAAGCACAGAAAGGAGAAGCACAAAAACATAGGTAAAGGTATCTATGACCGGTCCGTACTTCAGGTTTACCTTCGTATAGGCATACGTATTCAGAAGCAGTACCAGGGCGAAAATGACATACGCCGTGATCACCTTCCCATTCAGGTACTCTCCAAAGCGCCCTTTGTGCGTCTCGTTCGCACTGAGCTTCAGAAGAAGCTGGGAGAGCGCAGAGAAAAACGTCAGTATGAACATCAGCAGCAAATATTTATTCATGGAACACAACCACCAAAACACCAGCCATCACAATCACCAGGCCGACAATGTTAGACGCGGAGAGATTCTCCTTGAAGATCATGACCGCCCAGATCTGAACCCAGATCAGGTACACAGACCGATTGGCATAGGCTACATTAAGTTCAAATCTGCGGATCACCTTCTGCCACGCGATTGCATAGACCCCGCAGTTCAGCATCATCAGGAAGAGAAACAGCCAGAGCATCGGCGATTTCAGCCCTCCTGTATTATACGCTACACTTGCAGCCTTTGAAAACACACTTGTCAGGGAGAATAGCATGATCGTAAGGTGGAGCGGCAGATATTTCTTCAGCTTCTCCATAGTTCCTCCAGATTCTGTCCGTTGACAGTCAGGCAGCTCCTCGCACGTGACATGGCCTCGTCCAGTTCTTTCTCCTCTTTGGTCTTCACCAGAACCTGCCCGATCCTGTCTGTCCCGTCAGACATCGCAAACACATGGGAACCTACCTGCGGATCGATCCTGACGTCAATGCCGCTTTCGCGCAGCTCTTTCAGTCCCTTTTCATCAATCCCGGTGACAATTCCCTCCACCGGGCTTGTCATAAGCTTTGCCATGCAGCCGCTGCCGCCCTCCCTGTTCGGAAACTCCGCCCTGATCCCGGCTGCTTCCAGCAGCATTGCCTCATAGTAGTCAAAACCATAGTATTCTGATATCAGCTCCGGAATGCAGGTTGCCCCGCATCGTCCGCCCATCTCAATCACCCATGCCTGATCTGTGTCAATGAAGACATCCGCGTTGAAACAGCAATGGTCCGCGCCGGCCGCGTCCACACACCTTTGCAGCTGCTCTCTGAGATCCTCTGTCAGTTCCGGGCTCAGGGGACAAGGGAAAGCATGGCCAATCGGCACAGTCGAATGCTCTCCCTGATAGACAAATTTCGTATGAGGAGCAAAAAATATGATCCGGTGGTTTCGCACATATCCATCCACACCGATCTCAACCCCATTGAGCTTTCTCTCAACCAGCACGTATTCCCGGCTCGTCTTCTCCTTTGCACTCATCCAGGCACGTTTCACATCTTCGTCCCCGTTTACCACGGTAATGCCCCGGCTTCCGGAGCTGTCAACTCTTTTCACCACAGCCGGATATCCCGTCTCGCGGGCTGCCTGAACCGCTTCCATGACGCTGTATGCTCTTCTGCCCGGCGCACACCGGACGTCGTGGGCAAGGAAGGCCTCCTTCATCCGGGCTTTATCACACAGGATATCCGCAGCACGCATGGATATCCCTGACAGTCCCATCTGATCGCAGACATACCCGATCGAAGATACCGCAACATCTGTTCCGGTCGTACAGATCCCCTGGATCTGTTCCTGCCTTGCAGCCTTCAGCACCCGCTCCTTGTCCCTGGTGTCGATATAAAGCGCCTTGTCAGCCAGTGCAAAGCCGGGATACGATCCTGGCACGCTCACAACAATCGTCTCAAATCCCATACTGCGGGCCTGTGATATCAGGGGCAGCTGATAGACACCTGCCCCAAGGATCATCATTTTCTTCAACTTATCCTATCCTCGTCCTTGACATTGACCATTTCCCGGATCACATATTGTGGGGTATTATTGATCGACAGCACGATCTCACCGATGTATTCTCCGATAATCCCGAGCACAAGCAGCGTGAAGCCGAAAAAGATCAGCATGATGCTCAGAGTGGAAGCCCAGCCCACCGTCGTGCCCGGATCGATCAGCTTATGAACGATCGTGACTATCGCTGCCAGAAATCCAAGCAGCGCTGTGACAGAGCCAAGTACGGACGCGGCCCTGAGCGGGAGGACGGAGTAATTCCAGTACGCCATCCACAGCTTCATCATCTTTCTGAGCGTATAATTACTGGTTCCATATTCTCTTTTGTGGTGCTCAATCACCACATTTCCAACGTTATGCGTCGTCCGGAAAAACAGTCCGTCCACATATGGATTGTAATTCCGGTACCGGATCACCTCCATGCGCACCTTATTCGTGATCAGCCAGAAATTGCTGGACCGGATCTCCTTCGGCCGGCCAAGCAGCATGCGGGAAGACACCCTGTTGAACCAGCTGGTCAGGTTTTTGCCGGCTGAATTCTCGCTCTTCTCGTACACGCCATACACCAGGTCATATCCTTCTTTCTGCTTGTCCAGAAGCTTTCCGATCTGGGAGGGATGTGTCTGCATATCATCGTCCATCCCCATGATCAGATCACCATGGGTATAATTCATTCCACACATCAGGGCATTATGCTGTCCGAAATTCCGCATCAGGTTAATCCCGTGCACCTGCGGATACTCTCCAGCCAGAAGCCTGATCTCCTCAAATGTTCCATCTCTGGAATTGTCATTGACCAGGACAAACTCCACGTCATACCCTTCGATCTTCTCAAACTCCTGCATGGTCATCTCCACGACCTTCCGGATCGTTTTCTCCGAATTGTAGCATGGGATTACAACCGAAACCAGCATTGCGCTCACTCCTCCTCAAAAACTATACTTTCTCTCCGACTGCCCAGCCATTTTCTTCCGCCAGAAGGTCAAAGAAAAGGGGGGTGCCGCCTGTATGGAGAAACAGGATATTCTTCTCCTGGATCCTGTGATCTTTCAGATAATCCAGCATTCCCCGGAATGCTTTGCCTGTATAGGTCGGATCCAGCGGGATGGAGGTCTCCAGAAATACGCGGCGGATCAGATCCAGGACCCGCTGATCCTTCCTGCCATACCCTCCACAGTTATACGCTGTCTCCACAGTCAGATGTGTTTCCAGACAGTCAGGCGCTATCCTTCCGGCTCTTCTGTACCAGTCATACGCTGCCCTGCACACACAGCTCCGTGCACGCTCCGGAGATCTGGAAGAAATCGAGATCCCAATGACCTCCGCACGGCTTCCTCCCTCCAGCAGCCCGACCGCAAGTCCTGCCAGCGTGCTGCCGGTTCCGCATGCGGTAAACACATAATCAATCGGAATACCCGAAGCCTTCTCCCATGCAAGGATCTCGTCACTCGCCCTCACATAGGCATCAGCAGCTGTACCCTCATTGCCCTCTCCCAGAGAGTTTCCATAGATATAATACGGCTTCTTCCCTTCTGTACGCAGAACCTCCATCGCATATTCCACCGTGGACCGGATCTCCGTTTTGCGGCAGGGAAGGATCCGTATTCCGTGCAGACGGATCATTCTTTCATTAAACGGGACAATATCCGGCTGTTCATTCTCACTCGTCTCGATCATAACCGTATCGAGAAAGGACGCTGTGTTCATGGCGGAAAGCACCCTGCACAGATTGGATCTTCTGTCCCCGTACAGAATCATAGCATCACAGCCCTTCGATTTACAATCCTCCAGAAAAGAAGCGGCGATCCGAACCTTGTTTCCTCCGAAAGAGAACGGCAGAAGATCATCCCGCTTGATCCACAGATGGTTTCCTCCTGCGTCGGCAAAAGGTATCTCCTGGACCGGTGTCACGGCTGTCAGCGGTGCAATCATACTTCCTTTCCTCCCAAAACGCACGTTTATGTAAGTTGACTGATTGTTTCCAAATGCGAATTCTTTCACTCGCCTGTGCTGTTTCTCATCACTTCCGGGAACATTATTCAGCTCCCTGTCTTTTATCTGTTCGAAGTCTGCGTTTCCTGATCCTGAAAAAGAGTGCAGCAAGAATCAGCACAGCAAATCCCAAAGCGCTGCACCATGCACCGGCTTTCAGCATCGGCGTCCGGTAAATCAGACGTATGGTATGAACGCCGGGCTCCATGACAAGTCCCATCCAGCAGCTGTCTGCCTTCAGAAGGCATGCCGGCTTACCATCTACCTCTGCCTTCCATCCGTCACTGTATGGAACAGAAAACAGCTGGACCCCTGGCTGATCCCACTCTGCTGTTCCACTGATCACATCATCCCTTACCTGCTCTTGCTGCATCGCATGAAGCCGCAGTACGCCGACCTTCTCTTCATAGCCTTCCATCGGAATGTATACAACACGCAGGCTGCCGATCCGGTAGGTGCCCTTTTTCGTAAAGCGCAGAGACAGTTCTTTATCAGCATCCTCCTGTGGGTTTCCCAGATTCACGAGATAATCCGACCTTCTCAAAGTGTAGGTGGCATCATCGGTCAGCAATGTTGCCATGTCTGTTACATCTGCTGCCTTCACACGGATGCTTGCACTCTGGGAAGCACTGACGTCCTCCAGAGCCAGATAACACGCATATCCCTTTCTCATCCTGACTGTAAGATGGCATTTTGACTTTTTATTCTTAACCTTCAGGACTGTGCCCTTGCCCTTCTTCTCCTTTATCCTGATTCCGGTATCCGCCCTAAGACCGGACACCGGTTCTGTCACTATGCCAGCCATCCGGCTGTATTCCTGTGCTGTCAGAGTCTCTCCCCGGAAGGCCCTTGCCTCCTCATCGGCAATCACGGCTGCGTCCAGACACACATACTCTTTCTGCGCCGCGGTCAGCTTCTCATATTCGCTCTGCGCCATCACACGGCTGCAGCCGTATGACACAGACAAAGGAATCTGGTTTTCATAGATGGCAATATTCCGATCCTGGTAAACAGGCTCTTTGGAATAGCCATAAGGAATGGCTGCCGCGCTTTTAGGCCTGACCATATAATACCGCACCGCCGCCAGTTCCTGGGCCGCACTTCTTCCATCCAGATGCTTGATGTGCAGCATGGTTGTCAGACCGACATTGTCCGTTTCCATCAGAGCGTCCAGCTGAGCTGTGTTCATGACACTGTTGTACATCTGGATTCCATGGTAACCCAGCAGCAGAGCCGCATTGTCTTCCGTGTTGCGGGAAAACACGCCGTCTACACGACAAAATCCATCCTCTCCGGCTCCCGGAATCTTCAGATAGTTCGCATATACACTCTTTCTGTACCATGCAGTTGTATTCCCGGCCTTCTGGTAGAAACGGGTCAGGTTGCCGAAAGGCCTGGCAAATGTCATGATTCCGTCCACCGCGCACGAAAAGACACAGATACACATCAACAGCGTGCACACAGCCCTTTTTGCAGCTCTTCTTCCAACCGTAAGCAGAAGGATCGTCGTAATGGTAAGCTGGATGGCTCCTGCTGCCTGATACAGGTCGAAGCCAAGATAGAAAAACGAAGCCATCACCGCCAGGTCATAGACAACGCAGCCTGCGGTCAGGGCTTGTGCGTGATGCTTCTGCAGCCGGAAAAAGTCCGGAAATGAGAAAGATACAATACCGCCGCACAGCAGTGCGATCAGGAACACCCAGCGATTGTTCTCGTTATTCATCGCCGCCAGGAGATAACCGCCTGCCGGAAGCAGAAGAACTACAAGCAGAACTATCGCGGCAATCCTGAGAAAGACTCTCACTGAAGCTCTTTCCTTGCTTTCATCCTCTCTCCTGGAGAAGAAAAACAGAAGAAGGATCGCAGGAAAGACAAGTACGATATAATTCAGATGTGTCCCGTTTCCCGAGGCCCTCAAAGGAGTGATCAGATTGATCAGCCATGCTGCGTACCGGCGCCTGTCAGCATAGAAAAGGAGATTCGCCAGTGTTGTCAGATGCTGTGATCTGTAACTGCTTCCATACCGTTTCAGAACCGGAAGCAGTGTAATGCATGAAATCAGCGCCCCTGTCCCGTATGCGAAGACAAATCTGAAAAACACAATGATAAACTGCCTGACGCGGTTTTCTTTGTAAATCTGGAAAAACCGTACGAACACATAGATCACCGCTGCCACGGAAGCAATATACATAAAGTAATAATTGCTGATGAAACTGACAGCTGTCATGACAGAAAACAGGACGAACCGGTGCTCCTTCTCCCGGTGCATCATGCGTTCCGCTCCCAGAAGAAGCAGAGGAAGGGTAATAAGTGGAGACAGATACGTCGGATGCACAATTCCAAGACTGAAGGTATATCCGGTAAACAGATACACCATGCTCCCCGCCAGGACCGCCCAGGATTCATGTGCCCAGGAAGACGGTGCTGCTGCGGGTGCTGTCATCTTCTTCCATGCAAAGCAGTACAGGGAAAATGACAGCCCGGCCAGATACAGCCTGAGGAAGATCAGAAACTGATACAAAAACTCCGTCCCTGCCTCCGGCACAAACACAGAAAGAAAGTCCAGGGGATGGAAACGCACGACGGATGTGATATCGTCCCCCATCCCGATTGCAAAGTCAAATCTTGGCGGCGTAAAATCTCCGTGCCAAAAGCCCTGCAGTGCCTGCCTCAGCCAGCGTCCCATGTATTCGAGCTGCAGGATATACTGCGACTGTCCATCCCCCTTCCCGACCAGACACTTTCCATTCTGCACAAAGGGAAAGAACACAATCACGCAAAGCAAGGCAAACAGCGCGGTATAAATCAATATATATTTTCTGGTAAAACCTCTTCTTTTCATAACCAATTCACACAGTGCCGTCTTCAGCTGCCGGAATCCGGTGCCGGAAGCAGGACACCGGAGGTCCTTTTTTCTTTGCCCTCAGCCACAAGGCAGCCAGAAGACACCACAGAAGCAGTGAGACAAACGATATCATGGCACCAACCCTTAATCCCGGCGTCTCATACATAAGCAGGATCTCGTGTTCTCCTTCAGGAATATACGCACCGAGCCAGCAGCCATTGGAGGAAAACAGCTGCGTCTGTTCCCCGTCAACAAACAGCTTCCAGCCCTTCTTATACAGAATCTGGAATGTCACCAGCCGGTCCTTGGAAAGGCTCAGGGTTCCCTTCGCGCTGTTTCCCGTGATCTTCAGATCAGTCCGGATTCCCTCTGACAGTTTGTCTGTGTCTTTCTGAAAATGTCCGACAGGGACATAGATCAACTGCGCGGAATCCAGATAATAGGTGCCGTTCGAGTAAAGCTTGATCTTCAGTTCCGTCTTCTGGGGACTGCCTGCATCTGCAGACTCTGCCATCAGATCAATCAGATAGTCCTTTCTGCCGAGTGTGAAGAGATTTTCCGGTCCGCGCAGATAAAACCGCTTCTTCAGAGTGCCGGTGCTCACACGTATGTACGATGAATTGACTCTGTCACGCCAGAACCCTTTCAGGGACAGAAGGCACAGATACCCCGGCTTTTTTTCATACGGCAGGTGTAGTATGGTATGACGCTTCTGAGCGTAGTAGGTGTTCCCGGTCCTTGTCAGCCCTTCCTGTTCTTCGGGAAGAGGAATCTCCACGGTCAGAATCTCCTCCGGCGTTTGTGTCATCTGCTTCAGCTTCGCCGCCTTTGGAAGATCCTCTTCGTCCACGAGAGCCGCATGAAGCTTAACCAGCTCCTTTTCGACCGAATCCAGTTTCTCATAATCCTTTTTCAGGATCACGCTGTCATATCCATAAGCGAATTCCAGCGCAAGCTCATTTTCATATACGTAATAGGAGCCGATCTTCTGAACCGGCTGATCTGTAAACCCGAATGGCCTGCACCCCTTCTTCTTTGTGACATAATACCTGCACCCGGCAAGGCTCTCTGACGGAAACCGTCCGTCCAGATCCTGCAGATGTGTAATGGAATCCAGGCCGATGTTGTCCACTTCCAGCATGGACTGAATCAGGTCAGCATTCAGAATACTGTTATACATCGAGATACCGTTGTAGCCGAAATAGATTCCTGCATTCTCCCTTCCTGCTTTTACAGAGGAAGAGTCAATCCGGAAAAAGCCGTCCCCCTTCACCTGGCTCAGGGCTTCCCCGCCCCCTTTCTCAAACCGTCTGTATGCGCTTCCTGCCTCTTCACTGAGCACAGCCGTATTGCCGAAACCGGGCAGGAAGGTCATCCATGCATTCACGACTGTGCTCAGACAGGTAATGAGAAGCACTGCCCTCCGCACAGCTTTGGAAGAAGGATTCCTCCGGCCAAGCCCGATCAGCACAGCCAGACAGACAGCGAGCTCAAGCACGGCAATAATGGCAAAAGTCTTTTCATCCAGGATGACAATGATCACGGCAGAGACAATCAGAAAAACCACGCCGGATGAAGCCAGCACTTTCTGCCGCACCTCGTCCAGACAGACAAATGCGTCTGCCATAAAGACAACGGTCATTCCGAGCGCAAGTGAGATCAGGAACATCCAGCGGTTATTCTCATTGTTGAAGAAAGCCATGATATACCCACCCAGCGGAACCAAAAGGCAGATCAGTTCCAGAAGCAGGACACGCTTGAGAACGCGCAGCTTCCCTCTGCAGAAGAAAAGCAGCATCACGACGGCTGGATACACAATCACAGCATAATTCAGATTTGTTCCATTTCCTGAGCTCACAAACGGAGTGATCAGATTGGCAAACCATGCGCCATAACGCCGCACGTCCATATAGACAAAAAGGTTCTGCCTCTGAACCGTCTGCGTAGTCCTGTAGGAGGAAAGATACCGGATCAGCGTTGGAAGGAGCGTTACCAAAGACATGCCCAGTCCAAGAAGGTAGAGTGCCACCATACGAAAAAACAGGGAAAAGAACGCAGGAATCTTACGTTTTCCCTGGCGTGCGCATATCTCCAGATATTCCGGAAGGCGCAGCAGCACATAGACCAGCAGCGCGATAGAGCAGATATACATGAAGTAATAATTACTGACAAATCCCAGGAATACAGCCACCGGGAAGAGGAGGATCCCCTTCTTTCGCAGAATGTCTTCCGCTGCCAGAAGAAGAATCGGAAGAATGATATACGGCGCCGCATAGGTCGGATGATTCATCACTCTTTGCAGCATGTAGCCGCAGAAAACATAGACCATCGCGCCGGACAGAATCCCGGTCTGTGAGACCGGGTAAGGCAGCCTGCCCTTCTCTTCCATTCCGATCTTTTTCCATCGGAAGGCAAACACGCAGAAAGAAAGTCCTGACAGATAATACCGGATCAGCAGAATCGCGTCATACAGGTATTCCGTCCACTTTCCCGGAACAAAAACGGAAAGATAATCCAACGGATGAAACCGGATGATCGCATTGACGTCATCCCCCATTCCGATGGAATAATCATACATGACAGGCACAAAGATGCCTTTTGACATGCGGCTGATCCACTCTCTCAGATATTGCCCCATATAACGAAGATAAACAATATACTGTGACGCGCCGTCTACGCGATAGACAAAGCTTCTGCCAAGAATCATATATGGAAGAAATGCAAGAAGGGCACAGAACACAAAAAGAACCGTATAGCTTCTGCCAAGAGCAGCCATACCGTTTTTCTTACCGGCTGAATCTCCATGCGGTTTCACCGCAGTCCCGGCATCATTGCCCTTCATCCAAACAGTTCCTTTCCTCAAAGCGTGACTGCACAACCGTATACGTCCGGCCGCAGATACTTAGGATCTGTACCGAATTCACCCGATCTCTGATACAGCTCCTTCGTCAACGCCAGATCATCATCGTGCTGCAACTGTGAAAAGAGGCACTGGATCAGCCACCCTGACCTTGTGCCTCTTCTGACTTTTTTATTCCGGCAGAATTGATTTCCTGTCCACCATCCTCGTTTTCTTACCCTGTCAGTCCGGCTTTATTCAGTATAACGCCTTCGCCGGTAAAACGATAGACCCTATTTATTTCTTTCGGATTATAGAGATGATTGTATACACACAGTTCAGAGCCGCTCTGGTCTCCGCCCTTTTTCTTTCCCTTGCCCGGACCGCAAGCCTCAGCCACTTCACACTTCTTCGCCGTACCATCCTTGATGATCAGCTGTGCATGCTGGTGCGTCTTATAGGCGACGGCAATATCCCCGGCTTTATATACAAACTTCTTTCCGGCCTTTTTCACCTGCTGCGTGATATCCGTGAATCCAAGCTTTGGATAATAATTCCTGCAGTCATAAGGAGACGTTCCGACATAATTCCTGTCACCGTAGAAGAAAACACCGCCGCTTTTCAGCCATTGCGGGGACTTGGGAGGATAAAACACCGGCTCTCCGACCCCGAGACCTTCTCCAAGCATATTCACGCCAGCAAAATAATAGGCACATATCGCCAGTGAATAACAGCAGTAGTCTCCCGTTCCCGGAGAGTCCTTTTTCGGAATCCCCCAGGTATATCTGTTTCTTCCCTTATCCTTGCTCTGGCCGTTGTCATAGCCATGGTACTTGCTGTTGCACACAGCCCTTGCCCATGCACATGCCTTCGCAATCGTTCCATTTACTTCCTTGTCCGACAGCTTTACATTCGGAATATGGACTTTTCCGGTATTCTTGTCAGAGTAAATATTCTCCAGACCGTCTCCCCCATTCACGCTTGTATACAGAGGCGCACTCTGCCCATATGAACTGACAGCGCTGACACTCTTTGCAATGCTTGATTTTTTATAGGTCAACGTTTGAAGTACTTTCCCATCGTACCCTTTGATCTCAATGCTGCTTTTCTCTTTTGCCGCGGTATCATCCGCGTCAGGATCCACTTGTGCTGCATTGCCGCTTCCCGCTGTCACGACGCAGGTCAGCATGACACCGTGATAGACCGCTCCGACCGTGGCGGTACCATCCTTGAGTGCCTTGATCCTGACTTTATTCTTTGCCTTTTTCTTTACCTCCACGATGGAAGGGTCCGAGGAGACAAATGAAAACTTCCTGGTAGTCCCGGTGATCTTGATCACCTTTGTCTTATTCAGTGCCAGCTTCACGGTTTTCTTACTGATCGCAGGCTTCTCGACCGTGATCTTAAACTTATACTTTTTCGACCCTACTTTTGAGGTAATGGTTGTCTTGCCACGTCTTTTCGCAGTGACGAGGCCTGTCTGCGTCACAGACGCAACCGCAGCGTTTTTCGAACTCCATACCGCTCCCGGTCTTTTCTTCAGCTGCTTTGTCTCTCCCCGCACGAGAGTATATTTCTTCGTGGATGCAGCGTTGACACTGTGCGGTATGCAGAACAGAAGCATCACAACTGCAAGTATCAGCCACGGGATGTGTACAGCCAGACGCTTAAAGCCTGTATTCACCCTCATCTTCTTCCTCCTTCGCATGAATCTGCTATTCATGTTACTCGCCGCAGCACGCTTGATTCTCACTCTTCGTCCCGACAGCAGACATAACAATTCGGCAACAAACAGTAACAATTTTGCAACAATATTGTAACATTAGTTGTTCTACTGCGCAAGACGCTCCTTCATTCATTCGTCACTGCTGCTCTTTCCCGAATTCATCTGTGCCGGGCCGTCATTTGCGGTTTCCTCACTGCCAGCTTTTGTATCTGCGGTTTCCTCCGCTATACCGATCAGAATCCAGTCCCGGTAACTCCCGGTTTCCGTTACGGAAGTGAACCCGCTGTCACTGAGCTTCTGCGCCGCAGCACAGCTTTGTTCACTGTCCCTGCCATACACATAAAGCATCATATGACGGTCCGCTATCACATCGTCCGCCCTCTCGACAATCTCCTCAAAGGGAAGGTTTTTCGCACCCTCCACATGTCCGCCGGCATAGGCTTTTGGGTCTCTTACATCAATAATACAGTAAACACTCTCGTAGCTGATATACTCATATGCCTCTTCCGCGCTGAGTCTTTCATAGGGTTTTCCCCGGCTGGGGCGGAAGGAACGGATCGCGGACCATGCCGTAAACAGAACCACCGTCATACAGCACAGGAAAAATATGATGCGAATCTTCTTCTTCACTTAATGAGCTTCCCCCAATAACAGGATCCTGAGCAGTTTGATCTTCCGTATGATCCACTTCGATATGGGAATCGGAAGGCAAAGCGCGCTGAAGAAAATGACTGCCGTGCACAGAATATACTGCAGCCCCAGCCGGTCCCAGAGCACAAGCCGCACCACGGTCATGACCGGCTCATGCAGAATGTAGATGTCCATGGAGAACAGTCCCAGCAGAAGCAGGATCCTTGTGAAACGTCCCGGCTCTTTTTTCTCGCCGTCAATATTATAGACAAGCCTCGATGAAATCCACAGGACCAGGTAGATACCGCACAGGCTTGTCAGCATCATGGTAACCGTGATGGTTGTCCTGTACAGGAAAATGATCGCTGCAATGTCCGTCACCAGCGCGAGAAACGCCAGCAGATCCTGCCCGTCCATCGCATCTTCATACCCTGCCTTCCGGCTGTCCTCAAACTTCAGCCTGACCCAGATTCCCATCAGGAAGAAGAAAAGATACTTTGGTGTGCGGATATCCAGATTGGCCCAGTAGATCGCCACACTCAGAAAGAAGCTTCCATACCAGATAGAACGGAAATTATAGGTGTTCACGAGAAGTGCACTGATCAGCTCGATCAGAAACAGAATATACAGAAACCACAAAGAAACATCCGGGTTCTGTCCGATCAGAAGCTTCCAGATATCCTTGACTTCAAATGGCTTGATCGCTGATCCGCTGAGCGCAAGCTTGACCGGAATATAGATCAGGCCGACCGTAAAATACGGAACCAGCAGCCTGCGCGCCCTGGAAAAAGCAAAACGCTTTCTCTCCTGCCTGTTCATCTGCAGGATCTTCGCGGAAACGAACCCAGACAGGCAGAAAAAAAGCGGCATATGAAAGCTGTAGATGATATAGGTCAGGATACGGATCCAGACGGCAGATACGCCTGTCTGTTTGATCGCATGTCCCAGGACAACAAAAAATATACCGATGCCTCTTGCAATATCGACCTCAGTATATCTGTTCTTCTTCTGTTCTTCAGCGTGACTCATGTTCAGGGATTCTCACTGATATACTTCTTGATTGCCGCAAAACTCTCCGGGCTGATATCATGCTCGATCCTGCAGGCATCCTCCACAGCGATCTTCTCATCAACTCCAAGACGGATAAACCATGCAGAAAGAACCTGATGGCGCTCGTAAATCATGGTAGCGATCTGCAGCCCCTTCTGTGTCAGATAGATATATCCCTCCGGACTGATGGTGATGTATCCGTCCGCTTTCAGGTTCTTCATCGCAATCGAGATACTTGACTTGCGAAAACCGGTATAATTCGATACATCAACACTTCTGACAACCGGCTTTTCCTTGCTTAAAATAAGGATCGATTCAAGATAATTCTCGGCGGACTCAGTAGCAGCCATAGTTTCCTCCTCCTGACAAATCGTCTCTTTGGATAACACCCGGATTCAGTATAAAAAAACCAGAATCAGAAGTCAACCGACACTTCTTTTGCCTTCCTGATCCTTCCTGATCCGGCGCCCTTTCTGTGTTTTCCGCAGTTACTCCGTATTCATAAAACGCTTAACCTGGTCCAGAAAATCTTTGTTCTCATACAGTCCATGCCCAAGCCCGTAATACATCTTCAGCCTGCAGTCCCTGATCTGTCCGGCGATTTCCGCAGATGCCTTTCCTGTCACAATTTTGTCATCCGTACCGCCGATCACAAGAACAGGGCATGCGATCTTCGGCAGCTCATCATAAGCGTCGTGCGTAAGACAGGAGTTTGCCTGAATGATAAAGCGGTCAAAGGACTTCGGCTTACCGATACTTCCCAGGAGTTCATACATTTTCCGCGTTTTCCGCAGCCGTTCTTCCGTATACGAATGCTCTGCCGTATCAAGCATGATTCCCCTGTAATCGCCTGCCTCAGCCATCCTGATCCAATTGCCGACCACACCCTGCAATGTTGGATTGGGCCGGCTCAGCGTCACTGCAAGGATCAGCCGGCTGACTCTTTCCGGATAATCAATTGCCAGCCACTGCGCAATCATCCCTCCCTGGGAAATGCCGGCAAGGCAGACTCGGGACAGGCCAAGTGCTTTCATCGCCTTGTCCAGGTCTTTCGCCATATCTCTTGTCGTCATACCTGGCACAAGGTCCACTCTGCGGCTGAAGACATACACCGTGAAGTCACTGGCCAGAGAGCGGTAAAGAACGGAAAACGGAGCGGCCATGCCTTTCACCGTTTTTAATCCGTCTCCCACGCCCGGAATCATGACGAGCGTTTTCTTTCCGTTCCCAAACCGGATGTAATCCATCTCAAAGGATCTCAGCCTGATATGTCCGTTCTTTGCGTTCAGCATGTTTCTCTCCAAAAACTCATATCTGCCATCTAAAGACTTTCCGCGTAACAAATCGGATCGGGTCTTTCGACCCGACCCCACACGGCCTGTCTGAAGCGAGAAACAATGATGCCAGACCTGCAGACCGTCCTCATTGATAATATCATAACAAAGCTGAAGATTCAAGAAAAGCCTCCGGCTGACGCCGGAGGCCTGCATGGTTCCTTTTTATCTCACGGCCTTCTTCACAGACCGTGAAATGTAATCTTTATACAGGATATGCCTTGTTCTTGGAATCGCCTTCTGTTGGATCCACGCCGGTCTTCTGTGCCTGACGATACTTGAAGTAATCGATGGCAACCTGCGGGAACAGTGCATAGGTGAGGACATCCTCGTCCATCTCCTTATACTGGGCAATCTCTTTCTCATAGCCCGGAAGCATCGGAGCGATATCATCTGCCGGACGGTGTGTGATCACCTCCGCGTCGCCGATGCACTTCTTCTGGACTTCCTTGTTAAACGGCTTGACTGTCTGGCCATACTTTCCGCTCAGCACATCCTTGGTCTCCTGCGGCACCATCTTGTAGCGCTCGCCGGCAATGACGTTCATAACGGCCTGTGTACCGACAATCTGGGACGACGGCGTAACCAGCGGCGGCTCACCAAGGTCTGCTCTGACGTTCGGTACTTCCTCAAGCACTTCGTAGTACTTGTCGGCAGCGCCGAGCTTGTCAAGCTGCGAAGTCAGGTTCGAGAGCATGCCGCCCGGTACCTGGTAGACCAGCGTCTTGATATTGACGCCAAGGTTCTTCGGGTTCAGGAGGCCGTTTGCCAGGCACTCGTCCCTGTACGGACGGAAGTAGTCCGCGATCTCTTCCAGAAGCTTCATATCATATCCGGTATCATACGGAGTGCCCTGGAACGTCTTGACCATAACCTCAGTTGCCGGCTGGGAGGTACCCAGAGCAAACGGGCTCATCGCGCAGTCAATCACGTCCACGCCGGCTTCGACCGCCTTCAGATAGGTCATGGCTGCTGCGCCGGAGGTGTAATGCGTATGAAGCTGAATCGGAAGGTCAACCGCATCCTTCATCGCAGCGATCAGCTCGGTCGCTGTGTACGGAAGAAGCAGTCCTGCCATATCCTTGATACAGATGGAATCTGCACCCATATCCTGGATCCGCTTCGAGATATCAACCCAATAATCAAGCGTGTAAGCATCGCCCAGCGTGTAGGACAGCGCGATCTGGGCATGGCCCTTCTCCTTGTTCGCCGCCCTGACGCAGGTCTCAAGGTTTCTCAGATCATTAAAGCAGTCGAAGATACGAATGATATCGATACCATTCGCGATCGACTTCTGCACAAAGTACTCCACAACATCATCCGCGTACGGCTTGTAGCCCAGAATGTTCTGGCCGCGGAACAGCATCTGCAGTTTCGTGTTCTTGAAGCCGTCACGCAGTTTCCTCAGTCTGATCCAGGGATCTTCCTTCAGGAAACGAAGCGCTGCGTCGAAGGTAGCGCCGCCCCAGCACTCTACGGAGTGGTATCCGACCTTGTCCAGCTTGTCAATGATCGGAAGCATCTCTTCCGTCGGCATGCGTGTCGCGATCAGAGACTGATGCGCGTCACGCAGAATCGTTTCAGTTATTTTAATCGGCTTTTTTTCTGCTGCCATCTTATTTATTCCTTTCCTTTACATGTCTCCTCTATAAACGCCAGTTTATATCTGATTTCCTCCGTTCGGATGCGAATCCCGTAACCTCACGCCTGCGGCGTTCGCTAACGGTATTCAGCTCATCTGCAAACTTATGTCTGTGTCTGATTCCATCCGTTCATATGCCGGTCCCGCGGCAACGCCGCTTCGCGAATGCAGACGGGACCCGGCTGCTGTCAGTCAATCAGACACCATAGATTGCCATGAAGGTACCAGCCGCGACGGCCGTACCGATAACACCGGCAACATTCGGTCCCATCGCATGCATCAGCAGGAAATTGGTGGGATCTGCCTGTGCGCCGACCTTCTGGGAAACGCGTGCCGCCATCGGAACAGCGGACACGCCTGCCGAGCCAATCAGCGGATTGATCTTTCCCTTTGTCATGACCTTCATCAGCTGTCCGAGCAGAACGCCGCCCAATGTACCGAAAGCGAAGGCGACAAGGCCAAGGACAACAATCTTCAGCGTGTCGACATTCAGGAATGCCTCTGCGGAAGTGGAAGCGCCGACACTGGTGCCGAGCAGAATGACAACGATATACATCAAGGCATTCGATGCCGTCTCGGTCAGCTGGCGCACAACACCGCACTCACGGAAGAGGTTTCCAAGCATCAGCATACCGACCAGCGGAGCTGTTGTCGGAAGCAGCATGCAGACAACCACCGTGATGATGATCGGGAACAGAATCTTCTCAAGCTGGGTGACAGGACGAAGCTGCTCCATCTTGATCTTTCTGTCCTTCTCTGTCGTGAACAGTTTCATGATCGGCGGCTGGATAATCGGAACCAGCGACATGTAGGAATACGCTGCAACAGCGATCGGACCCATCAGAGTCGTCTGTCCCAGCTTACCGGCCAGGAAGATCGAAGTCGGGCCGTCCGCTCCGCCGATGATGGAGATCGCAGCCGCGGCTTTTCCATTGAAGCCAAATGCGATCGCCAGGAAATACGCGACATAAATACCCGCCTGTGCCGCGGCACCCATGACAAATGAGATCGGGTTCGCGATCAGCGGTCCGAAGTCGGTCATCGCACCGACGCCCATGAAGATCAGGGACGGCAGGATGGCGGCTTCGTCCAGAATATAGAAATAGTGCATCAGTCCGCCTGCGTGCTCAACACCCAGAATATCAACCGTGATGTCCGATATGATCTCCGGATAGATGTTGACAAGCAGCATACCGAACGCGATCGGGACCAGCAGGAGCGGTTCAAAGTCGTGTTTGATTGCCAGATACAGGAACACAAACGCGACGAGCATCATGACATAGTTGCCCCATGTCAGATTCAGAAACGCGGTCTGATGCAGAAGATTTGACATTGTAGTAGCAATGTAACCCATTGATTAACCTCCTAACGTCAGGATCTTACCAGGTCCGGGCATATCAGTTCATAGTTGCAAGGACCTGTCCGTTCTCAACCGCGTCGCCTGCGCCGACTTCGATGGAAGCGATCGTTCCGTCCTGCGGAGCGACAACCGGGATCTCCATCTTCATGGCTTCCAGAATCACAATCGCGTCTCCGGCCTTGACTGCCTGACCGGCTGCAGCTTCTACCTTGAAGACCTTACCCGGAACAGATGCCGTCACCTTCACTGCGCCTGCGCCTGCAGATGCTGCCTTCGGAGCCGGAGCCGGAGCTGCCTTCGGAGCTGCCTTCACTGCCGGGGCCGCCGCCGGAGCTGCTGCCGGAGCAATGCCGGAGCCTGCACCCTCTTCTACTGTGACATCATAGACATTTCCATTCACGGTGATCGTATAATTCTTCATTTTCATTATCTCCTTATTTTTTCTGTGATCCGCTGCCAGGCAGCGGCTGCGGAAAGCTTACGCCCTCCAGTTGCTCTTTCTGCCTCTTCTGCGGATCGAACGGACGACAAATCCGTCTGCGGGAGCCTGTTCACTTGCCGCGATCGCCGCACTGATAACAGCTATCAGTTCAAGATCATCTGTTTCTTCGGGAATTACCTCAACAGCGGCCGGTGCCGGTGCCGGAGTTTCCTTCACCGCAGCAGATGCTGCCTCTTCTTTTTCTTTCTTCTTTCCGCCCAGAAGGTCCGGAATCCAGTGGATCTGGCTGATAATAAAGGTCAGAAACAGCAGAACCACAAAAACCGTACCAAGACCGATCACCGTATTCATACCGGCCTTGCCGACACTCGCGCTGAAGGTGTCCTTCACCGTCCAGTTCAAAAGCGTGACGTTCCGCGCAAGATCGTATGTAAAATCCACGGTAATCTGTGAATCGTTCTTCTGGGCCTCGGCATAATCCGCGTCCAGCTGCATCGTCAGGACCTGATCCGTCATGTCTGCCGTATAGCTCTTGATTCCCTTGAATTCTCCGCAGGAATCCATGTTGGAATACCAGTTGCGGAGCATCTTGACCATAGCCATCGTCGCATCGTCAACATCTGTCAGCGTCGAGGCGTCCTCCATCGAGTTCCTGATATCGAGGACTGACAGATTGATCTGCCGGTTGTAGCTGCCTATCATATTCTCAAGATCATCAACGGACAGCCTGGACAATGTCGCCAGCTGCTGCTCAACCTGCTTCTCTATGGTCGGATACTGCGCTTCCAGGGCAGTATCCCCTGTCACGCTCTCCGGCTTCAGAAGGTCAGCCTCTGTCTCCGCTTCCGTCTCCCCGGCCGCTGCCTGCATCTGGCCGGCCTCAGCCTCCGTCATCAGTGCGCCTTCCGTTTCATCACCGGAAGCGAACACACTCATACAACCGAGGGAAAGAGAGAGAGAAAGCGATAAGGCAATGAGCCCTGCGTAAAATCTTTTTCTCATCTGCATGTCACCTCACTCAAACCGTACCGTGCTTCTTGTCAGGGCGCTCTTCGGCCTTCGTATAAAGCATCTCGAACGCACCGATCACCATCTTGCGGGTATCGACAGCTTCGATAACGGTATCAACATAACCGCGGCCGGCTGCCGCTTCAACACTCTGCTGAAGCTTATCATACTCAGATGCCTTCTCGCTGACAGTCTGCGCGTCGCTTCCGTCATACATGATGCCTGCCGCAAGCTTCGCATCCATCATGCCGATCCTGGCATCTTTCCACGCAAAGGTGATATCAGCGCCAAGTGCCTGGCTGTTCATGATCATATAGCCCGCGCCGAACGCCTGGCCTGTAATCACATTCACCTTCGGGACAGTTGCGCTTGCCAGTGCGTAGGAAAGTCTGGCAGCTGCTCTGGCGATCCGGAATTCATTGTGCTTGTCCGCATAGAAACCGGCTGCGTTCGTAACGGTCAGAACCGGGATATCAAACGCATCGCAGAAACGGACAAAACGCTCTGCCTTCTCGAGGCCCTTCGCGCTCAGCAACGGTTTGAATTCCTCTGCCTTCTCGCCCTTTTCATCATAGAGTTCCGTGCGGTTCGCAACCGCGCCGACCGTCACGCCGTTCAGCTTGATGAATCCGGTGACCATCTCTTTCGCACAGGCACCCTTGACCTCACAGAACAGATTTCCGTCAGAGATCTGGCTGAGCAGAATGGCTGTATCACCGGCAGCGCCTTCGATGTTCTCGCAGACTCTGTTCAGGTCATCACCAGCCTCTGTCAGAGGAGCTTCGTCAGCATTGTTCGCCGGAAGAATCGATACGAGTTCCCGGATCCTTGCAAGGATCTCATCCTCGGTTCCGACAAAGTCTGCCAGACCGCTCATCTCGCTCTGGAACTTCGCGCCGGCTGTATCTTCTTCCTTGTTTCCGGCAAGTGCATTCGGGGAATTCACATACAGCTTCGCGCTGCTGCCTTCCATGAATACAAAATCGCTCATGCCTGCCGCAACGGCAAGAGAGCCGCCGCACTTGCCGAGCACGGCAGTGATCTGCGGAATAACACCGCTTGCAAATGCCATCCTGCGGTACAGCATGCCAAATGCATTCAGTGCATCCGTGGATTCCTGAAGCCTCATGCCGGCGCTGTCAATCAGGCCGATGACCGGAGCGCCCATCTTCATGGCAAGGCTGTACAGACGCACGATCTTCTTCGCATGCATCTCACCGATACTGCCTCCCAGGACGGACGCATCCTGGCTGTAAACATAGACCAGGCTGCCGTCAATCAGGCCATACCCTGTGATGATGCCGTCCGAAGCAGCCTTCTCTTCGGCCAGGTTGAAATCCGTGCTCCTTGCTGTGACCAAAGAGCCGATCTCAACGAAACTGCTTTCGTCAAGCAGAGCAGCAATCCGGTCTGCTGCCTTGCTCTTTTCTGTATTGCTCATACTTAGACCTCCATCAATTAGAAATCACAAATTGCCACCATTTATACTAATTGAAAATGCAAAAAAAGGCAAGTCATAAAGACCTGCCTTCAGAGCATTCAAAGATTCCGGATCAAAGCCGCTTCAGACCCAGTAGTTTCCTCCCAGAACAAGCGAACGGAAATAGCGCAGACCGCAGAACAGCTGCCATGCCCAGCAAAGGGCAATCATACATGTGTACAGGATATCCGCGTTCTCGATCTTCTCCCCGTTTTTGTGCTTTTCCCAAAGGACAGCAACGTTGCGCAGGAACATGCGGACCGCTGTCGCAAATACAACAAAATTGGCAATGCGGATTCCCCAGCCAAAATTGCCGGCTCCCGCACGCTTTCCTGTTTCGTTCAGACAGCTCGAATAGAGCCATTCCAGAAGCCACAATGTAATGATCTGCCTTACCTGACGCTGTTCCACCCTGCACCGGGGCGAATCGATTCGGCGAAGGTTATAGCTCAGGATAATCAGCGGACACAGCAGGAACAACGCCGTTCGGATCGCCTGCATCTGAAGATCAAGATCATAGTAAAAGCCGACCCCGACCTCACTGTCTTCCACATACAGGAACACATACTGAAACCATACGACGAGTAAAGACGGGACAACCGTCAGTGCGAGCAGCACCATCCGGGAAAAGTTTTTCCATGTCTTCGGATGGGAAAAAAAGTCCACAAGAAGCCAGATCGCCATGACAGGCGCCCAGCCGATAAACATCGAAGGCTTCAGCCATGTATCAGCCGCCAGCAGCAGGGAATACAGAAGCATAAGACCCCAGCGAAGCCTGTCGTCCTTCAGGTAACACTCGTCAATAATAAAGTACAGACCGATACAGAAGAGAAACAGAAGTCTCATCTCGTTGGTCGTCTGATTATGCCAGCAGTTGATTGTGAAAGTTTTGAAATTAAACCAGGGATAGATCTTCGGAAGGACAAGCGCGCCGACAAAGGTAAGGAACACCCCGGCCCATCTATACACCCAGATGTTGAGAGATGCTGTTTTCTGTGTCCGGTCCATCACCTTGAACAGCCAGGAAACTGCCAGCGGTGTAACGGTAATGATCAGACTCAGAAATATGACAATCGGAATTGTATCACCCGTCAGGGAATGCAGGAAACGGAAGATATACTTCTGAAGACTGTAGCTTCCCTCTTTCAGCGCAATCCGGATATGAGACTTGAGATCCGAATTGTAGTCCCCGATGGACTGGTGATAAAACAATACTGCCGTAGAGGCAAAGATTCCCGCAAGTGTAATGGAATACAGAATCCAGTTGATCAGATTGCTTTTGCTTTTTTTCATCTGTTATCTCCTGAGAATGAATTGCTGCAGCTTGCCTATTTTATCTGTCCGGACAGTCCAAGTCAACTTTCCGGACCGGATCAATTTACAATCCTGCTCACAAATCGAGTAGGGAAGATGAGATCTTCCCTACTCGATCCGGCATCTCCGGCAGGTTTTCAGGACTGCTGCCGGACATCATATGCTATACATATCAATCATCGATTACGGATTATTTCGTGCTTCATTGAGGCATAATCAATAGATCAGCACCCTTGTATACTCCTTGATGTTCTTGAACATCCACTTTGCGTCTTTCGGTTTCAGGCGGATGCATCCATGTGAAATCGTATGCTTTCCTGCACGTCTTTTGAAAGCTCCACTGTAAGACCACTTATGGAAGCCGCTTCCGACAGCCTCGACAAAGTACGTCACGTGGGATCCTTCAATCGTATAGTCCATTTTTTTGAAATTGACGACGTCCACTCTCGCAGGCGTCGGCTTATTCGGTTTGCCTGTAGAGGTCAGGAACACCTTTTCCAGTTCCCAGTTCCCCTTTGCTCCCTTGAATACATTCACGCGCTGCTTATCCAGGCTGACCCAGATCAGGCGATTTGTCTTGCTTCTGCATACTTCTGACTTTGTCACATTGACAAAATGTTCCTTCGAAGGTGTGTTATAATCGCCAGCCTTTCCGGTACACAAATCCTTTTTATACTGCAGGAATTTGTTCGGAATCATGACAACATGGCCATTGTAGGTGCATCTGCTGGCCGCATTCTTAATCTTGATATTGTAGTTTCTTTTTACTACCACGACAGAAGTATTCTTCTTGATCTTCACCTCTTCACCGGTGTTTTTATCCGTGGCCTTGATCTTCTTTGTTGTCTTCGCTTGCCAGGAAATTGTCTTTATTTTCTGAAAACCTGCCGCCACAGCTTCCATACCGTCATCGTCGTCCAGTTCATCCTGCGCCATGGCAAAACGCCATGTTCCAAGGAGGAACAGGACCCCCAACATCACCAGTAACAAACCAACTGTCTTCCTGCTTGCACTTTGCATTCTGCAACCCTCCTATTCTTCTGCAGCTTTCCTTTGTTACTCCCCTTCCGGATAAGCATAATCATTCACAAACTTCTTCACCTGCTTGTAGATTGCCCGGTTTGTCTTGGCCTTGTAATGCAGATTATCTTTTGTTCCCTTTCCGTTTTTCGTCACAATCTTCTTCTGCAGAAGAACAGACGAAACGTCGATATACTGATCACCAAACTCTTTCTGCAGAAGTCTGTTCAGCTTCTCGATCTTCTTATTGCCGTATCCGGTATTGCTCTGAAAACCGGAGGGATTCACACTCTCCGCAAAAAAGGTGACATCCGGGTACATTTTCATATATTGCCGGTAGGTCTTTATGATTCTTCCGGCATTCTTTTTCGGACTCGAATTGCCGTTGATTCCAAAGTTGAACACGACAACGCATCTTTTCCGGTAGCGGCTGATCATCTTGTCAAGATAAGGCTTCAGTTTTCCCTTCTTCCCGATCCAGGATACAGACCCGCCATTGATCCAGACAAATGCACAGTTCTTTCTGTACTTCTTCAGATTATCGGCCGTCAGATACATGGTTCGGGAATCTCCCGCAAAGATAATCACCCGGCCTTTATAATCTGCTTTGACATAAGACCTGGAAGCAGGTACCCCGACAGCAGTATGGACAGCATATGTCCTCATGGAACCGGCCGCCGCAATCCAGCAGGCCGCAAGCAGGAACATGCACGCGAAACGTTTACAGGATGATCTGATCTGCTTCATATGTCGCTGTCCTTCCCTGGTTCCGCAGTCTTACCACAGAACAATCCTTGTCTTTACCGGAACATTGTCAAAAATCCACTTCGCGTTCTTGCTGCTGAGTCTGACACAGCCGTTTGATACCGTATGCTTTCCAAGTCTGGATCTGCCGCCGCCGCACCACGCATGCATGCCGTTCCCGGAGATTTCACAGAAATAATGCAAAGTTCCGCCGGTTTTGAAATACGTATACGTTCTTGCTTTGAAGCTCATCTCCGCATTAAAGTGAGGCGTTGTAGGAGTCTCCGCCTTCCCGGTCGAACACTTGAAGACCTTATCCAGCGTCCATTCGCCGCCGCTTTTAGGTCCTGTAAAAATATTCACCCGCTGCTTGTCCAGGGAAATCCAGATCAGGTACTTCGTTTTGCTTGGGAAGACCCTCTGGTTGACATAGTCCTCCTTTGTCTTCCGACTGTAATCTCCAGCCTTCACCACTGTACACAGATCTTTGATGTACAAGAGATAACGGTTGGATACGTTATATTTTTTGCCGTCTACAAGGATGACGCTCTTGTTGGTATTTCCGCTGGCACTGAAGCGTCTTCGGACAACGACAACACTCTTCCCCTTTTTCAGGGTCACCTTTTTCCCGTCCTTCTTAATCTTCAGGTCATCTCTGAGACGCGCCTTCCAGCGGATCGTCTTCACCTTTTCATCGTACTTCTTCTGCGCGGCATGGGTCCTGCATGTACTAATGCTTCCCATCATCAGCAGAAAAAGCAGGCTGAAAACAAAGAGCCTGCGCACGGAATACTTTCTCCCATCCTCTCTTCCCATAATAACCTCCAGATCAATATATGTTGCCCTATCTCCTTATCGATTCTGACCCGGACCGGGCCAGTCAGAAAATATGCTGGTTTCACTCCATAGAATATAAACTGTTATGACACATAATTATAAGAAATTATAACATACCCTGTGGTTGAATGCCATATTGCAAAAAACACAATTATTAAGATATTGTTAAGACATATGCAGATATAAGCAGGCCGCTTCAGATGTCCAGCTTCAGCTTCGCTTCTTCTTCTGCCTCCGTCTTAAAGTCTTCCACTTTAACGGGACTGATTCTTGGCAGATCATCCAGAGAATCCGTCCCGAAATGACGAAGGAATTCCTCCGTTGTTCCAAACAGAATCGGCCTGCCCGGTGCGTCCAGCCTTCCGGCTTCGCAGATCAGGCCATATTCAAGCAGACGATTGATGGCATGGTCACAGCTGACTCCCCTGATCTTTTCGATCTGTGCCCTGGTTACCGGCTGCTTGTAGGCAATAATGGAGAGTGTTTCCAGAACGACGTCCGACAGGTTGATCTTTCTCGGCTGGCGGACCAGCCTGATCAGAGCCGGGTACTGTTCCTTCTTGGTAGCAAGCTGGTAACGTCCTTCCAGCCGGATGATCCTGATTCCGCGCTCGGGAGCTTCGTACTCCTGCGCCATCTCTTCCAGAACAGTACGGATCTCTTCCTCTCCGACTTCCAGTGCCTGGGCAAGTGACTCCGGATCCATGGAATCACCCATGGAAAACAGGATCGCTTCCAGAGCAGCCTTCAAGGCCCCCTTATCCCCGCTGATCTGGCCCGGGCGTTCCTCAACCGTCATCAGTTCACCATATCTTTCTTCAATCTTAAGCTGTCCCATCCGGTGCCTCTTCCCCTTCCGGCATGTCGGAATCCTCCGACCATTCGCTCATAAAATCTCCCTCGTCATCATTCCACATAGACGGGTCATTTGCCTCAATCCGGATCTCTCCGAACACATCTTCCTGCGTCACATACACACGCCCTCTCTTCATCAGCTCCAGGATCGTGAGAAACGCAACCACAGTATACATACGTCCATGCCGCAGCATCAGAAGTGAGCGGAATGTACAATGCCTCCTGTTCATTATGTATCTTTCAATAAACTGGATAGCCTCCTGCGCGTCGATCTGCTGCTTCTCAATCCTTCCGAATCCGGACCGCACCGGATCCTTCAGATCCTCCCGCCGTTTCATAACCTCCTGGAAGATCCTGTACAGCCCCTGCAGCGTAACGCCTGCTTTGTCAAGCACTTCATCCGGATCGACCGGTTCCCTGTACTGCTGTACCTGCCTGGGGATCGAAGCCCTCCGCACCCAGACACCCTGTGCAGTATTTTCCCTCTCCCGGAGCTCAAAGGACATATACTTGTAGGTCTTATACTCCAGAAGCTGCCGCACCAGTTCTTCTCTGGGATCAATCTCTTCTCCCTCTTCGTCCTTCTCGGCTGGCAGAAGCATGCGCGACTTGATATCCAGAAGCGTTGCCGCCATCACAAGAAATTCGCTCATTACGTCCATCCGAAGCTGCGCCTGGGTCATGGTATCAATGTACTCCATATACTGCTCCGTGATCAGCGCAATCGGAATATCGTAGATGTTCACCTTGTTCTTTTCAATCAGGTGAAGAAGCAGATCCAGAGGTCCTTCAAACGCCTGAAGCTTCAGTTCAATCGCCATAGTGTTCCCTTCCGGCCGGCTTCGCCGGCTTACGCCTGAACGTCCACAATCACAAGCTCCGCCGGATTGTTGATCCTGAGATTGACAGAATGTGAACCCAGTCCGGCACTCACAATCATCTTCGCCCCGCCCTCCTGATAGAGGCCATGGTCATAGTGCGGCAGCAGCTCCGGATCAGGACTGATCACACCGCCCAGAACAGGCAGTCTCACAATTCCGCCATGAAGATGTCCTGACAGTGTCAGGTCCGCCCCCCACTGTGCGTAGACCGGGAAATACTTTGGATGATGCGCCAGCAGAATCTGAAACCGGTCCTTTCTGCGCTTTCCTACACGCTTTCTGATCTCGGGAACATACAGATCCTTATGATACCTGTTCCGGAAGTATCTGCGATCCAGTTCCAGGCCGGTGATGGCAAACTCCATTCCGTTGATGACTGCTTCCACACTGCTGTTGTGCAGGCGGATAACCCCGGCCTTTTCCATAACCTGCTCATATGAGCGATACTGTTCTCCATACAGCCGTTCCATCCTGGCTTCGTGATTGCCGTTCGATATATACACCGGCATCATCCCGGCCAGCGTACAGACAAGTCTGAGCGCCTGATCGGTTTCAAAATGACCGTGCTTCATGAGTACGAGATCGCCGGCAGACAGGACAGCGTCGCACTTCTCCTTCTTCACCGCCCGGATCAGCCTGGAAACATCTGACCGATAGACATTGTTGTGCAGGTCCGCGAGCACTGCAAAGCGCACAGAGCATGGTGTTTTTCCTGCACCGTACCGGTTCGGAACCTGATAATGCGCAAGCCTGATCGTTCCCATCCTTTCCTCTCCTCTGTCAACGCCAGCTTCTTCCGGTTTTCCGGCCGCAGACAACACAGCCCGGGTATCCTTACAGTATCTGGCTCTCTAAAAAGATACCCCCGGCCCATAAGGCCGGGGGCAAGGTATGACTTACCCTGTCTTCTTAATTAATTGAACTTACGCTTACGAGCTGCCTCAGACTTTTTCTTGCGTCTGACGGACGGCTTCTCATAATGCTCTCTCTTACGAATCTCCTGCTGAATGCCGGCCTTCGCGCAGCTTCTCTTAAAACGGCGCAGAGCACTGTCCAGCGATTCGTTTTCACGAACAATTATGTTTGACATTCCTACATTCCCCTCCCTCCAGTTGTGGATTGTGCACACCAACTGTACGGGTTTTTCTGCACGAGGGTAAGTATATCACCCCTCAGGCCGGCGCGTCAATTACTATTTTGGGGGAAGCCGCTAATTCATCAGGAGTATAGCTCAGGCCAGAGCTCCTTCGCTCAGACCCCCAAAAGTCTTCGCTCAGGAGCCCTGGCCTGAGCGCTGCAGAATGCCAAAACATCTTCATTCACTCACAAAAACCTTCTTCCAGAAGCTTCTTTCCACTGACCTCCTTCACGGCGGCACCCACCGTAAGGGGTACCGGGGTCCTGCGCGAAGACTTTTGGGGGTCTAAGCGCAGGACCCCGGTGCCCGCAACGGTGGGTGAGAGCAGCGGTGGGTATCCGCAATTAATCTCTTTATTGATTCAGCTGGGACGAAAGGACCTTGCCTGCTTCTTCCAGGGCTGCGTCAATACCGGATGCGTCTTTGCCGCCGGCCATGGCCATGTTCGGACGGCCGCCTCCGCCTCCGCCTACCAGCTTCGCGATTGCCTTGATCAGGTTGCCGGCATGTGCGCCGAGCTTCTGCGCGCCTTCTGTGGCGGTTGCCATCAGCTGAACCTTTCCGTCCGTGACGGAAGCCAGTACTACCACGCCTTCCCCGAGTTTTTCCTTGAGGCTGTCGCCAAGTTCTCTCAGGCTGCCGGCATCCACGCCTTCCATCTTCGTCGCAAGGAAGCGGATTCCACCGATCTCTTTGATATCCTGTGTGGTGTCTCCCATCGCGTTCTTCGCAGCCTCGCTCTTGAGCGATTCGATCTGCGCGTGCGCTTCCTTCAGCTCAGACTGCAGAGAAGCAATCTTGTCAAGGACCTCCCCCCTGGAGGTTCTCAGCATCGCTGCCGCGGCGTTGACTTCCTCTTCTACCTGACGGTAATACTGAATGACATTTTCTCCGGTCAGTGCTTCAATTCTCCTGACGCCTGCCGCGACGCCGGATTCGGAGAGGATCTTGAAGTTCTTGATCTGCGCAGTGTTTGCCACGTGTGTGCCGCCGCACAGTTCTTTCGAGAATTCGCCCATCTCGACAACACGGACCTTCTCGCCGTACTTCTCATCAAACAGCGCCATCGCGCCGCTCTTCTTCGCGTCCTCAAGCGACATGACCTCAGTGACAACCGGAATGGCCTCTTCGATCTTGGCGTTGACGATGTCTTCCACTTCACGGATTTCTTCCGCCGTCATGGCCTGGAAATGAGAGAAGTCAAATCTGAGTCTGTACGGATCCACGTAGGATCCCTTCTGCTCGACATGCGCCCCAAGCACTTCCTTCAGCGCTTTCTGGCACAGGTGTGTCGCGGAGTGGTTGCGCGCGGTCGCCTTCCGGAGCGTTTCGTCAACCGTCAGCGTGACCTCATCACCCACCTTCAGCATGCCTTTGACAACGCTGCCGACATGGCCGATCTTTCCGCCGCGCAGATGAATCGTATCTTCTACCTTGAATTCACCTTCCGGGCCAACGATGATTCCATGGTCACCGATCTGGCCGCCCATGGTCCCGTAGAATGGTGTCTTTCCGACAATGATGGTACCCTTCTCTCCGTCCGTCAGTGCCTGGGTGATCTCCGTCTCACCGGCAATCGCGGTGATGCAGGAAGGATCTGTCAGATGATCATATCCGTCAAATTCCGAGGTCAGGTCAACCGGAAGAGAATCGTAGACGGTAGCGTCCGCTCCCATATAGTTCGTGGTCTTGCGGGCGGCTCTGGCACGCTCCCTCTGTTCCTTCATGCAGGCGGCAAACTTCTCCTCGTCCACAGAATAGCCCTTCTCCTCCAGGATCTCCTTGGTCAGATCCAGCGGGAATCCATAGGTATCGTACAGCGTAAACGCGTCCTGCCCGTCCAGCACTTTGCTGCCGGACTCTACCATCTTCTTTTCAAGGTCAGCAAGAATAGACAGCCCCTGGTCAATCGTGCGGTCGAAGTTCTCCTCTTCCTGGGAAAGCACCTTGAAGATGAATTCTCTCTTCTCGCCGAGCTCCGGATATCCCTCTTTCGAGGTTTCAATCACGGTTCCGGACAGCTTTGAGAGAAATGCGCCTTCGATTCCCAGAAGTCTTCCGTGACGCGCAGCGCCTCTGATCAGGCGGCGAAGCACATAGCCTCTTCCTTCATTGGCCGGCATGATGCCGTCTGAAATCATGAAAGTCGCCGAACGGATATGATCGACGATCCTGCGGATGGAAACGTCTTTCTTCTCATCTTTGTGATACGCGGTGTTCGCCGCCTCGCAGACCTTGTCACGCAGCGCGACAATCGTGTCCACATCAAACATGGAATCTACATCCTGACACGCAACGGCAAGACGCTCCAGCCCCATGCCGGTATCAATGTTCTTCTGCTTCAGGGTTTCGTAGTTTCCCTTTCCGTCATTTTCAAACTGTGTGAAAACATCGTTCCACACCTCCATATAACGGTCGCAGTCGCAGCCCGGCGCGCAGTCCGGCTTCCCGCAGCCGTATTTCTCTCCGCGGTCATAGTAGATCTCCGAACAGGGGCCGCAAGGACCGGCGCCATGCTCCCAGAAATTGTCTTCCTTTCCGAAACGATAGATACGCTCTGCCGGAATCCCGATATCCTTGTTCCAGATCTCAAACGCTTCATCGTCGTCCACATAGACGGACGGGTACAGGCGGTCCGGATCCAGTCCGACCACTTCCGTCAGAAATTCCCAGGACCAGTGAAGCGCTTCCTTCTTAAAATAATCCCCGAAGGAGAAGTTTCCCAGCATCTCAAAGAACGTGCCGTGACGGGCCGTCTTTCCGACATTCTCAATATCTCCTGTACGAATGCACTTCTGGCAGGTAGCCACCCTGCGTCTGGGCGGAGTCTCCGCTCCGGTAAACCAGGGCTTCATGGGCGCCATTCCCGCGTTGATCAGAAGCAGACTGTTGTCATTGTGCGGGACAAGCGAGAAACTCGGCAGGGTCAGGTGTCCCTTTTCGGCAAAAAAGTCCAGGAACATCTTGCGCAGTTCATTTACGCCATATTTCTTCATGATACCATCAACCTTTCTCATCTATTCTCATCTGCGAAAATCTGTCTGATATCATACGAAGAGTCCGCCGTACCCGGAAGACTCTTCGCACATCATTCAAAGCGCTACTTTCGCAAATTTCTTCTTTCCTTTGCGGAGTACGATGCCGCCGTTCTTCAGCTTCTCCTGATCCAGGACAGCATGAACATCCGTCACCTTCTCCTCGTCGACCGTAACGCCGCCCTGTTCGATGTTCCGGCGCGCATCCGAACGGTTCACCGCGAGCTTCGCGGCAACAAGCGCACCGATCAGGTCAACCTTCTCATCACGGAAAGTGGACAGGTCAAGCACGACAGCTTCCAGATCGTCGGTGTTCGCTCCGCCGGCCGCAAAGAGCTTGCGGGCGCCTTCCTGTGCCTTCTTCGCTTCTTCCTCTCCGTGCACCATGGAGGTCAGCTCATAGGCAAGAACTTCCTTCACGCCATTCAGTTCCTGGCCTTCCTTCTTCTCATACTCCGCGATCTGTTCCAGATCAAGGAAGGTGAGAAGCTTCATGCACTTGATGACATCGGCATCGCCGACATTGCGCCAGTACTGATAGAAATCGAAGGGGCTCGTCTTGTTCGGATCCAGCCACACCGCGCCCTTCGCGGTCTTGCCCATCTTATTCCCCTCGGAGTTTGTCAGCAGCGTGATGGTCATCGCCTCCGAATCGGAGCCCGCGATCTTCCGGCGGATCAGCTCACGTCCGGCCAGCATGTTGGACCACTGGTCATCGCCGCCGAACTGCATCCGGCAGTTATACTTCTTGTAGAGCATATAGAAGTCATAGGCCTGCATGATCATGTAATTGAACTCGAAGAAGGTCAGACCCTTCTCCCAGCGAAGCTTATAAGCCTTCGCTGCCAGCATCTCGTTGACGGTAAAGCAGGTACCGACCTCCCGGAGCAGCTGAATGTAGTTCAGATCCATCAGCCAGTCCGCGTTGTTGACTGTAATCGCCTGTCCGGGCGCGTCGCCGAATTCAATAAAACGGCTCATCTGCTCCTTGAAGCAATTGCAGTTGTGCTGGATCGTCTCAACCGTCATCATGGGACGCGAATCCGTTCTGCCGGAAGGATCCCCGATCATGCCGGTTCCGCCGCCCAGAAGAGCGATCGGCCGGTTGCCGGCCATCTGCAGTCTTTTCATCAGGCACAGTGCCATAAAATGACCCACATGCAGGCTGTCCGCAGTCGGATCAAAGCCAATGTAGAAGGTCGCCTTTCCCGCATTGATCATCTCACGGATGCTGTTCTCATCCGTCAGCTGCGCGAGCAGTCCTCTTGCCTGGAGTTCTTCAAATACACCCATATTGTTTCCTCTCTGACTTCCTATCTATCGTAATTTCGAACAGAAAATAGTATAAGAGCCGCATCCGGAAAAATCAAGTGATTACCGTATCAAAATCAGCCGCCTGCAGGCAGTGTTTCTTCCCGACTGTTGCCTGCCTTGTCAGAATCCTGTAGAATAAGTATCTGTCCTGTGCATGCGGAATGGATACACAGAACAGACGCAGATAAGGAAATGAGGCAATGACAGATGAACGAAAAGATTGGTTCTGCGCATGGTCAGCTGCTCCCGGTTCTGATCGATCTGAGCGAAAAGCAGGTCATCCTTCTGGCCGAGGGAGGGGAAGATGACGAGCTGTTTTCCATCCTGCGCACTCTTTATCCCTGCACAGACCATCTGTGTGTGCTCACCCCGTCCGCGTCCGGGCCGCTCAGAAAACGGGCGGAGGATCTTTGTATTGATCTGAAGGAGAAGCCTTATTGCAGAGAAGACCTGTACGGCGCCGATGTCGTCATCTGCGCTTCCCCTTCCCGGGAACGGAAGGACGAGGTGCATGCCGCCTGCCGCACACTCGGCATCCGGCTGTCCATCCTCTCCGAACCGGAGCGGAGTGACTTTATCCTGATCCGGGAGTCACAGGCTTCTGCTGCTGCCGTCCGGACGGAAGATGTCTCTGCCCCGGAGCTCCCGGAAAAAGCGTCCCGCTCAGACCCGGCTGCTGAGGTCTTAGCTGCTGCCCGGCATAAAGTCACCATCTACACGGACGGTGCTTCCCGCGGCAATCCCGGTCCGGGCGGTTACGGGGCAGTCATTGAATACATTGATCCGAAGGGTACACTCCACACGAAGGAATTGTCGCAGGGTTACGAAAAGACAACCAATAACCGGATGGAACTGATGGGCGCGATTGCCGCTCTGGAAGCGCTGACGCTGCCCTGTGAGATCACGCTCTGGTCGGATTCAACGTACCTGGTCAGCGCATTCAATGACCACTGGATCGACAACTGGATCCGGAAGAAATGGATGCACACGAAGAATGAGCCGGTCAAAAATGCCGATCTGTGGAAGAAACTACTTAGTGCTGCCGCGCCGCACCACATTTCCTGGAACTGGGTCAAAGGCCACAATGGCCACCCGCAGAATGAACGCTGCGACGCCCTTGCAACCAGTGCGGCAGATTCCGGTCATCTGCTGCCGGATCCCGGCGCCAGGATTCAGGAGTAATTAAGAGGTATAAAACCATGTCCATGCATTTTGAAAAGAAACTGCCGATCCCCGCGGAGATCAAGGCAGGCTATCCGCTGTCGGCCGATATCCGGAAGATCAAGCTGGAGCGCGACGCCCAGATCCGTGAGATCTTTACCGGAGAAAGCAGCCGCTTTCTTCTGATTATCGGCCCGTGCAGCGCAGACCGGGAGGATTCCGTCCTGGAATACCTTGGACTTCTGTCTGAAGTGCAGGAGAAAATCGCGGATAAAATCCTGATCGTCCCCCGGATCTACACAAACAAGCCCCGGACAACCGGAAAGGGATACATGGGTCTTCTGCACCAGCCGGATCCCGCCAGCAAGCCTGACCTTCTGGCCGGCATCATCGCGATCAGGGAGCTTCATATGCGTTCCATCGAACAGACAGGGCTGACGGCTGCCGACGAGATGCTCTATCCGGAGAACTACCGCTATCTCGACGATGTGCTCAGCTATGTCGCTGTCGGCGCCCGTTCCGTAGAAGACCAGCATCATCGCATGACTGTCTCCGGTATGGACGTGCCCGCCGGCATGAAGAATCCTACCAGCGGTGATCTGAGTGTCATGTTTAACTCCATTATTGCCGCGCAGGCCCCTCACAATTTTATCTACAGGGGCTGGGACGTAACTACAGACGGCAATGACCTCGCCCACGTGGTTCTGCGCGGCTCGGTCAACAAGCACGGAAACTGCCTCCCGAATTATCACTATGAGGATCTTCTCCTCACCGCGCGGCTGTACGAACAGCATGAATTGAAGAATCCTGCCGTCATCGTTGACTGCAACCACGCAAACTCCAACAAGAAGGCGCAGGAACAGATCAGGATTGCCTCCGAAGTCCTGCACAGCCGTTCCTGCAATCCTGACCTGAAGAATCTGGTCAAAGGCCTGATGATCGAGAGCTATCTTGTCGGAGGCAGGCAGGACGCCGTCGGAGGGCCGGATCATGTCTATGGCCAGTCCATCACAGACCCGTGCCTGGGCTGGGAGGATACGAAGGACCTGATCTTCAGCCTCTATCACCGGCTGTAAGCGAATGGCCCGGAAGGCTGCTGTCTTCCGGGCCATATTTCATCCTCAGGTTTGCTGTGACCAGTCACAGCGTCTGCGGGACAGGTTCGGGTTGTACGCCGGGTCGCCTTCCTTCAGGAGGCGGGACCACTTCTTCTGAAACCTTGCCCGCTCTGACGCAAACCGTTTCTTCTTCTCTTTCGTATCCTCCTGTCCGCGGGTCAGTGACTCGTGGTGGATCATCACCGCAGCCGGTTCAAACACGATCCGGTATCCCTGCTTCCCCAGGCTCAGGCAGAAGTCCACATCTCCAAGCGCGACGGCAAACTCATCCGGGAAGCCTCCCGCCTCCAGAAAAGCCTTCCGCTTTACCATCATGCAGGCTGCAGTCACGGCGCTCATATCCTGCGTCAGAACCGCGCGTCCCATATAACCCGGCGCGCCGCCGTCTTCCGCAACCATCATGGAGCCGGCAAATCCCATGATGCCTGCAACAATGCCTGCGGACTGTACGCGTCCGTCCGGATACAGAAGCTTCGGTCCGGCCGCTCCGACTTCAGGCCTGCTCACATGGGCAAGGAGGCGTTCGATCCAGTCCGGCGTGCGCACAGTCACATCGTTATTCATCAATATGATGTACTCGCCGCCTGCGTTTCTGACTCCCTCGTTGATCACTCTGGAAAAATGAAACTCTCCCGCGTACCGTACAATCCTGGCCTCGTTGCTGTTTTCCAGTTTCCTGTAAAACTCCATCGTCTGCTTTTGCCTGGAATTGTTCTCGACGACGATGATCTCCAGATTCTTCCAGGTCGAGCGCGAACGGATCGACAGGATACAGTTTTCCAGCACAGATGCATTGTCCTTGTTCGGAATGACAATGGAAACCAGAGGCGTGCCGGGAATCTCATAGGTCACATGAAATGTTTCCGGAAGCGGCCCATTCTCCACGCTCCCTTTCAGTCCTCTCCTTGCAAGATCCTGGCAGAGTACCTGCCGCATCCTTTCCTGCAGCCCGGCATCTGTCTGATCCGGATCACCGGACACCCACTTGTGACAGAGAACCTTCGGAACGTGTCTGATCCCTCCCATCGCCGCGGCGCGCTCTGCGCAGCGCAGCACCAGGGAATAATAATATGCCTCGTCCGCCAGATTCTGCGCCGAAGGGATTTCCTCCGGGCTTCCTTTGCGGTAAAAGCTCCTCACAATCCCGACCCGTACCATGAACAGCCGGTCGATGTAAGGGAAGGATCTCAGATAATCCGGATTGTAATCCGGCTTGAACAGAGGATCCTGATACACCAGATGTCCGTTCCGGTCCGTCACAGAATCCTGATCTGTATAGACTGCGTCCGCTCCATCTGAAACAGCCTGTACCATTTCAAAAACCGCGTTACGCTCGATCAGGTCTCCTGCCCGGACAAACACTGCGTAATCCTCGTCAAGAATCTGTGAATTCAGGGCCTGCGCGGGATATACCAGCGGATAGGTCGACTCCGCGATACACCTGAGTGTCCTCCTGCTGCGCGCTGAGCGCTCTTCCTCAGGCCTTTGAGGATCTGTATCGGTCAGAATCACATAGACCTTCGGCATCACCGGAAGGCGGAGTTTTTTCTGGTACCCTGCCTGAACAGAAGAAATCTGCTGCTTCCGGATCCACTTCTGATAATCAAACCGGCTGTCCCTAACCTTCTCCGCAGCGTGAGAGGCGAATTCCTGAACGCCTCTTTCTCTCAGATAACGAAGGCCTTTCCGGGCGGCATTCTCTTTTTTCTCCATGTCTCAGATCATCCTCTCTGCATCCCGGACAGCGGGATCCGGCTCCTGGCCTCAGCAAAGCAGACGGAATCCTGCTGTGAGTGTCATCTCATCTTTCAGGCTTGTCTCACGTTTGATTGATTGTCTATATGTTCAGATACTTCAGATATGGTCTCCGCGCCTCCCTGCGTTCATCCCGGCAGGTCCAGCTTTTCATGGTGAGGGTCAGGTTCGGATTGTAGAAGGGATCTCCCTCCTCAAGTTCTGTCTCCCACCGGTGGACAAAGACCCGGATCTCTTGATGAAAACGTGCAACCTTCTGCGGGGTATCTTCGCTTCCGCGGGACGCAGATTCATCGTGGATCAGACAGGCGTCAGGACACATCAGGACTTTCAGCCCCTCTTTCCGAAGCCGCATACACAGATCAACATCATTGAATGTGACTTCCAGCTGTTCATCCATGCCGCCGACAGCCATAAAGACAGATCTTCTCAGCATCATGCATGCCCCGGTGACAGCGCTGGCATTATGCGTATGGGTAAAGACCAGGCGGGGGAAGGGTGCCGGTATATCCGCAGGAAACACGCCTTCCCATGCATGTCCCGCAATCCCTCCGTAACCGAGGATGATGCCGCCATGCTGGACGCGTCCGTCCGGATAGAGGAGAAGCGCTCCGACAGCCCCGGTTTCCGGGCTGGAAGCAAGACGCTGCATCCGGGCAATGCTGTCTGCCTCCAGAATCTGCGTATCATTGTTCAGAAGCAGAAGGTACTCTCCCCTGGCGCTGGCAGCGCCAAAGTTATTGATGGCGGAATAATTGAAGGCCTTGTCCCACCGAAGAACGCGGATCCGCTCATCCTGCGCCTCAAGTTCTTCGTACAGGCGGAACGTTTCCGCTTCAACCGAGTTGTTTTCCAGGATCAGGATCTCCAGATTCTGCCATGTATTGACTGTCAGCAGAGCATCTACACAACGCGCCAGGTCTTCACCGTGTTCCTTATTCGGAATCAGCACGCTGATCAGGGGCTCGTCCCCGGGAAAATGCGCCGGCGGGTCTGCTTCCCTGCAAGGCTCCGTTTCCGCCTGGTGCGCCTGCCTGGGCTTTTCCCGACCGGATACAGCTTCTGGATCCCATTTTCCACGGAACCTGGAGCAGAGCACTGCACCCTCTCCCAGACTGAGCCGTTCATCCAGGTTCTGATGATATAAAACCTTCGGAATATGAACGATGGCATGCCGCGAAGCAGAACCCGTCCCATCCCGATCCTCGAGACAGACTCTTTTCAGAAAACGGTGAAAAACCGCTCCGCCGGAGGAAGGCAGAACTGCTTTGTATGCCAGATCCGTCCGTACCAGGACCACATTTCCCATATAGTTTACACGGTCAAGAAGATCCGGATCAAAGTCCGGACGGAAGGAAGGCAGACACTTTTTGCCATCTTCTCCGATCATATCCGAATCAAAATAGATCAGATCCACATCGCTGTAGTCCCTGTCTGAGAGAAAAGAAGCGCACTCCCACAGAAGCTCCGGCTTTAGCGTGCAGGATCCCTCCACTGCCAGGATGTAATCAGCCTGCGGACAGTTTTTCAGTGCCCGGAAGCCGCGGTAGATCTGCAGGTTGAGTGACTGGAAGAATGTGGTACGGTCTTCTTCCTCCATAGACGCTGTCACCGCGATCAGAGGCGCATGTTCCAGCGGCGTCTTCTCCATCTTCTGGTAATCATGGGAGGAAAGACGGCTGCAGCTGAGCCACTGTTCATACGAGATCTCAGTCCGCTGTCTTCCAAGCAGCCTGTCCAGGGTCAGAGCCGCGCCCTGCCGGATTCCGTTTTCCTTAACATAGGAAGTAATTCTGTTCAGCTTCATATCTCTCTTCCTCTGCTTCACGGTCTGCGGGATTTCAGCAGCTTTTTCAAAGGTTCCTTGAACGGGATATTCGCGTCTGAGATTTTTCTGGCCACACGGTAGGACGTTGTGTTTTTCAGCATCTCCATCGACTCCGCCAGCATCCGGTTCTCTTCACGCAGCCGGTTCATCTGCGCTTCTCCCCGGCTTCCCTTTACGTCAGGGTTTGCCATGGCAAGACCCTGGAACAGGAATTCAGGATCCAGATCCCGCCCGCTCTTCACGATGACAGGGCTGGAAGGCACCAGGCAGGATTCATACAGGCTCCGGTATTCCTGGTTCATGCTTTCTACACTCCTGGCAGGAACCGCCCGTGCTTTCTTTTTCTTCTTCTCAAGTTCCTCCGGTCTCTTCCGGATATGGGCAAGGAGTTTTCTGATGTCATCGCCGTCCGCGTCCGGCGCAAGAAGCCAGCCGGCGCCGGTGGCGCCAATCCGCTCCCCTACCGCACCGATCTGCGTCCCGATGACCGGAATCCCGCAGGCCCAGGCTTCGGAAAGGGTATAGCAGAAGGTTTCCGCCCAGACCGGGACGATCAGCGCAATATCAATTCTGCCGGCCTCAAGAAGATCATAGATATCATCCTTCTGATAGACACCGGAAAAGAAAACATTGTCTGCCGCTTTCAGCGCGCGGATCGCAGGATCGCCGACCTCGCCGTACACATACAGATTCATCGAAGAATCACCGGAAGTGATCAGCTGTTTCAGAATACCGGATCCCTTCGCCCTGGTCACGCCGCCAAGATAGGCAACATTCAGCCGCCCTGCTCCTGTCTGCTCCGGCTTCCAGACCGTACGCCAGACGTTTCCGTCCGTCCAGACCGTATCCTTTTCCCGGATCAGCAGGCGGATCCGGATCTTTCCCTCCTTCAGGCCCGGAACCAGGAACACCGCGTGAATCCCGCACCAGAGAAAGCCCGGCTGCGCCGTGGCGCTGACGACATCGGGACGGGCCTGCTTTCTCGCCTGAAGGCAGAACACTTTTCCTTCCGAATCGGTTATTTCGATCATAATCGATGTGTCGATGCTGTCTGCCCCTTCCAGGTAAGCCCATCCGGAAAGATAATGAAAACTCCCGCCATCCCCCGGCATCTGGTCAAGCCTTGCATGCATCCGGTCCGTACGCTGTACGCGCCTGGGCGGCTGCACCACAGTCGTTCCGGAAGGAACCCGGTCCGTTCCGTGTTCGATGACAATGCTTCTGTCCCGGATCGTCGGAAACGCTTCGCACATGACCTGCTTCGCACTCTGGGACGGAAAGACAATATGCCGGCTGACAGCCAGGGCATGCATGCTCTCCTCACGCCACCGCTTCATCACCTTTACTTTTCCGTAGCCGCAGCTTTCCCTGAGGCAGGGCGCGCATACGCGGTCGGAAGGATGACGGTAATTCTCTGTCTGCGCGCAGAAAACACCGGACGGCTGAAGCAGTTTTGTCGTCGGACAGGCAAAATAGTAGTCGTGCAATGTCGTGATCACCGGAATCTCCATACTCCGGCATACACGGAAGATGTCCAGGGAAAGCCCCTGTGTGTGATGGACATGGACCAGGTCAATGGAAAAGGAAGACAGAATGGTCCGCAGAATCTGCGAAAGATGCTCGTCATGGAAAACAGGGAAGGGCTCCTCCCTTCCGATGGGAAACTTCAGCGAGATCATTTTCGCGTTTTTCAGCGCGCCTTCCACACTCTGCAGCACATCCCACTCCGGGAGGGCGCTGTCCGCCAGATACACGGTCAGCCGGAGCGTATCCTGGTCCCTGGAACAGACAAATACATTGTAGTCTTCCAGCGCCCCCACGGTCAGATCTCTCACGTGCAGCTGCGTCCCGCCGATGCTCTTGTGTGCATCCTGCCTGAAGTCCAGGTGCAGGAAGTAGAGCAGATTTCTCTTCCCATTGTCCAGGCACTGATGCAGAAGCAGGTTGTCCCTGATCTCGGAATCGGGATCCGTCCTGCAGTATTCATCGTTCTCTTTCATAAACTGAGGATAGCGCCTGCGCAGAATCTGCTCATGCGCTTCGATCAGACGTTTCTTTTCCTCTGTGTCAAAAGAAGCGGTCCCTTTGTGATAGATAAATGTGTCATCACAGAGCACATGCACAAAGCCAAGCATGGAACACCGGAAGCAGAAGTCATTTTCCTCACCATAGCCCCTGCCGAAGGTCTTTTCATCAAACAGGCCTGCCTGCTCTACGGCATCCTGGCAGACATACATACAGAATCCGACGCCGACACTGACGCGCGGGTACCTGTGCAGAGAAACCCGTTCCACGAGCTTCGCGTAGGAATCCGGCGTATAGCCCTCCGGCAGCGGATTATCCTTCAGAAACACCGGGACAGAAGCTATCGTCGCAGCATTGGAAAGAGGGGTCACTGTCGCGATGCGTTCCTGCCTCCCGGCACAGGACTGCAGCTTTTCCACCCATCGTTCTGTTACAATCGTATCGGAGTTCAGCAGGATCGTATCGCGTCCGGACCAGGAAAGCCCCGTATTGACATTGGCGGAAAATCCCCTGTTCTTCTCGTTAAAGACTGCGATCATGCCATGATCCGAATGCACATCAGAGCCGGCGCAGACTTCCTTCAGGACCGTCCTGACACGCTCGTCCGGGCTGCAGTCATCAATCAGGAGAACACGGTGTCTTGACAGGTCGGTATGCCTGTGAAGGCTTTCGATGCAGCGCAGAAGATCCTCGTACCCGTTGTAAACCGGAACAACGATATCTACCGCGCCGTGGGCATTGTTTCTGTCCATACTTCGTCCTCCTGTAAATTGTTGTCTGTGGTGCCGGATCGCGCTCAGCCCTCTTTCCGGCGCCCGGCTCTTCTCCGGTTTCTCCAGGAAAGCGTCAGCCGCGGCAGCCGGCTATTTCCTGATCTGTCTCACAACCTGCCTCGCCAGAGCAGAAACCGGTCCAAGCTTTGCCTTCTTCAAAAGCTCCTGGCTCTTTTCCAGTGCCCAGTATACATCCTTTGTTTTTACCTGCCCCGTGACGCGAATCTTCCCGGGCGTTTTGCCGCAGCGCAGCCGGTAGGCGGGATCCATCGTCAGAAACACCTGCGCGCCGCGTAAGACGGCGGAAGCGTTCATCGCCCGAAGCTCCCCCGCATCCGCGTGAAGACTGCAGATACACGCAGACCCTTCCAGCGGATCGAAACGAAGCGCACGCACCTCTTCCGGACGCTCAATCGCAAAGGTGACATCATATCTTCCCTGCTCCAGAACCACGTCCATATGCACAGCATCTTCTTCCCGGAAGCCTCCCCCCCGGTCTGTATAGAGCGTCGATGTCAGCCGGACATCCTGTCCGGACCACTGAAGATCCTTCAGGTTTGCCTTTCTTGCCGGCAGGGCGTAAGCCCCCAGACGGTTTGCCTTCACATATTCCTTCTCAAAATGAGATGCCCATGTCCAGAACACCTGCCTGTCGGAAGCGCTGATCCCGAATTCCTTCAGAAGCGTTTCCTGGCCAAGCACATGCTCCAGCTCTTTCCTGGAAGCGTACAGTTCATTGACCGCCCGCCACAGGATGAACAGGGCCGGAACCGGCGTGTCAGTGATCCATTCACCGTCGATCACTGTCATGTGATCTGCGGCCGGGAAAATATTGTCAAAGATCAGATCAATGTTCGCCGGACACACCATCTTCATCTTCTCACGATCCGCGTCCGGACGGGCCATCCCGAACAGCGTTGTGAATTCTTCCGTGTAGGTTCCTCCTGCGTCAGCGCTGCTTTCAATCAGCCCAAGCAGCATACGGCAGGCCTCACGGACCGAGGAAGCGTCCTGCCCGATCTCCTGCGCCAGTGTCTTCCCCGGCAGAAATGCATATGTGATGGCCCCATCCGCGGACAGCGCGCCCTTCAGCAGGGAACAGCCGGTGCTCTTTCCCGGAACTGGCGCGCATTCATGCTCATGCATTTTCAGAAGGTGCGCTTTCGCCGCTTCGGTCAGAGGACTCTTGACCACGTGCATCGATCCGTCTTTTTCCCTCCGGATCACTGTCTGGATCCGGAACTGCTCTGCCCGGTCCGCGCTGACCTTCGCATAGAGAATCTGTTCTTCATCGCAATCCTTCCCAGGTTTCCGGGATCCGGCTTCAATCAGGAAAGAATTCATAAAGCTTTCCATCACGCCTTCCCTGCACAGCGTCTGCGCCATCTCCTGCTCGTCAAACAGCTCCAGCCTGCCGGGATTGAAATTCCACGCGTTTTTGCCGAATCCTTCGGCCCGCAGTGTTTCTTCCGTAAAGATCTCATTCGGGAACTTGTAGTCCGGATACGGATAGTAAAACTTTCGGTACGGAAGGAAGCACCTTGTAAGCATATCCTCCCACTCCTTCTTCGAGAAGGTGTGGACGGCCGGATTGCCCGGATAATTCTTCAGTCCCTCCATATAATTTTCTGTGTGATCCTCCGGCGCGCCGGCAAAATACTTCAGGCCGAGACGGTTCTCGATCGCGATCAGAAGAATACCGTCCTCCTTCAGATAACCGGCACAGCGCTTCAGGAATGACCCGTAAGGATCCTCTCCCGGCGTAAATGACCCTGCATATTCGAAAACACCGTTCAGAATACAATAGTCAAATTTTCCGGGAAACTGCATATCGTTCAGGTTTCCGACCATGATGGTGAGATTGTCATACTGTTTATGCCGCTCATAATTGATCTTTGCCCTGCGCTGAGACAGCTCCACACTCGTGACCGATCCGCACCTGCGGCACAGAAGGCCCGTGACAGCGCCCGGCCCTGCCCCGATCTCAAGAACCGAAGCACCTTCCCGGAAGAGATACCAGGACAGAATGTTCTCCCTCACCGGAGAGAGATGATATAAAACAGAAAATGACCTGTCTTCCAACGTTTCCAGGCTCTTTCCTTCCTGTACAATCTGAAGGATTGTCTCTTCAATCCTTCCGTCAGAATACTGATCATCTCCACTGTAATACTGCGTATTGAACTGTGCCATTACTCCTCCGGATCCAGCACACACGTGCTGTTCATATCATAGAAGCCAACGGTGTCCCGCGATGATACGACAGTGAGGGAAATCACGTCATACAGGCGGTGAAACACACGGAACATGCCGTCCTGATAGCCGGTGCAGCCCAGAGACAGAAGGTATTCTCCGCCCTGCAGGTCAATCTTCTGTGTGAAGGTGACAACATGCTCGTCCCCGTCATGCATCGTCTCTACGGGAACCTTCTCCATCGTCGTATTGGTTCCGCAGATCTCGATTCCCTTCAGATTCTTGATGGTAAACGCGAAAATCGGTTCCAGCACCGTTTCCCGCGCGCGGATGCGCATCTTAACCGTAAACTGTGTTCCCTTGATGAAGTTCGAAGACGGCAGTCCCTTTTCATCATACAGTCCGTAATCGATGATCTCCGCATTCTTCTCCCCATACTCTACCAGACTTGGATTCACGGGAAACTGTGCCTTCCAGAGCTTCTCCCCTCTCTGACCGGAAGCTGCCAACCCGCCTTCAGCCTTCGCGGCATCAGCTGTTCCGGACCCCTTGTGGAACTGATCGACGAGTACCTTCTTGTAGATATCAATCGCTTCCTTCGGTGTCCCTTCGTATACCTTGTCCCCCTGATTCAGAAGAATCGCCCGGTCGCAGTACCTGGAGATCGCGCTGAGGTCATGAGAAACAAAAAGAATCGTCTTCCCGTCCTGCTTGAATTCCTCGAACTTCCGGTAGCATTTGGACTGAAAGAAAACATCTCCGACTGACAGAGCCTCATCTACAATCAGAATCTCCGGATCAATGTTGATCGCGACGGCAAAAGCCAGCCGCACGAACATACCACTGGAATAGCTCTTGACCGGCTGATTGATATAGTCTCCGATATCCGCGAAATCGATGATAGACTGAAGCCTTAGATCGATCTCTTCCTTTGTAAACCCGATCATGGTGCCGTTCAGGTAGATATTCTCGATGCCGGTATATTCCATATTAAAGCCGGCGCCAAGCTCCAGAAGAGCGCTGATCCGCCCCTCCACCTCAATCGTCCCGGACGTGGGCGTCAGCACTCCGGTAATCAGCTTCAGCATGGTGGACTTGCCGGATCCGTTTGTCCCGATGATGCCGACCGTCTCGCCTTTGCTCACCTCAAAGCTTACGCCGTTCAGGGCATGCTTCTCTTTGTAGTTTTTCTTGAAATCCAGTCCCAGGGATTCCCACAGGCGGTCGCGCTGCCGCCTGTACAGGCGATAGTTCTTCGTAACGTCCGTAACCCGGATCACTGGTTTTTCTTTCTCAGCCTTCGTCATACTCATCTGTCACCCTGTGTTTTTTCTGATATCGTCCGGTCTGTGCCTGTCTACAGCACATCGGCAAAGTGTCCTCTGCTTCTTCGGAACGTCTTTGTCCCCCACAGATAGGCCAGTGCCGTAAAGATCCAGAAATATGCGGTAAGGAGTGGATGTTCCCAGAATCCTCTGTGATAGACGAAAGTATCCCGGTAGCCGTATACGATATAGTACATCGGGTTCATTTTAAAGAGGATCACCAGCCACTTCGGCAGACCGATCGCGTTCAGATCCCACATGATCGGAGTGGCCCACACGCCGATCTGCAGTACAATTGCCACGAGCTGCTCCATGTCACGGAACAGAACCGTGATGGCGCTGGTCGCGTAGCTCAGGCTCAGTACCATCAGAAACATGCAGAAGGAATAGTAAAAAATCTGCAGCGTGAAAAGCCCCGGAAATCTGCCGTACACACAGTACAGAAGATAGGTCAGAATCACGAAAAACAGGTGCACGTACAGTGCGCTGACCGCTTTTACGATCGGCAGTATTTCAATCTTAAAGACAACCTTCTTGACCAGATAACTGTACTCGATCAGGGATTTCGTTCCACCCTGCAGTGCGTCATTGAAATAAAACCAGGGCACAAGCCCTGCCAGCATCCACAGGATGAACGGAACACCTCCTACCTGTGCGGTCTGTCTCAGACCGACCTGAAAAACAAACCAGTAGACCAGAACGGTCACCACCGGCTGAACCAGTGCCCAGATCACTCCCAGATAGGAGCCGGCAAACTTCTTTCGGAAATCATTTTTAGCGAGCGGCCAGATCAGCTGCCGCTCGGTGATCAGATATTTCAGCATACGCAATACTCTTAACAGATACTCTTATGCCCTTGCATACTTTACTACGCCGTGGAACGCGTAACTGACGAACAGGCAGGCGCTCCTGACAGGGCCAAAGCCCATGTAGCGGTAAGCCCGGTATGTCATCCTGGCACTCTTCAGCTTGCTTCCACTCTTTCCCGTTGTGGACAGCCGGTACAGAAGAAGCGGTTCGTTCACCGCGCAGACTTCATCATACCGGTTCAGTATGCTCATCCATGTGATATAGTCCTCATGGGAATCCTCATGAACCATCGGATACCGCCTGGCGACCTCTGTCAGCATGACAACGGAGGAACAGTTGATCTGGTTGTGCCTGAGCAGATCCCGGTAAGTCAGAACCGGTTTCACCCCGATCTCACGCCCTGTCTTGCTGCCGTCCGGCAGGATCAGCTCACGGCCTGTGCAGCACAGCACATCGCCGGTCTCAAAGATCCTTGCAAACTGTTTTTTCAGCTTGTCGGGCCGCCACATGTCATCCGCGTCCAGATAGGCAATATACTTGCCTCTTGCCAGCAGAACGCCCCGGTTGCGGCTCTTGGCAGCTCCGAGGTTATCCTTGTTGTGGAGATAGATCACGCGCGGATCTGCTTCATACTGCTTCATGACAGCATCCGGATTGTCAGTGGAATTGTCATCCACCACCAGAATCTCCATCTCCTGGACACTGCCTCTTCCGATCCTGTCCGCGGACTCAAAGTGCATATCCTGTGCCAGAACACTGTCAATCGCTGCCTTCAGTGTAGAAGCGCTGTTATACACTGGAATGATCACGGAAATCAGCAGTCCGGGCATCTGGTGCATGGCAACATCCTTCGCCCGCACGCCCTTAGGAAGCGCCGCGGCTTCCTCATATGTCACCGTTATACCGGACCCTGCTGCCGCGTGATCATCCTGCTTCAGTTCCCGGATGGTGTTCTCAACCTGCTCCTCCATCATCTTCGTATCCTTCGGAAGAAGCTCGACGCCCTCGGACGCAGTCTTCTGGGAAGCATCCACACCCTCTGTGTTTTCCTTCTGGAACAGAATCTTCACAGTCGTGGCGACAAGCTGAAGATCCAGAAGAAGCGAATAGTTCTCGATGTAGGTCAGATCCAGCTTCAGCTTATCATATGGCTTGGTATTGTATTTCCCGTATACCTGAGCATACCCGGTCAGTCCGGCCTTCACCTTCAGCCGGTAGGAGAACTCCGGAATCTCTTTCTCATACTGGGCCGCAATCTCCGGACGCTCAGGTCTGGGCCCTACGATCGACATATCTCCCTTTATGATGTTGAACAGCTGGGGAAGCTCGTCAAAATGAATCTTGCGCAGAACTCTTCCGATCGGCGTGATTCTGGAATCGCCCTCAGCCGCAAGCCGCGCGCCGCTCTTCGTCTCAGAGTCCACACGCATGGAGCGGAACTTGATGATCCGGAACACTCTCCCATACTGCGTCAGGCGCTCCTGCCGGTAGAAAACCGGTCCCCTGTCATACAGCTTCACCATGGCGGCAATCAGCAGAAGAACCGGAGACAGCACAACCGTCAGGATCAGACATACCACAATATCCAGCAGCCGCTTTACGAACTGCTGCTCCGCCGTAAGCCCCCGGTTGCGCATCAGAAGAAGCGGCGTGTCAAACATGTGGATCTTCTCCGCTGCCATCAGCATGATGTCAGAGATCTTCGGACTGCAGTAACAGCGGACACCCTTCTCAAAACAGTATTTAACAAGAAGATTCCTCTCGTGAGAAGGAATATCTCCTACGATACAGGCCTCATGATTCAGAATACGGTCTTCAATATAATCAATGCCACGGCTCACCGGAACCGCTTCCTCAATATCGTACTTATCCTTGCGGGAAGCAATGTTTTTCAGAAGCTTCTCCGGATTATGCTGGTCGTAAACCAGAATCACTGACTTCGGCGGATAGATCGTATTGTAGACCCACCGCATGAAGATCACCCACAGGATCACCAGCACAAGATTGGCCGCTGTCAGTTTCAGCATCGGCCCGATATGGTCAAGGAATCTCCAGCGCCCGATCAGAGCCAGCTGAATATAGGCGAACGTGTTCGTGCAGATGACAGAACAGATCTGCGCAATAATGACGTCCTGGACACGCATATATCCGACCTTAAATGCGCCGAACAGCTTCGACATCAGAACGATGATCAGCGCATACAGACCGATCAGTACCCAGTTGCCGCGCCTCCAGTAAAAGATCTGTATCACAGACCGGCGGTTATATTCCGTAAACCAGATATAAGCGAAATTCGCTGTCTGCAGCCCGACCACAAGCAGGGAAGCAAAAAACATGATCAGGCGTTTGTATCTCTCTCTGTCCATGAGTCAACTCTCCGGAGTCATTCTTCAGACGGACTTTCTGCAGGGGCTTCTTCCAGCAGCATTGCCAGAGCCTTTGCAGCTTCTGTCTCGTCCGTCCCGTCGCAGCGCAGTAAGACATCTTTTTCCGTATTTACCTGCGCACTGAGCATACTAAGCACACTCCTTAAATTGTAACACTTCTCGCCGATCACCAGCTCGCTTTTACAGCGATACTTCATCGCCATTCTGCAGATCTCCCCTGCCGGCCGCAGGAACAACCCGCCGGAACAGCCCAGACAGATTTCCTTCTCTATCATCTTTATTCGCCCTCCGTCTGCGCGGCCTGTCTGGCCGAAATGACAGTTAATGTCACTCCCGAAGCAAGTTCATAACCCTCCGGAAGCGAAACCTGTACCGGCACCTCGAAGCTGCCCTCTTCGGCACACGGAGCAAGATCACAGCTCAGGCTGAGTGCTTCGGCAGAAAGCTTCTGCGCTTCCTCTGACAGCGCGTGGACTTTCACGACCACTTCATCAGCGGGGGTAAAGACCAGATCCATCCCCTCCGGCTTGTTCGCGAAGTTGATCGAACTGAGCGGGATTGTGAGGGTTACGTCTCCATTCGCCTCAATCGCGACCTCAACCTGGACAGTCGGATCCGCATCCGTGATCAGCTTCAGGCCGTCTAACTGCGCGAGCGTATCCGTCAGATCGATCTCCTGTGTCACATCCTGCGACAGTCCGGTTACGTCGATCTGGTCCGCGACGTCAAACACTGCTCCGACCGCTTCCAGCGCTTCCTCTGTTCCGGCGACGCTGATTGTCTCCGGAATCGTCGTAATGCCTGTCACACGATAACCCCAGGCAGGGCTTCCCATTGTCTGCACCCTGATCGGAAGATCTGTACGGATCCGCCACAAATCTGCCTGAACCTCAACCGTATGGTTGGTCAGGACGTTGCCGTTCTCATCCTTGAACTCCAGGCTAGCCAGCTGTGCATCCGTAAAGGTATCCCCGTTTTTGTCAAAGATCTTCAAAACACTGGATACACTGGAGTCTTCCTGCATACCTTCCACATTCACGGGCGCGACCACCTGATTGATAATGTTGATCAGGGATCCCGGTCCTGCAATGACAATATTCTTTCCTTCTTTGATCGTGCAGGTACCGACTTCCCAGCCGCCCGCCGGGACTCCTTCCGCGGAGACGGAAGCGATGTAGGTCTGCTCTACCTTATCCTCAAGTGTCACCTTCAGACTGGACGGAGAAATCTCAATCTCATCCCAGGTAACCGCCTGATTGGTGCAGGAAGCGGTCAGCGGCACCGTATTCATCTCGGTGATGTTGTTCATGTCCGCTTCCACATAGAAGTCGGATCCGTTCTTGTTCAGATGTTCCAGGACAGAACGCTTTTCCGTCACTTTGAGCGTCACGGTTCCGCTTCCCTGCGCTTCGATCACCTTGCCGATATCCGCGACAGAATCCTGGTTGACAATGGTGATCGGAACATTCGGGAACAAGGTTGTTCTGACTGGATTGTTCGCATTTGTCACCATGAGCCAGATTCCGATGGCGATCAGGAGTGAAAGCAGCTTTATCCACAGGTTGCCCAGAAGGGCTTTCCGGATCTTATGTCCCATTACTTTGCCCTCCTGAACCGAAGATTCTTTCTGCGTCCGGTTGCGGACTTATTCTGTGCCTCGATCAGGCGGTCTCTCAGCGTCATCTCCGTGACGTTGCGCTGCAGATCTCCCCTGTAGGCCATGGAGATGCCGCCCGTCTCTTCAGATACGATGATCGTCAGAGAATCCGTTGCCTCGGACACGCCAACACCCGCGCGGTGCCTGGTACCAAGCGCTTTTGACAGCGTCTTGTTGTCCGACAGCGGCAGGTAGCACGTCGCGGCAGTCACCCGGTCTCCCCGGATAATCACCGCGCCGTCATGGAGCGGTGTATTGTGCTCAAATATATTGATCAGAAGCTGGCTGGTCACCAGGGCATCTACCTCAATGCCGGTTCTCTCATACTCTCTCAGGTTCTCATTCTGCTCAATGACAATCAGCGCGCCAGTGCGCTCAGCGGACATCTCCATGGAGGCCCTGACGATCTCTTCCAGTGTTTTGTCGGAGAATCTGCTCGTATAGTTCCTCGAAGAGCCAAACAGGAAGGAATGATTCAGAAGCTCCCTCTCTCCCAGAGACTCCAGGACCTTCCTCAACTCCGGCTGGAAAACGACGACAAGCGTCAGGATTGCGATACTCAGTCCCTGATTGATAATATAGATCAGCGTATCCATCTGCAGCAGATAGATCAGCGCGAGCGCGATGGCGATGACCATGATCCCCCGCAGAAGCGTCCATGCATGGGAACTCTGAATCCAGTTCAGAAGCCGGTAAACCAGCCATGCCAGAATCAGGATTTCCAGAATATCGATCAGGGTCAGTGTCACATTCGGCAGGTTCAGCCTGGTAAGATAGGTATTGACCCTTGTGATAAAGGCATTCACCCACGAAATCATCCGTGCCTTCCTCCTCGTCTTTTTGGCACTGCTTCCACATAGTAACAGTAATCATCGTCCTCAAACTCAAGGACTTCCATCTGTCTGTAGTCCAGGTCTTCTTCCGCGGGGCGTGAGCGGTGGCGGCTTCTTAGCGGCCGTGAAGGCTCCTCCCACAGGTCATCCTCTGAAAAAGCTTCGTGTCTTCTGTCTTCCATCCGACTGATCCTTTCAAGTTCCAAAAGATACCTGCGGTATTGCTCCCGCTCCCTGTTTACTCTTTTCGCCCCGGATACAGACCAGAGAAAAGAAATCACAATCGTTACCGTCAGAAGGCTCAGCCACGTGATCAGCACAATCATAATCAGGCTCTTCGTCCGGTCCTTTGAGACCGCGTCCAGGACCATGTCCATATTCAGGACCGCAAACACGGCAGTGAGAGCAAAAAAGAGCAGCGTAACGAAGAGACCCCATCTCCAGACCGGATTCGTGATCAGATCAATCCGGCTGGTATTCTCTGCCTTCCGGATTCTCCTGCCGCTGTGCTTCTCGAGCATAGCCAGTCTTGCCATCAGCCGAACCTTCTCCCGGTCTGCCATCCTGAGCTCCTTCGCGCGATCTTTCTGTCATCTTATCTGTTACTGGAAGTATACCACACAACACGGATTGCGTCACCTTGGCCGGGATGAGGATTCTGACCCGATTGTGAAGACTTATGTTGAAGCGCTCTTACAGGCAGCCCCTCAAACAATAGGAAGCCGACCGAGTTTTGCGAATTGCTGCCAGCGCGGAGGCGACCACGCTTCTATAGGAGCCGGGAGCGCTGGCAGTGCAACTGATGCAAAACGAGGGTAGGCGACCGTGTTTGCAGGGCTGCCTGTAAGAACGCTTCTGAAAGAAACGCTTGACGTTTTCTCCCTGTGTACTATGATCAGGAATGAGGGTACGCAAGGCGTATTGATGAATCATACCAGCTCTTCTTCCAGCGGCTTCGGCGTTGTGCGTCTGGCCGGCCGTGTTCTTCTCGACATGCTCTATCCTCCCCGCTGCCCGGTCTGTGAAAGAATTCTTCTGCCGGAAGAGACACTTGTCTGCAGGCAATGTGCGGATTCTCTTCCATATGTGGAAGAGCCTTTCTGCATGTGCTGCGGCAAGCCCTTGCTTCACGCGGAGAAGGAACTGTGTGCCGACTGCGAAACGCGCGGGCATCTGTTTCACGAAGGACGGGCCGTCTTTCTCTATGAAAAGAAGCTTCGCCTGTCTGTCAACCGCATGAAATTCCTCAACCGGCGGGAGTACATTCCATTTTTCGGCAAATGCCTGTCTGACCTGTATGCCGGGATGCAGCCCTTCTGGAGGGCACAGTGTCTGATCCCGGTCCCCATGCACCCGAAAAAACGTGCCATGCGCGGCTATGACCAGGCAGTGCTGCTCGCCCGCGCTCTCAGTGCAGAATGCGGCCTTCCGGTAGAAGAAAACCTGCTGGTCAGAACGCGTCTCACACAGTCTTCCAAAAAACTGGGGCGGTCAGAGCGCAGAAAAAATCTCCGGGGTGTTTTCCGGATCCACCCCGAAGCTGTCATTGTGCAGTCTGTTATCCTTCCTCATCGATGATATCTACACGACCGGAGCCACCATGGACGAAGCCGCCCGTACGCTCCGGTCCGCCGGCGTCGAAAGGGTTTTCTTTCTCACACTGTGCGTCGGCCGCGGATCTGTCTGAATCCGGACGGTATGGATTCCGGAGCGCCGTCAGCATTCCGGAAAGATCAGAACGCGATCATGCGGATCAGGCTGACCATGGCCGGAATCGAGACAAGACTCAGAAGCGTGGAAACAATGAAGATCTGTGACGCGTACTGATAGTCCTTGTCGTAGCGCAGTGCCAGCATGGTTCCTGTCGTCGCCGCAGGACATGCTGAAGGAATCAGAATCCCGTAGAAGATATCTTCCCCAAAAGGAATCACACTTCTTGTCAGGATCAGAATCAGGCAGGTCGCCATCGGCGCGGCAGCCAGTTTCAGCGCCGTCACAAGAAACAGCCTTGGTCTTTTCAGGACGCCTCTCAGCCCGGTCTCAGCCAGTGCCGTTCCGGCGACAATCATTCCCATGGGTGTCGTCATGGATCCGATATAGCTGACTGCTCTCCTGACATGCAGCTCCACCGGAATCCGGCACAAAAGGCACACAAGGCCGATCAGAATACAGATGATATTCGGCGAGCAGAGCCCCTTTCCAACCTGACGCCAGGACATTTTCCCCGTAATCTCCGGCACGCCGTAAGACCAGGTCAGAATATTGTTCGGGATCAGGTATCCGGTCAGATACAGAACGGCTTCCGGGCCGAAGGTCGCGTATACCAGCGGAATTCCCATAAAGCCACAGTTGCTGAAGACCGTCATATACCGCTCTATCCCGATCTGGGGATGACGGTCCGCCTTCCCAAGGAAGGGATACGAGACCAGTATGACCGCAAAATGGCAGAGAAATCCCAGCAGAATACTGATCAGAAGGCCATGCAGAATGGTTTCCTTGTACTCTATGGAGAGCAAAGAATCCAGCAGCATGGCTGAATTTGCCACCAGAAGAAGAATATTGGCAAGTGTCTTGTTTCCTTCATGGTTCGTAAGATGCGTCCGGAAGACAACAAAGCCCACCAGGAGCATCAGGAACATGGTAAACAGCTGTCCTGAAAGTATCTGTATCATTCTGTCCTCACATTTTGTCCGGGGCAAAGAAGCCGAGCAGATCAATCCCGCATTCCAGTACACGCAGTGTCAGAAGCAGAAGCGCGATATAGGATTCCCGCTGTGCCTCGGCGCTCTCTGTCAGAATCTTTGTCTCATGATAGAAATGGTTCAGCTGGTTTGCCAGCTCATAGATGTATCCGCAGATCTTATGCGGCGCAAGCTCTTCTCCCGCAAGCAGCACGGCGGGTGTGAAACCGGTCAGGGACAGTCCGAGTGCTTTCTCGCTCTCTCCTGCCGGGGCGAGAATCTTCAGGTCTGCGAGCGCTTCATCGCTCCTGCCGGTCTCCTCCTGGTACTTCCGCAGGATAGACTTGATCCGGACGATGGTATAGAGAATATACGGTCCGGTATTCCCCTCAAATGAGGTGAATTTCTCAACATCGAAAACATAGTCCTTGGAAGCCTGGTTCGACAGGTCGCCGTACTTGATCGCTGACAGAGCGACCGTTTTCGCCGTCTCCCGTGCCTGTTCCGGATCCGCCTCATGATTCTCGCAGATCTTGCGCAGCATCTCCTCATCGATATCCGCGATCAGGTTCTCCAGGCGCATCACACCGCCATCCCTGGTCTTGAAGGGTTTTCCGTCCTTCCCGTTCATCGTGCCGAAGCCCAGAAATGTCAGCTGCGTGTCCCCGTTCACAAGCTTTGCCTTGCGCGCGCAGCGGAACACCTGCGTAAAGTACAGATCCTGCCGCTTGTCAACGACATAGATGATATGATCCGGCTTCCAGTTTTCCATCCGCATCACGATCGTCGCCAGATCAGTCGTATTGTACAAAGACGCACCGTCTGACTTGAGGATCATGCAGGGCGGAATCTTCTTGGTATCGGATTCCTCCGCGACATCCACAACCAGCGCGCCCTGGTCCAGGTGCGCGTATCCTTCTCTCTTCAGGTAATCAACCAGATCCGGAATGTACGGCTGCGCGTCCGATTCCTTCTTCCACAGCTCGAAAGAAACATTCAGGCTGTCATAGTTCTTCTTCAGGTCAGCGCAGGAAACATCAAGAATATGCTGCCACAGCGCACGGTATCCCCTGTGTCCGTGCTGCAGCTGCTCCGTCGCCTTCAACGCTTCAGCCCGGAACGCTTCATCTTCCTTGGACCTTTTGCTTGCCTGCGGATAGATCTGCTCCAGCTCTGAGATCGTAAAGGGCGCTTCCTCCGGATACGCGCCGGTCCAGTTTTCGTCAAAGTACGGAAGATCCGGCTGCTCTTCGTGAAGCTGCGCGATGATCAGTCCCATCTGGAGTCCCCAGTCTCCCAGGTGTACATCGCCGATCGTATGATGTCCGAGGAAACGCAGAATCCGCTTCACACTCTCGCCGATCACCGCAGAGCGGAGATGGCCGACATGAAGCGGCTTGGCCACATTGGCCCCGCCGTAATCGATGATAACCGTCTTTCCCTGCTCCACTGCCGGAACGCCGAGACGCGGATCCTCCTTCATCTCATTCAGGTATCCGGCGAGCAGATTCGCGGACAGTTTCAGATTCAGGAATCCCGGCGGAACCGCCTGCACACTTTCAAAGGCATCGCAGCCCTCCAGAACCTGCGCCACATCCTGCGCGATCATGACAGGCGCCTTGTGATAGCGCTTCGCTCCGGCCATCGCACCGTTGCACTGGTATTCGCACAGATCCGGCCGGTTTGAGATCGTCACCTTTCCCAGGTCTTTCTCATATCCTGCCAGTTCAAATGCTTCCGATACGTAATTCCCCAGCAGATCCAGAATCTGTTCCATCGCTGTCCTCTCCTCCATCCTGTGATTCCCGCAGACAGCCGGCCGCGGGCATTATTCTTCATGTATCCAGTTAAGATACTGCCGGACCTCTTTCTCAAACCCGTTGTCTGATGGTTCATAGAAATGTGCGTCCTTCAGTTCTTCCGGCAGATATCTCTGCTTCGAAAAATGCTTTGGATAATCATGCGCGTACTCATATCCGATCCCCCGCCCGAGACTGGCACTTCCTTTGTAGTGCGCATCCTGCAGATAAGGCGGGATTGTAAAGGTATTCTCCTGCACAGCCCTGCGGGCCGCAAAGATCGCCTCGGTGCAGGAATTGCTCTTGGGACTGACCGCCACACAGACTGCGGCATGCGCCAGGATCAGCTGTGACTCAGGAAGCCCGATCCGTTCCACTGCCTGCGCGGCCGATACAGCCACCACCAGTGCCTGCGGGTTCGCCATTCCGACGTCCTCGGACGCACAGATGATAATCCTTCTGGCAATAAAACGGATGTCCTCTCCCGCTTCCAGCATACGCGCAAGATAAAACACGGCAGCATCCGGATCCGACCCCCGCATACTCTTGATGAAGGCAGAGATCGTATCATAGTGCTGGTCGCCATCCCGGTCATACCGGTTCACCCGCTTCTGAATGCATTCTGCCGCGACCTCCAGGGTGATATGAATCTTTCCATCCTCCGAGCGCGGTGTCGTCAGAACACCCAGCTCCAGCGCATTCAGGGCACTTCTGGCATCTCCGCCGGACACATCAGAGAGAAAGGAAACCGCGTCCTCATCGATCACGGCGTCAAACGCCCCCATTCCTCTCTCCCGGTCTGCCGCAGCCCTGCGGATCAGCACGGCTATGTCCTCTCTTTCCAGCCTCTTCAGCTCAAAAATGACAGACCGCGACAGAAGCGCGCTGTTCACCTCAAAGTATGGATTCTCTGTCGTCGCTCCGATCAGAACGACCGTCCCATCCTCAACAAAAGGCAGCAGATAATCCTGCTGCGCCTTGTTAAACCGATGAATCTCATCAATAAACAGAATCGTCCGCTTCGCGTACATTCCAAGCGTTTCCTTCGCCTGGTGCACGACTTCCTCCATATCCTTCTTCCCGGACGCAGTCGCGTTGATCTGCCGGAACACACAGGACGTCGTATTCGCGATCACCCGGGCAAGCGTTGTCTTCCCCGTTCCGGGCGGACCATAAAAAATCACGGAACTCAGCCTGTCAGCGCGGATCGCCCGCTCAAGCATACGGCCCTTTCCAAGAATATGCTCCTGCCCCACAACCTCTTCCAGTGTACGGGGACGCATCCTGGAAGCAAGCGGAGAAGCGGATTCCTTCTCCTTGCTGGCAGCATACTCAAACAGATCCATCTTCCGACTCCTTTTCCCGCAGCAGTCTGTCAGCGGCAGAAGGCAGGGCTCCGGGTTCACTTTCCGCAGAAGGCAGGACTCCGGGTTCGCTTTCCGCAGAATCAGAAATCTCCTGCGCAGAAGGCAGAACCTCCTGGCTGCCTGTATCCGCTTCCGGCGCATCGCTGCCGCCGGCCTCTTCTTCCTGGCCCGGCTCCTGATAATATGCTTCCCTCTGCTTCCTCGCCCCGGTCATACCGATCAGATACGCAATTGCGCCATAGATCCCATTCCCGTTCAGCCCGACCAGAAACCAGCAAAGGCCTGCATACGAGAGCAGTTCCAGACCCGCTCCTTTCAGGTACGCGGAAACCTGTTCATCACTTCGCTGCGCGAGAGAATGCTTCAATATGGCAGACAGCACACACTTCGAAAACCAGACAACTGCCAGCACGGTTATGATCAAAGCGTAATACCAGGAGCCCAGAGGCTTCTTCGCAATCACGATCCACAGAAGCACCGCAATGATCACTCCCATCAGCGCCAGGATAAAGTATCGGATGTTTCGGTCGATCCGTTCCTCTTCCTGAACGCTCAGTCTCTCCTGATTCCTGAACTTTTCCAGCATATCTGTCCTGCCTCCCGTCAATGAGCCGCGGCTTTCTGTCTCATTGACAAATATTCCGCGGCACGCCTATAATTCTGTATGTTTTCCGCCCCTCGGACCCGCGACGCTCATTCCTTCTGCCGGCGGCAGACAGGAACGGACAGACGGGTTCCTGCAAGCGAGGTATCACCATGGCAAGCCTTCTTCCCAACAATCCCATGATGCTGCTCAGTGTTGTCAACACGCAGCTGAGAGACGAGTTTTCCAGCCTGGACGAACTGTGCATCTTCTTCCGTCAGGACCGCGCCGAGCTGGAAGAAAAACTCGCAGCCATCGATTATACCTACGATCCTGCACTGAACCGCTTTGTCTGACTGTCAGGGCCGGGCTTCACTCCTCCAGCTCTACCGTATTCTCTCTGGAAGACTCCGTCGCTGCCTCTCCATCCGTCAGCATATCCACATATTCCTGGGGAACATCTGCCGACGCAAGCTTCTCAAACATCCGGATCGCGGAGGCCTCTCTCATATACTTGAAAAATGCTTTCCTGGAATCCACCAGAAACGCGTCTGAAGTATCAAACCCGTCAAGCTCCACACTGTCTGACTGGCGCAGACCGGCAGTCAGTGTAAACCATTCCTCCCCGCCTTCGTCAAACCGCATCGTACGAAGACCGTCTTCATCCGTAAAGAAATCACAAGTGAACTTCTGGTCCTTCCAGAATGCGGTAAATGCGCCGGACAGCCATATGTCCTGAATGGCAAGCAGATCCAGGTTCCTGATCGTGAAGACAGGAACGGTCATGCCATTCGTATGCACACTGACAGTCTCTCTCAGAATGTCATCCTTCAGGTTTCCCTGTATGACAAGGCCGCAGGGATGCTTCAGCCGGATCCTGAAAGCTTTTAAAAGCGCGGTTCCGAGCTTTACCTCCATCGCATGATCCGACCCGTCCGCGACTGCGTTGATCCGGAACAGCTCTGCCTGTATCTGATTCTTTTCCATGGATACGGAAAGCTGGATCGGAATGTTATTCCGGTCAAGCGCCAGTGTCGCCGACACCGACCGGCCTTTGGAATAATCCTTTCCGGCTGCCTGAATCAGCCACTGCTGCACAAACTGCCACAGGGCGCCCGGCGGGATCAGTTTGGAAGCCTTGCCTCCGACCGCCAGGCGGAATACATGCTCCGCGAAGGGACTCTGCATGATCTGCCGCAGCAGTTCATCCTCGGACAACATCTTCAATGCTTCCGGAATCAGTTCCTCCAGATCATCGGCCGCGATGTTCCATGTTGTCGTATTCCCTTCTTCCGTCAGGCTTCCCGACGTAATGGTCGCGAATCCCTGCTCTGTCTGAATATAATGCCCCAATGCCAGCAGATACTTCAGCCACTCTGCCTGCAGTGTTTCCAGAGAGACAGACTTGACCAGATCGTTGAGTTCCTTCAGGCATGTCATATAATCCGCCAGCTTCTCCGGCGTGATCTTCTTTCCCGTAATGGTCTGTGCGTCCACGGCGAAATCTCCGACCGGAAACGCAAAGACTTCCTCTTTCAGCTCCGGGCACTCCAGGAAGATGATATTCTTCTCGTGGTCAAATGAAAGCTGCAGATGATACAGCTCTGTCCCATTGAACGCGAAAGCCGCCTCCAGATCCACACCATGGGTATCATTCATCGTACCCTGAAGAAGAATCTGCGCGTCTTCGATCCAGGACATGTCGTCCTCTGAGTGATAATGATCCGCAATCGCTGTGCGCAGACCGTCAGCTGCCACGACATGCACATCTCCCTCAAAATCAGGCATCGTGATGCTGTCCGCTGCTTTCTGCACCTGTTCCATCACGGTTCCGATTATCCTGCCGGGATCAATGGTCTGGGTGCCGGGATCTTCCTGCGCACCGAAAACCGCTCCGGGAATCAATGAAACAGACAGAATCCACGCACTTACAGCACACAGAAGCTTCTTTCCCCTCATGATTTGGTTTCCTCCTGTCAGGCAAATCTTACATTCTTCAACATTTTTGATGTCAGATAAGTTACTATATCAAAAACATCTCTTTCACGCAATCCGAGAATATGATAGAGTGTTACCATTATGAAGATTACAATCAAAGACATCAGAAAAAAATATCACGCAGCGCATATCCTGAACGGCGTCAGCATCCAGGCCGAACAAGGATCCATGACATGCATACTCGGAAAGAACGGGTGCGGAAAGTCGACACTCCTTTCCATTCTTGCCGGAGTCGAACGGGCAGATGCCGGCTCTTTTCTGTATGAGCAGGAAGGAGCGAATCCGATTGATCTGTTCCGGCACCGGACGTATGCGTCCCGCCTGATCGGCTATGTCCCGCAGTCTACCCCTCTCCTGGAGGAGCTTTCTGCGCTGGACAATCTCCGTCTGTGGTATACGGGAGGAAAGAAGGTGCTCCGGCAGGAGCTTGAGGAGGGGGTTCTGAAGGACCTTGACATCGACCGGTTTCTCCACAAGAATGTCCGGACGCTGTCAGGGGGTATGAAGAAGCGCCTGTCCATCGGCTGTGCCCTCGCGCACCATCCCCGGGTTCTTCTGCTCGATGAACCCGGCGCTGCCCTGGACCTGATCGCCAAGGAGCAGATCGTTACCTGGCTGAAAGCATTCTGCAGCCGGGGAGGAATCGTTCTGATTGCTTCCCATGAACTGGGGGAAATCGAGAACTGCAGCAGAGCTTATATCCTGAAAGACGGGACAGCAGCCCTGATTGACCACCGGGTTGACAGCGCGCATCTCGCCGCGCTTCTGTAAGAACGAAGGACATCAATGAATCGTTTCATTATCTATACAAAACTGCGCCTGAAGGCAGTACTGAAGATTTTTCCGTCCATGTGCGTCATGACACTTCTTCTGTGCCTCTCTCTCGGAGGCATGCTCTATCTGCAGTCAGCCAGCTCTCTGCAGATTGCAGAAGGGGATGAAGACGCTACTGTCTCCATCGGTATTTCCGGTGTCGGGAGTGACGGCGCGTTCAGCGCGGCATTTCCGGCCTTACTTCAGCTGGATTCTTCCCGCTCGGAAGTCAGTTTTAATCTGTACGATACAAAGAAGGAAGCGGTCAGCGCGATCAGGAAGAACCAGATTATTGCGGCGATCGATATTCCTGACGGGGTCATCGGGACGCTCCTTGCAGGAGGACTGGACCGGATGACCCTGATTGTGCCCGCATCTTCTGCAGGGTTAGAGGCGCTGGTCATGAGAGAGCTGGCAAAGTCTGTTTCCATCATTCTCGGCTCCATGAACAGTGCGGGCAATGTGCTTGCTGACTATTACAACGTGTCCGGGACAACAGATCCTGATACAATCTCAGACGCGCAGACAGATCTTCTGCTTACTTCCATGCAGGATATGCTGCACAGGAAGCATATGTTCCACGTCCGCTATGTCCCCTCCCAGCAGCAGCTTTCTGTCGAAAGTTTCTACCTGATTTCGATGGTGTTCCTGCTGATTCTTCTGACCGGTGTCATGTGCGCGCGGAGTTTCATCCGTTCAGACTATTCCCTGGCAAGACTGCTCAATCTGAGAAGGCTCGGTTCCGTCAGGCAGATCAGTGCGGAATACATCAGTCTCGTTGTCCTGCTGACCGGACTCAGCGCGCTTTTTCTTCCTCTGATCGGAGCCGCGCTGTGCCGTATGCCGATCACCTTTTCCGCGTTTGGACTGACACCCGAAACCTTCCTGAAAGGCTTCCTGCTGTTCGGCCTGAAGACCATTCCGGTGATTCTGCTTGCCGCGGCAATCGACCTTTTTCTCTATGAGCTGTCCGAAGCGCTGATCACCGGTGTTCTTCTGCAGTTCCTGGTGATGATCTCCCTTGCCTATCTTTCCGGTGTCTTCTACACCATGCAGACGATGCCGGAATCGCTGAACGCGCTTCAGCCGTTTCTTCCGACCGGACAGGCACTTCTGTATCTGCAGCAGACTGCGAAGAAGTCCGACCGCGCATACATCAGTCTGATGTGGGTGCTGCTCTGGACACTCCTGTTTCTGATTGGTTCCTTCCTGCTTCGGAAAAGCAAGGTAACCGGAAAGCGAGGCGGAAGATGAGAAAAATACGTCGGCTTTTACTTTGGATGCTGCTATTAAATAAGAGAATTCTGAAGCAGCCCCTCTTCCTGCTCCTGATCGCGCTGGTTCCGCTGCTTGTATTCGGTGTAGGCCGTCTTTCCCAGGAATCCTCTTCTCTGGTCACAGCAGCGGTAGCGCCAGGATCGACTGATGATGAGGTTTCTTCCATGCTGATCCAGTCTCTCGTGGACAGCAGCAGTTCCGCTGTCAGGTATATTGCATTTGCGGATGAAGAAACACTGAAGGAAGCCGTTTCCTCCGGGCAGGCACGGATCGGTTTTCTTCTCCCGGAAGATGTGGGTGCCCTGTTTGAAGCCTACGGGTCACAGAAGACCAAGAATCTGTCCGCCGGCGCGCTGGCGCTGCTCGGCGTCCTTCTCGGCGGAGAGGACGCGTCAAAGGAAATGAAGGAGCATGCCATCGTATCCTACGCGGCCACTAACGACGTTGTGTCAAAGATCACCCGGGAGCAGCTGTTCGGACAGCTTTACCCTTCCCTGGAAAAAGCCGTCCTGAAAACCTGGCTGAAGATTCATCCGGATGTCGGAAGCATGACCGAGGCGCAGAAGGACCAGTTCGTCGATGAGACGCTCGCTTCCTACGAAGAAGACTATGACTTCTTTGACCTGGAATACCTGGACGGCACAAAGGTCGAGGACGATGAGATTGACCGCTTTATCGCGTCGCCGATGCGCGGCCTGCTTGCCGCGCTTCTCACCCTGACCGGATTAGCAGCGGTTCTGTATCTGAAAGAAGACTGCCTGGTAGGACGTTTCGTCTGGATTCCGTCCCATGCGCATCCGCTCTTTCATTATGTTTATCTGCTGATCCCGCTGACAGACGTAGCACTTGCCATGCTGGCCGCTCTTTGCGCAGGGGGAAGCTTCACCCGTGTTTCCATGGAGGTTCCTGCCCTGATTCTGTTCATCCTGCAGGTAGCCGGATTCTCCAACCTCCTGCGGCTTGTGCTGCGAAGAGGCGACTTTATGGCTTCCTCGATTCCGATCCTCATCTGCGCATGCCTGTTCCTGACTCCGGTCTTCGTAGACCTGGCGATCCTGGAACCTGTCCAGATGCTGCTGCCGCCCTACCTTTACCTGAAATCAATCCACGGCAATCTCCCGCTTTGGTATATGGCCGTGTACGCGCTGCTGGCAGGAACCGTTTCCATCCTGGTGGACAGGACCTGATTCCTCTTCAGCAAAACAAAACCCCCGCCCTTTTGGCCGGTTCTGCCTGATAAGCAGATCAGCCGCCCTGGCGGGGGATATTTTTTGCTGCCATCGGTCTTCTGCAGACCGGTCTTTTGACGCAAAGCAGTCAGCTGTTACGAATCGCTTGACTTTCCGAAGATCCTCAGCAGATTCAGGAACAGGTTGATGATATCCAGATAAAGGTCAACCGCGCAGTCGATTGCATTGTCCACTGTATGCGGGAACTGCTGTGAACGGTAGACATCATATCCGATGTACAGAGAAAACAGTCCTGCCGACAGAATGGTGATCGCAAGATTCACACCCGGAAGGAAGATGGAAATCAGGAACCCGAACAGCACGCCGATCAGGCCGAAGAACAGAATCGAACCGATCTTCGCGAAAAACTGCGGAAACAGAAGTCCCGCCGCGACCATGATCACCGTCACGCCTGCTGTCGTAACAAATGCGTGCCATACCACGGAAGGGCTGTAGCCGCCCATCGTCACAGCCGCACCGACACACAGTCCGACCGGAAGAACAATCAGATTGTAGCCGAGAAAGCTGACCAGAGGATTCTCTGACTTATGCGCAATGAATACACCCGCGATGACGCAGATAAAGTAAGCAATGAAGAACACAATCGGATTAAGCGTGGAAAAAACTGCCGTCACGATTGATTCCCTGCACAGGATCGCGTTGATCACCAGACCGTACAGCACAGTTCCAGTCAGAATCAGATTATACGCGCGCAGTGAGATCTCCTTGTTCGGGTCAACCACGGCGCTGAGCCTCTTTTGCCTTGTTTCAGCTGATAGATTATACATTCCTTACAACCTCCTTATTCATACCATTCAATTTATAATCTCATCTTCATACTTAACTCATCAAAAGTCGATTACGGATTGTCTGGCGCTGTTATCATTATACGCAGGACATTTCCATACTGCAAGCGTGATAAAATATGACAAAATGCTCCTGATCTGCTATATTAGTGGATACAGCGCCAAAGATCCGGAACCCGCGCAGACTGGCGCGCTGTAATCCGCAATCAGGTTTTCTGATCAGTTTTAGAGGGGGAGTATACTGCTATGAAACGAATTCAAAATCATCTTTTTCTGCTTGTTCTGACACTGCTGGTCCTTTTTGTCTCACCGTTTACGCTGTCCGGCCCGACAGACGCTGCTGCTGCAAAGTCTGTTCCTGCCACGCAGACCGGATGGGTCAAAAACGGTACGAAGATCTATTTCTACAATACTTACGGGCAAAAGCTGACCGGAAAGAAGAAGATCAATGGAAAAGTCTATTACTTCTCCAAGAAGCGTCCTGACCGTGGTGCGCTGCAGACCGGCCTGGTCAGGATCGGCAGCAAGGAATTCTACTTCAAGAAAACCGGCAGCCTCGGTATCATCGGAAGTGGTGTCAACGGCTGGGTGAATATCAAAGGCCGCGGAATCTGTTATTGTAAAAATGGCAGGATCCAGAAAAAGAGCTGCATCGAAGATTATTATCTGAAAAGCAACGGCGCGATGACATCAGCTTCTAAAAAAATGTACAAGCTGGTCAAGAAGACAGTCAAAAAGCTTGTCTACAACGGAATGACCAAAGAGCAGAAGCTGCTTGCCTGCTACAAATATCTGTGCAGCAGTACCTTCAGGTATGTCACGAAGCGCCCCTTCTCCTACGCGCAAAGCTGGAGACTGACCTACGGATATGAGATGCTGACAACCTATTCCGGCGTCTGCTACAACTTCTCAGCCGCATTCGCTTATATGGCCAGATATATCGGCTACACGAACGTCAAAGCAATCGCGGGTGAACTTCTGTATCTGGACGGCCACTGGGATCTCCATTCCTGGACAAAGATCATGATTGACGGGGTCTGGTATGTCTTTGACGCCTCCATGCAGCACGGCGGAATGGGAGATTTCTGGAAGAAAACCTATGCCGGAACCGGCAGGAAATACAGGGAATGGACGACGCTGTAATCACAGCGGCGCCTGCCGGGTACCGGCTGTGTGATGATCTGTAATTCAAAGGGTGGATCCTCGCTGAGGGTCCACCCTTTTTTACATCTTTTCACTGAATTTCAACGATTCCTTTATTTCATCTGATGAGGCAGTCTTTTGTTTCAGCAGGTCCGGCCGGCGCTCCCGTGTGATGCGGAGCGCTTCCTTCTGCCGCCACGCCCGGATGCGCTCATGATCTCCCGTCAGCAGCACCTCAGGAACCTTTTCCCCTTTCCAGTCACGGGGCTTTGTATACTGGGGATACTCCAGAAGTCCTTGCTCGAAGGATTCTTCTTTGGTCGCTGTCTCCCTGAGAACGCCTGGCAGCAGGCGGATTACGGAATCACACACAACCTTTGCCGGAAGTTCCCCGCCGGTCAGCACATAGTCTCCTATCGTATACGCGCCGTCCGCATGATGCAGGATCCGCTCGTCCAGTCCTTCATAGTGTCCGCAGATCAGGATCAGGTGAGACATTTTTGCGAAAGCGTGTGCCTGCTTCTGGTCGTAGCGCCTGCCTGCAGGCGTCATCACCGCTGCATAACTGTCCTTCGTGCGTACCGACTCCAACGCGTCCAGCACAGGGCCGCACCGCATGACCATCCCGGCTCCGCCCCCGTAGGAATCATCATCAATATGGCGGAAGCTCCCGCCTGCGAACGGCCGGATATCAACTGTTTCCAGTGTGACAAGCTTCCTGGCGACCGCTCTCGCGATCACGGGCTCTTTCACGAAATCCGCAAACATTTCCGGAAAAATTGTCAGGATTGTTATCCTCATCTCGTTCTTCCACCCATGTACACGCATGCGATTCCGTCAGCGCAGGAATCCGTTGATGATCTGCTCTTCCGCTTCTTCCTGGGAAAGCCCGAGCGTCATCAGCTTCGTCAGCTGCTCACCCGCAATCTTCCCGATGGCGGCCTCATGAATCAAGGCTGCTTCCACGCTGTTTGCCTCCAGAGAGGGAACTGCGAGAATCCTGCCCTCGTCCATGATAATCGAGTCGCACTCGGTATGGCCGCTGCAGACCGCGTTGCCGACAATCTTCAGATCCAGCTTCTGGTAAGAACGATCCCTTGCAACGCCTCTGGAAACTATGTCAGCGCTCGACCCGTCTCCGTTCAGGCTCACCGCGTAGACACTGTCCGCCTCCTGCACGCCATGTGTCATGAGGCGCTCGCGCACCACCAGGTGGCAGTCTGCCCCAAGTTCCGCCACGGTCCGCCGGTCTGTCGAGTCGACTCCCTTGATCTGCACCATCTCCATCTCCATGGCGCTGCCGTCATCCATATAGACTTCTGTCACCGGATTCAGGATCCTCTTTCCGCTCCCGTCACCCGATCCATAGTGCTTCTCCACATATTTGACCTTCGAGTTCTTCCCGATCCAAAAACGGTGGATGCCGTCATGCTCGGAATTCTGGCTGCCGCAATTGTCAATCCCGCAGCCTGCGATGATCAGGACATCGCAGTCCGCTCCGACATGAAAATCATTGTATACGGTCTCGGACAGGCCGCTCTGGCTCAGCACCACCGGAATGTGAATGCTCTCGTTCTTTGTTCCATCCTTGACGGTTATCTCCAGTCCGCTGACATCCTGTTTGGACGCAATCTCAATGTTTGCCGTGCTCTGCCTTCCTGCGGATACACCATTCGCGCGCAGGTTATAGGCACCGGTCGGAACATCATGAAGCCCTGAAACCTCACTGAGGAGTCTTTTCTGAATCTCATCCATCTGCAGCATATCATTCCCTCCCGTCACTCAGCTTCGCACAAGCATCAACCGCGGCATCTGTTCCAAGAATCTGAGGCAGAATCTCGTCCCTTGTTCCCATACGCTCGATCTCACCGTTGCTCAGAACGATGATTTCATCTGCGATGTTCAGGATTCTCTCCTGATGGGAAATGACGAGAATCGAACTGTCTCTCGTCTCCTTCTGCATCTTTTCGAAGATCCGGACCAGATTCTGGAAGCTCCACAGATCGATCCCCGCCTCCGGCTCATCAAACACAGACAGCTTTGTCTTTCTGGCCAGTACCGTAGCGATCTCGATCCGCTTCAGCTCGCCTCCTGAAAGTGACGCGTTCACCTCACGCTCGATATAATCCTTCGCGCACAGCCCCACCTCTGACAGATAAGAGCAGGCTTCCTTCATGGTAATCGCTTCACCGGAAGCGATCTTCAGAAGGTCAAACACCCTGATCCCCTTGAATCGTACCGGCTGCTGGAACGCATATCCGATTCCGCGCCTGGCGCGATCCGTGACAGACAGATCCGTGATGTCCTCTCCATCCAGAAGAATCTGCCCCTCCGTCGGCTTTTCAATCCCGCAGATCAGCTTTGCCATGGTGGACTTGCCGCCGCCGTTCGGTCCGGTAATCACCACAAATTTACCATTCTCTACCGTAAGACTGAGATCTCTCACGATCTCCTTCTCCTCAGAATCATTGACTGAAAATGATATATGCCTCAGTTCGAGCATCCTGCTCCTCCTTCTTATGTAAAAATCAAATGATTCACCCGCCTAAAGCTGATTGCGGATTGTTCCGCGCTTCATTCATCAGGTCCTCCACAACAGTCCTGGCCAGGAGCAGTCCGGCTGCTGCCGGCGCGAACACCGTACTGCCGGGCGTATCCTTCCGCCTTACGGACGCGGCAGGTTCCGGATCCCCCGTCTCACCGGGCACTTCTGCCGGAACCGGACGAATCGGTTCCTGCAGGGAATAGACAACCTTCAGATCCCGTATCCCCCGTTTTCTGCACTCCCTTCTCATGACTCTCGCCAGAGGGCAGACTGATGTCTGACTGATGTCCGCTACGCGAAACTGCGAGGGATCTGTCTTGTTTCCTGCTCCCATGCTGCTGATCACACGGACGCCGCATTCCTTTGCCCTGCGTATGATCTCAAGCTTTGCGGAAACCGTATCCACCGCGTCGATCACATACGAATACGCTGAAAAATCAAACTGATCCGCATTCTCCGGCAGATAGAAGCATCTTCTGACTTCCACCGACACCTCCGGACGGATGTCTTTCACCCGCTCCGCCATGACGTCCACCTTGTATCTTCCAAGCGTACTGTGCAGGGCAATGATCTGGCGGTTCAGGTTGCTCAGAGCCACCCGGTCATGGTCGATCAAAACCAGAGAACCAATCCCGCACCGCGCAAGGGCTTCCGCGGCATAGCCGCCGACTCCGCCGATGCCAAAGATGGCAACCTTAGCCTGGGCCAGCTTCTCCAGGTTTTCTTTCCCGTACAGCATTCTGCTTCTTACAAGCGCATCTTCCATTCGTATTCTCCGATGATCAGGCAGGAGGCAGCTTCCGCCGCCGGCCGGCCTGCCGTGCCGCGCCCGGCACGAAGCACCGTCATTCAATATAGATCATCATGCGGTGCGGCATACATGCGATCACCTCGCCCGGAAAATGGATGGCTCCTGTTTTCACGCAGATCTGGTTCTTACAGTCAGCCTCTTCCACCCGCACACTCTGATCCTTCACGACAACTGTATTGTAATTCCCGTCCGCAGTTTCAGCCCTGTATTCCGCGTCCTTGTCCAGTTCCATCGTATGAACCCTCTTCCCGTCGATCTGGATGACCGCCTTCATGGTATGCCCATCCGTCACAACTTTTTTCGGAGACGTGGTCCGGGTCATGTACAGAACAAGAAAAACAGCCGTGAGCACAGTGGCAAGCAGGATGGAATTCCGGATCTGTTTCTTATGACTGACTTCAACGGTGCCGCGCACACTCCGTTTCGCATCCCTGTCCTGTTTTTCCATGATATGAACCTTTGCACATTCAAGTCTTCACATGAATCCCACGGTGTTCATCTTTTTCCTTCCCTGCCGGAAACACATAGTCATTGCCGGGCAGAATCGCATTGAGCACAATCCCGGCGATGGACGCAATCGCCAGAGAAGTCAGCGTGATCGGTGTTCCGCCGATCTCGAAGGTGATCCCGCCTGTGAATCCGAGGCCGCAGACAAAAATCACAGCAGCGATGATCAGATTTCTGGACTTTGTCAGGTCAACCTTGTTTTCCACGACATTCCGGACACCGATCGCGGAAATCATACCATACAGCATAAAGGAAACACCGCCGATGATCGCGGTTGGCATGGTGCCGATCAGCACCGTCAGCTTTGGAATAAAACTGATGATGATCGCGTATACCGCTGCAATCCGGATGACGGTCGGGTCATAGACTTTGGAAAGCTCCAGAACACCTGTATTCTCACCGTAAGTCGTATTGGCCGGTCCGCCGATCGCACCTGCCAGGGCAGTGGCCAGTCCATCGCCGACCAGGGTTCTGTGCAGACCCGGATCCGCGATGAAGTTTCTTCCCGTGGTTGCGGAAATCGCGGAGATATCCCCGACATGCTCCATCATGGTCGCGATAGAGATGGGTACCATGACCAGTATGGAAGTCAGATCAAACTTCGGCAGCTGGAAATGAGGCGCTCCGATGATACCCGCGGATGCCACATTAGAGAAATCCAGAATCGCGGTGCCGTCCATGTTTGTCATCCCGGCCGCGTTCATGATCAGCGCGCAGAGATATGAGATGACAACACCCATCAGGATCGGAATAATCCGGAACATTCCTTTTCCCCAGATGTTGAATACAATGATTGTCACAAGCGCGACCAGCGCCAGCGGCCAGTTGAGCTTCGCGTTATTGATCGCGGAACCGGCCAGATTCAATCCAATGCAGATGATCACCGGACCTGTCACAACCGGCGGCAGGAACCGCATCACTCTCCCGGGCCCGACAGCACGGGTAATCGCGGCCAGGACAAGATACAGAAGACCTGCTGCCAGTATTCCTCCGCAGGCATACGCAGCCCTTTCATTTGCTCCCATATCGGCGTAAATTCCGGTTCTCATGTTCGCGATGGTGAAGAAACCGCCCAGAAACGCGAAAGAGCTTCCCAGGAAAGCCGGTACCTGCATCCTGGTGCAGACATGGAACAGCAAGGTTCCGATGCCCGCGCTGAACAGGGTCACCGCAACGGTCAGTCCCGTCGTCAGCGTCTCACCGGTTGAGTCGCGAAAGTACCCCGCAATCAGGATCGGAACCAGGATGGTCGCTCCAAACATCGCGAAAAGATGCTGAAGACCAAGGATCATCATCCTGGGGATTCCAAGTTTTCTGGCGTCATAAATCGGAGATGTCGTTTCGTTCATGTTAAATCTGTTTCCCTCCTCATCCGTCAACTCTGTCTGTCCTTCCCACCCGTCTGCCGGTTCTCTTTCCCCGGGTCTGACGATAACCGGGGCAGGAGCAAGCGGCGCCTGCTCAATTATACTGATTTACTTCAAACCATTCAACCGTTCATTTTCCGAAGATTCCGGGCAGGAGGTCATACTTTTTTCCCATATCACTGCCGGAGCATGCTATACTGAACATATCTATACAAGAAGCAGCGCATCCGGAACGCAACACTGCCAGGAAAGCGTTATCTGTTAATCTGTTACAGAGGAGGAACCTATGCGAAAAACCAAGATTGTCTGTACGATCGGACCAGCCTCGGATTCCGAGGAGATGCTGCGAAAACTGTGTCTGGCCGGCATGAACGTTGCACGGCTGAATTTTTCTCATGGTACACACGAAGAACATCTGCGTCGTATTGAAACGATTCGTAAAGTCCGGGATGAACTGAATCTTCCGATCGCGATCATGCTCGACACCAAGGGTCCGGAATACAGGATCGGCACTTTCAAGGATGGCAGTGTGGAGCTGAAAGAAGGCGATTTGTTCACATTTACTTCCGATCAGGTGGAAGGCGATCAGAACAAGGTCAGTGTCAGTTACGCAAAACTGTATGAGGATATGGCTCCGGGGGATATCATCCTCCTGAATAACGGCCTGATGGTCTTCCGGGTTACCGGTATCGAAGGACATGAGATCAAAACCGTTGTCGAGTGCGGAGGTGTCCTTTCCAACCGCAAGAGCATGAGCTTCCCTGGCAAGGTCATTCAGCAGCCTTATCTTTCAAAGCAGGATATGTCGGATATTCTCTTCGGCATCCAGAATGATGTGGATTTCATCGCCTGCTCCTTTGTCTCTGTCCGGCAGGATCTGGTTGATGTCCATGAATATATGAACAAAAACGGTGGGGAAGGGATCGAACTGATTGCCAAGATCGAGAATCAGTCCGGCTATGACAATATCGAAGAGATCTGCAAGGAATGTGACGGCATCATGGTCGCGCGCGGTGACATGGGCGTCGAGATTTCTTTTGAGAAGCTTCCCGCCATCCAGAAGAATCTGATCACCAAGTGCCGCATGCTTGGAAAGAGAGTCATCACGGCAACCGAGATGCTCGAATCCATGATTTCGAATCCAAGGCCAACCCGTGCAGAAGCCTCTGATGTCGCGAATGCCGTATACGATGGTTCCAGCGCCATTATGCTGTCCGGGGAAACCGCCGCCGGAAAGTATCCGATTGAAGCCGTGAAGACGATGGCCCTGATTGCGTCAACTGCTGAGCAGGACATCGATTACATCCAGCGTTTCCATGACTCCAATTTCATCATCCACAACGAAGTGGACGCGATCTCCCACGCCACCTGCCAGATGGCGATTGACATCAAGGCCAACGCGATCGTCGCATGCTCGATCTCCGGCCTGACTGCCCGTATGGTTTCCAGGTTCCGCGGCCCGGTCGACATCATCGGTCTGACTACCAATGAGAAAACCTGGCGCAAACTTTCCCTCTCCTGGGGTGTCCTTCCGCAGCTGTGTGAATACTATCCGTCCACGGACGTTCTGTTTTACAGCGCCAAGAAGATCACGGTCGATGCCATGCATCTGCAGGCGGGAGACAGGATTGTCATTACCGGCGGGTATGTGACCGGAAAGTCCGGCAATACCAACCTGATCAAGATAGAGAATGTCTGACGCGTCCCGCCTGAATTCTATGAACGAACAGCCCGGAAGGATCTCCTTCCGGGCTGTTCGTTCTGATTCATGTTCGCTGATCCGTGCTCCGCGTCAGCTGCCTGTCTGTTCACATTCGGTCACATGCAGATCACTGTCCACAAAGATGGCCCGGACACCGTCCGTATGCCGGACCAGTTCCATGGCCGCATCCTGCCCGAGCAGCATGCAGACTGTACTCAGCGCGTCTCCTGTCAGGGAGGAATCACTGATGATGGTCACGCCCCACAGATTGTTCTGCACAGGATATCCGGTCTGAGGATCCAGTATGTGGTGATAGAGAACCCCATCTTTTTCGAAGCATCTTTCGTATACGCCGGAAGTAACGACGGACTGGTCAGTCACCTCCACCGCATCGATGATATCCGTATCGAACGGCTTCTGTATCCCGATCTTCCAGGCACTGCCATCTGCCTTCGTCCCGATGGCGTATACATTGCCGCCAAGGTTGATCAGGCCTGAGGAAACTCCGTTTTCCTGCAGGTATGCAGCCAGCCGGTCGGCTGCATATCCCTTCACCAGCGCACCCAGGTCAATCATGGTATCCGGCTGATCAAAGGTAAGATACCAGACCGTCTGATCCGATGCTTCTTCGGATCTGACATGAACCGCTGACGCGCCCACTTTTCTCAGCGCGCTCTGAATATCCGCCTCCTCAGGAATGACCGCGTCACCACTCTTAAAGTCCCACAGATCCGACAGCGGCGCAACCGTGATGTCAAATCTCCCGTCACTGAGTTCATAGTAATCAAGGCCAGCCTGAACGAGCCGCGCCAGTTCCTCAGACACCTCCACCGTCTCTTCGGCTCTGTGATTGACCGCGTACAGCTCGCTGTCTTCCTCTGTCCGGCTGAAGGTATGCTGGATATCGTCACAGATCGATCTGCAGCCCTCCAGCAAAGAATCTCCGTCTTCTCCCGCATCGAATCTGATCGATACAACGGTGTCGAAGTAGAAGTCGTTCAACGTGTATTCACTGACCGTGCCGGAAGAATCTGTTCCGGAATCCGCCCCTTCCTGCGCGCGCAGGCTGCCCGGCATGCACAGAAGGCATGCCAGCATGACACATATCACGGTGATAAAAGCTGCATGAATACGAACCATTTCCCATTCCTTACTGTATCTGAAGCACTTCCGCCTTCAGCTCTCCGCCCTTGCAGTCAATCCGGATCGTGCTGCCGGACATGACGTCTCCTGACAGAATCATACGGGCCGCAAGCGTCTCCACATTCTTCTGGATATACCGGCGCAGCGGTCTGGCACCGAACGCGGGATCATATCCACCCTCCGCGACAGATTCCCTTGCCTGCGGTGTCAGATCGATCCGGATCTGCCGCTCTGCAAGACGCGCATTCAGCTCATTGATCTGCAGATCCACAATATGCGCTATGTTCTCCTTTGTCAACGGATGGAAGAGAATCGTCTCGTCCAGACGGTTCAAAAACTCCGGCCGGAAATGAGCTTTCAGGTCGGCTTCCACCGCAGCCTGTGCCTCAGGCCGGATGGTTCCGTCTTCATTGATTCCTTCCAGAAGATACTGGGATCCGATATTGGAAGTCATGATCAGGATCGTATTCTTGAAATCCACCGTTCTTCCCTGTGAATCCGTAATCCGACCGTCATCAAGTACCTGCAGCAGGATATTGAATACGTCAGGGTGCGCCTTCTCAATCTCATCAAACAGCACAACCGCGTACGGCTTACGGCGAACAGCCTCTGTCAGCTGGCCGCCCTCATCATACCCGACATATCCGGGAGGCGCTCCGATCAGCCTGGACACGGAGAACTTCTCCATATATTCACTCATATCGATACGAACCATATTGTTCTCATCGTCGAACAGGTTCTGGGCAAGCGCTTTCGCAAGCTCGGTCTTCCCGACACCGGTCGGTCCGAGGAACAGGAAAGATCCGATCGGGCGGGAAGGATCCTTGATGCCGGCCTTCGACCGGAGGATGGCATCCACCGTGCGGTCCACTGCCTCATCCTGCCCCACAACACGCTCATGCAGCTTATCGCCAAGCGCCAGAATCTTCTGCCGCTCTCCCTCATTCAGCTTCGAGACCGGAATCCCGGTCCAGCGGCTGACGATGCGTGCGATCTCCTCCTCGTCCACCGACTCATGAACCAGGCTCATATCCTTCTGTTTCAGGGCAGCCTCCTCACTGGCCAGGCTGGCCTGGAGTTTCGGAAGCTCTCCATACTGGAGACGGGCTGCTTCATTCAGATCGCTTTTTTGCTTGGCAGCTTCGATCTGACGGTTTACATCCTCAATCTGTTCTCTCAGAATACTGAGATTCTCCACAGCGCTCTTCTCATTGTCCCACTGTGCTTTCTTCGCGGAAAACTCCTCATTCAGATCCGCCAGCTCCTTCTGCAGGTTTTCCAGACGCTCTTTGGAAGCATTGTCGGTTTCCTTCTTCAGCGCGGTTTCCTCGATCTGCATCTGCATGATCCTGCGGTTCAGCTCATCCAGCTCTGCCGGCATGGAATCCAGCTCCGTCTTGATCTGCGCGCAGGCCTCGTCCACCAGGTCAATTGCCTTGTCCGGCAGGAACCGGTCCGAGATATACCGGTTCGAAAGGACCGCGGCTGCCACAAGCGCATTGTCAACGATCTTCACATGATGGTAATTCTCATAGCGCTCCTTCAGGCCCCTGAGAATAGAAATCGTATCCTCCACGGTCGGCTCGTCCACCATAACCGGCTGGAACCGCCTTGCGAGCGCTGCGTCTTTCTCGATATACTTGCGGTATTCATCGAGCGTCGTCGCGCCGATGCAGTGCAGTTCCCCCCGCGCCAGCAGAGGCTTGAGCATGTTGCCGGCATCCATGGCGCCGTCTGTCTTTCCTGCGCCCACAATCAGATGCAGTTCATCGATGAACAGAAGGATCTCTCCTTCGCTCTTCGATACTTCCTGCAGGACTGCTTTCAGACGCTCCTCAAATTCACCGCGGTACTTTGCCCCGGCTACCAGCGCTCCCATATCCAGAGAAAATACCTTCTTGTCCTTCAGCGCATCCGGAACATCGCCTGCGGCAATTCGCTGCGCCAGCCCTTCGACCACGGCTGTCTTGCCGACACCCGGCTCACCGATCAGAACCGGATTGTTCTTCGTCTTTCTGGACAGAATGCGGATTACATTGCGGATCTCATCATCCCTTCCGATGATCGGGTCCAGCTCCTGCGCCTTTGCCTTTGACACCAGCTCGATCCCATACTTATTCAGGGAATCATAAGTATCCTCCGGTGTATCCGTGGTTACCCGCTGATTGCCGCGGACCGTCGCAAGACTTTGCAGAAAACGGTCCCGTGTAATACCGAATTCCCGGAAGAACTCCTTCATGGAAGGAGAAGGATGATCCAGCATGGACAGGAAAAGATGCTCCACGGCAACATAATCGTCTCCCATCCGCTTTGCTTCATCCTCTGCATGGATCAGGCATTTGTTCAGGTAATTCCCTATATAAGGCTGCGCGCTTCCCGATACTTTCGGCCTTGCGTTCAGCGCGCTTTCCAGTGTGTTGTCAAAGTACTGCTTCTGGATTCCCATCTTCTCGATCAAACGGCTGATCAGAGAATCCTCCTGATGCACAAGCGTATACATCAGATGCTCCTGCTCGATCTCCTGATTTCCGAATTCCGAAGCAGCCCGCTCCAGCAGATTGACCGCTTCGATCGATTTCTGTGTAAATTTCTGTATATTCATAGCTGTCCTCCTTTCCGAAGACTCTTTTCTTTCCTCATCTTCCTCCTTTATATCACTTATTGTTAGCACTGTAAAGAGTCGAGTGCTAATTCAATTGTGTAATATCTGTGTATTGGAAAACAGCATGAAAAACAGCAGGCCCCTCCCCTGACGTTTCAGTTTCCACTGAACACATGGTTGGAAGAACCTGCTGCGGGATGAACGCTGGTGGCGTTCTTGATCTATGCTTCTGATTCCTGTTTACCTGATCAGATCATACTTTACGATATTCATCGATACAGCACCCTGGGCAGAGAACAGAATCCGCTGCGCGCCCATATCCGTATAGAGATTTGCGGTGATCGTCTGCGCGCCCCCATTGACAAATGCCTCCGCGCTGAACCGGTCCAGAATCAGCCGGATTCTGACGGATCCGTCCTCAGAAGGAACCTCAGCCCTTCTCTGGTGAATAATCGCACGCCGGGAGCCGGAGAACTTCCGGTCGATCTTCATGATACAGTCCTGCGGATGATAACTCAGCATCGTATAGTATCTGCCGCCGGCTGCGAACTTGATCACGAACTTTTCATACGGGTGTTCCGGATCCGCGCTGTGCACTTCGATCTCCAGATCCACGCAGCGGCCCCGGATGCCTTCCAGTTCCATTTCACCATTCACATAGACGTTTTCATAAAAGATCCGGTTTGCGCGAATCTGTTCCAGCTCACGGACCGGCCATTGACAGAGCCTGCCGTTCCTGATGGAAAGCTCCCTCGGGATTGTCATCTGGCCGAACCAGCTGGTTGGATCAAGACGATATCCCGGCGTTGTATCCCAGTTCTGCATCCACGCAATCATGATCCTTCTGCCGTCCGGACTCAGAATTGTCTGCGTCGCGTAGAAATCAATCCCATAATCAATCGCCTGATCATGCTGCGGAACAAAGACGCCTTTCTCATCGTCATATTCTCCGATCAGGCACAGAGTTCCGTTTCCGTTATGGTATTCAAATCCTTCCGGCAGCATATCCATCGGGCTTGTCAGAAGCACCCATTTATCCTCCATCGGAAAGAAATCCGGGCATTCCCACACCTTCCCGAACCGGTCAAAATTCTGAATCAGCAGTCTTGCATGATTCCATCTGATTCCATCTTTGCTGGATAACATCACGATCTTCGCGTCCCGGCTGATCGTCGCGCAGCAGGCAACGATCCGGTAAGTACCGTCTTCTTCCTGCCAGATCTTCGGATCACGGAAATCATAAGGGCTGCAGCCCTCAGGCAGATCCTCCATCGTCAGGACGGGATTTTTTTCATATTTCTCATAGTTCAGTCCGTCACCGAACGCAAGACACTGCTGCTGCAGTTCCCGGACGCTTCCATCCTCCGTTATCTTTTTCAGGACTCCGGTATAGATGATCATCTGGCGGCCATCCGGAAGATTGACTGCCGATCCGGAGAAGCATCCGTCTTTGTCATACGCTTCATCCGGTGCCAGCGCTGCCGGAAGATATGCCCAGTGAATCAGATCATCTGATACGGCATGTCCCCAGTGGCAGGGGCCCCAGACCGTGTTATAAGGAAAATACTGGTAGAACAGATGATATTTCCCTTTGTAATAGGAGAAACCATTCGGATCATTCATCCAGCCGACTCTGCTGCACAGATGAAATGCAGGCCTGTCCGCTTCCGGAATCCTGGCACCCATCGTACTCTCATATTCTCTTACCTTTTCGAGCTTTTCACTGATTTTCATTGATGATATTCCTTCCTCTTCGCACAGCCTGGAAGCAGACAGTATCAAAAAGCATATGGCACGGCGCATTCTGCCTAAGACCCGGCCGTCCCCTGCGCTGTCCGCAGGCTCGTCACAAAAGCGCAGCGGCCGCGGCGGATATGCACACCGGCATTCCGCTGCGACCGCTGCAGATCTTTATGAAATATGGAAGCTTAATCCCGGTAATTCTCAGCCCTTGACTGCGCCGGAGGTAACACCCTCAACGATGTACTTCTGCATCACAAGATACAGAATCAGGATCGGCAGCATCGCCAGAATCAGAGCAGCAAGGATACAGCCCATATCCGATGCGTAAGATCCATAGAACATCTGCGTCGCAATCGGAATCGTGTAAAGATCCTGCTTGGTCAGAATCAGGCTCGGAAGCAGATAGTCATTCCAGAACGCCATCGCGTCGATGATTGCGACTGTAGCGGTCGTCGGCCCAAGCAGCGGATAGACGACCTTCCAGTAGGTCTGCCATCTGGTGCAGCCGTCGATCAGGGCAGCCTCTTCCAGTTCCAGCGGAATGTTGGTTTTGATTGATCCGCTGTACATGAAGGTCGCCATGGATACCGAGAATCCGGTATGCATCAGAATCAGTGTCAGCCGATGGTTCAGAAGATTCAGTGTTCCGCCGTAGATGGACACGATCGGGATCATCAGAACCTGGAACGGAATGACCATCGAAGCGATCATCAGAGCGAAGATCAGACGGCATGCCACCCAGTTATTTCTGGTAATCACAAATGAAGCCATTCCGGAAAACAGCAGTGTCAGGATCGTCGCGGAAACGGTGATAATCGCAGAGTTTCCGAAAACTCTCCAGAAGTGCATCTTCTCCATCGCGGTCGGGAAGTTGCTCGTGACAAATCCCTTTCTCGGACCGATCAGGGCAAGCGGGAATCTGTTGATATCCGCATTGGCCTTAAAGACATTGAGCAGTGCGATCAGGAACGGGAAGATGAACAGGATAAACAGGATCAGAAGGACGACCCACATGATGACATTCATGATCTTCCTGCGGCGCGCAGCCTTTGCATTCTCAAGTTCATACATTACGCACTCACCTCCCCCTTACGTCCAACGTAAACCTGTGTGACGCCAACAATCGCACAGACGATGAAAAGGATCAGTGCCTCTGCCTGGCCGGTACCAAACGCGCGGTTTGTAAATGCGGTTCTGTACACATGCATTGCTGCCATGACAGAGGAATTATACGGTTCGCCATTCGTCAACGACAGGTTGACGTCGTAAACCATGAAGCATCTGGTAATGGTCAGGAACAGACACTGTACGAAGGATGCTCTCATCAGAGGAACGATAACCTTCCATGTCGCCTGGGACTGTGTGCAGCCGTCAATCTGTGCCGCCTCAATCAGGCTCTTGGATACGCTCATGAATCCTGCCACGTAGATCAGCATCATATAGCCCGCATACTGCCAGACAGCAACAATGATCATACAGGCCATTGCGCCGCTTGGTGTGCTGAGCCAGGAGTTCTTCAGGAATCCGATGTTCAGGTTCTCACCGATCGCGGTAATAGCCTTATTGAAAACAAACTGCCAGATATAACCAAGAACGATACCGCCGATCAGGTTCGGAATAAAGAAGCCCGCGCGGAAGAAGTTCTGTCCCTTGATTCCTCTGGGAACCAAGAAAAAAAGAAAAAAAGCCATCACGTTAACCAGAATCACTGCGATCGCCGAATAAATCAGAGTTCTGCCCAGAGCAACCCAGAAGTCGCCGTCACCAAACGCTGCCGCGTAATTGGCCGCGCCCACAAAGGGCTTGCTGGCGGAGATGCCATCCCAGCTGGTAAAGGTCAGATAAAAACCATAGACCAGCGGAATGATGACAACTGCGCAGAACAGTACGGTCGCAGGGCCGGCAAACATGAGATACTGTGTGACCTTATAGGACGTTGTATTTCTTTTCATGCCATTCTCCCTACTTAAGGAACCACCCGGCTGCCCGCCCGGCAGACAGGCCGGTCCAGGCTGCGTTGTGACAGCTCCTGCTATTGAATAACACGAAGGAGGTACCGGTATCAGCCGATACCTCCTTCTGTCATGTCAGCTCAAAAGAATTCACGTATGATGTCTGACTCTTTTCGTGTCTTCAGTGCTCGATGATGGAAGCGCCCTTCCAGTACTCAGTCAGATCTTCCGCAAGACCTTCCCTGTCAAGCTCACCTCCGAGATACTTCTGCATCAGAGCTCCTACAACAGTGATGTGATCATCCGGGAAGAAGTTGTAGTTCGGGATCAGGTTGCCGGCGTCTGCATAAGCCTTGACGGAAACAGACAGCGGATCGGAAACTTCAAGCGTGTTGCTCTTGTACGGAGAAACCAGTGCGCAGGTATTGGTTACGAATTCCTGGCCTTCCGGATCAACTGCCATCCAGTTCAGGAAATCAATTGCTGCCTGCTGCTGCTCTTCGGAGACAGAGCTGTCAATGAAGTAATACTTGGAGCCGCCGCCGACAAGCTTCTCATTGGAGCCGTCATCCGTATTCTGCGGAACCGGCATCATGCCCATCTCGCTGTCAGACTCAGACTGAACAATCAGGGACCAGTCCCAGTTGCCGCCGAACATGAACGCCACATCGCCCCATGCCAGCATGTCTTCAGAGGTGTTGCGGTCAGCTGTCGCAGCAGCGCCGCCCTGTGCGTAGTTGTACTTCATCAGAACATCAAAGGTATCCATCAGAGAGTTGAACTTCGCATTGTTGATGATGTCAGCCTCACCGGCAAGCAGCTGTGCGACAAATGCTTCCGGATCTTCCTGTTCTTCCACGACCTGTGCAAGGTAATGTGCTGCCAGGGACCAGTCCTCGGACATGATCGCGACCGGAGCTTCCATGCCGCCCTCGACCAGCTTGTCAAGAAGCGCGGTAAAGTCGTCCAGTGTGGCAACAGAGGCCGGATCGAACTCTTCACCGGTGATGTCCTCGATCGCAGTCTTATTGTACATGACACCGCGTGCCTCTACGCAGAACGGAAGAGCCGCTACCTTGCCGTCGATCTCGATGGCATAATCGGTATCTGCAGCCGCGTCCGTGCCGGCCAGATCAATTCCATGCTCCGGGGTCAGGGAGTAGATATCCTTCGCATCGACCATCGACAGTACGTACGGATCGTTGGAAGCATACTTGGTTCCCATGTGCGTGATAACCGGATCGTTCGACATTGTAACGGTCATGTCGACGCCCTTTTCTTCTGAATAAACTGCTGCTTCCTCTTCATACTGAGTTTGAATCTCAGACTTGGAGTTGAATACGGTAAGCTCGGTAGCTGCCATAACCGGCGCCGCTGCCATAGCTGCCGCTGTAATAGTTGCGATTACTGTAATAAATTTCTTCATCTCTTCCCTCCTGGAAAATAAATAAAAGAACATTAGGTGTGTTTAATGTAGCATTTTGACGATCGTCTGTCAATCGATTGACATGTTTAACTGAGATTTTGGGGGAATTTACCAAAGGTTTTCTGTTTTTATTATCCCTTTTGTGCATTAATTTTCGTTCAAATGCATAGAAAAAGACGCGGAAACTACGAAAACGACTTCGAAATCCCCGCGCCTGAGTATGTCAAGCGGTTATCATGTTGTTCCTCTTCGCTCCAATGTGACATGAAACATCGTTCTGGCAGGATAGCTCTCATTCCTGGCAGCCTTCATGATGATATCAATACACTCCTTTGCCATCTCAGGCACCGGCTGCCGGATTGTGGTCAGCTGTGGGTTCGTCATTCGTGCCAGATTCACATCATCATATCCGACAATCCTGACGTCCTCCGGAACCCGCCTGCCCCGCTTCGCAAGCTCAGTCATCGCCTGCATCCCGATCACGTCTGATCCGGCAAAGATCCCGTCCGTATCCGGCATCTCGTCCAGAAAGGTTCTCAGCTCCTGCACATAATTCAGGTCGTCCAGATGTTCCGGCGCGCACAGACATACCTTCACCTCTATCTCAGGGTGTTCACTGCATACGTCCAGAAATCCTTCTCTGCGCGCATCCGCAGGCATGGAAACCTCCCCGGCGCCGCTGATGCACAGCAGTTTCCTGCTCCCGGCCCGGATCAGCTCCCGGGCAGCAATCACGCCGCCTTCATAATTGTCGCATTCCACTCCGGCATCCGCGTTGTTGAGAAAACGCTCGAAGGTTACGACCGGAAATCCCAGATCACGCAGCTCGCCCGTCTTTACCGTACCGGAACAAAGCACCAGACCTGCTACCCGGTTGCTGCTGCATACACTGACGTATTCCTCCTCGCGGGAAACCTTTCCCTGTGAACAGAACAGGAGAAGCTGATAGTTCTTTTCATGAGCGGCACTTTCCAGACAACTCAACACCTTGGCAAAATAGGGGTGGGAAATGCTCGGAACAATCACCCCGATCATCGAGCTGCTCCTCTTGGACAATGATCTGGCCATAGCGTTCGGCTGGTAATGCAGCCTGGCCATCGCATCCCGGACACTGGTTCTTGTCTCCTCACTGATGTATCCCCGGTTATTCAGAACTCTCGATACAGTTCCGACCGACAAGCCTGCCTCACGTGCTACGTCTTTCAAGGTCGCCATAGTATATCCTCCCGCTGCCACACATTGCTTCCTTACGCTTTCCTCAGTTCGAGTCAGCAGACAACCTGTCTCAACATGTGAATCAGTCAGCACATCCTACCACTCCTTTTTTTCCGGGTCAACTAGACATTCTTCCCGGAAGCAGGACTCTTTTCCGTTATTCTGACCAAGGCAGCTACAGAACCGCAAAAAAACCGAAGGACAGGAACAGATACCGTTCCCTGTCCTCCGGATTCTTCCAGGATCTGATTCATCCTCTTTTTTCAGCCTGCGTAAAACCAGCCGCGGACGATTGCATTGCTTATGGCACAGTCCCGGTTTCTCACAGCCTGGTGCCGGCCAGAAGCTTCACTTCGTCAAGCGCCGGCATGACGCGCAGCGCACCCTTCCTGGTCGTAATCAGGGACGCGGCCGCGTTTGCGTAGGTGAGAAGCTCCTTCAGGTTCTCCTCTGTCAGGCTGTCGATCCCATACTTCAGGACGGTATGGATGGAAGTCGCGCAGAAAGTATCGCCCGCGCCGGTCGTCTCGATCGTGTTCTCCTGCAGGAATGGAGCCGCTTCCACACGCATATCCTTGTAGTAAGCCCGGCTTCCCGCCTTGCCCATCGTGACCAGAATCAGCGGAATCCCATATGCTTCCCTGAGCATCTGCGCACCCTTGTCATAATCATCGGTGCCGCACATGAACTCCACCTCATTGTCCGAAATCTTCAGAAGGTCGCACTTTCCAAGACCGTACGCGATCTCCGCTTTCGCGTCGTCCAGGCTCTTCCAGAGCGGTTCCCTTAAGTTCGGGTCAAATGAAATCACCGCGCCTGCTTCTTTCGCCACATCGATGGCATACCGCGTCGCCTCTCTGACACCAGGATGGGTGGAAGAAAGTGTTCCGAAATGAAAGACCTTTGTGTTCTTCAGAAGGTCTGTGTCCACCTCTTCCTTCGTCAGCATCATATCCGCGCCCGGATCCCGGTAGAAAGAGAAATCTCTGTCGCCATCTTCAAAAGTCTGGACAAAGGCCAGCGTCGTATGGACCTGATCGTCCACCAGAATCGACTTCGTATCGATCCCGCAGCTGCCCACTGCCTCCAGCAGAAGCCTGCCGAACATGTCTTTTCCAACCTTCCCGATGAAGGCTGTCTTCCTGCCGTAGTTCTGAAGCATGGAAAGAACGTTGCCGGGAGCGCCTCCCGGATTCACCTCCAGCAGGGGATTGCCCTGCGCGCTCAGTCCGCTTTCCGTAAAGTCAATCAGCAGTTCCCCAAGTGCTACCACATCGTATTCTTTACTCATAAACAGCCTCCGTATTCTGCTTGCCGGCAGCAAAGCTTCCTCTGCCGTCAGTCGTCCGCGCTCATACCTGCGGGTCTGGAATCATTCTATCCTATTTATCTTATCTGAACAAGAGGCAATGTGAACAGATGGGAATTACGCAGATTCCGCGGTACCGAGAATCTGGATGATCTGCTTCTTATACGCGAGAAACGCCTGTGTCAGGTTGAACTCTTTTCTTTGTTCCCTCGGAGGCAGAATTCTGATCTCATGGTCAATTACGCCCGGACGGCCGGTCATCAGATAGATCCGGTCTGAGAGCAGAATCGCCTCGTCGATGTCATGTGTGATAAAGATGGTGGACAGCCGGATCCTCTGCATCATCTCCAGATACCAGGTATGCAGCTGCCCCTTTGTGATGGTATCCAGCGCGGAGAACGGCTCGTCCAGAAGCGCCGCGCCGTGCGCCGCAGGATTCCGGCCGGCACCTCCCGGATCTGCGCCTGCCAAAGCCGCAGTGTCCAGGCCCGGCACATCGTCTGTCTGCACCATCGTGGAGAGGTAGGTGCGCAGAAATGCCGCCCGCTGCCTCATTCCGCCTGACATACGGTCCGGATACTTGTCCTGATATCCGTCCAGCCCGAATTCCGCGAAGAAGCGGTCTGCCACCTCTCTGGCGTCCTTCTTCTTCATCCCTTTCAGGACAAGCGGAAGCGAAACGTTATCGATCACTTTCTTGTGCGGCAGGAGCAGATCCTTCTGCAGCATATAGCTGACCGCCCCGGGCTTTCCCGTAATCTCACGGCCATCCAGAAACACCTCGCCCTCTTCCGGTCTGGTCAGACCCGAAAGCACCTGAAACAGTGTCGTCTTTCCGGATCCGCTCAGTCCCAGAAGAGAGATCAACTCCCCTGTCTCCAGGTGAATGCTGATATCCTGAATGATCGTCCTGCCGTCATATCCCTTTGTAATATGTTTTGCTTCAAGGAGACTCATGCTTCCTTTTCCTTGTCATCTTCAATCAGGAAGAAACTCGTTGGAGAATCCCTTTCCGGTCAGGTCATGCTGCGTCAGCCCGTTCTCGGAGAGCCAGCCGTAAAAATTGTTCCAGCGGTCTTCGTCGATCACGCCCCACCTGTCGGCGTCATCGATATAACGGCCGGAAAGCCATTCCTGGCTTGCGTAGATCAGGTCTTCCGAGCCGGACAGCGAACCGGTACTGTCACCTTCAATCAGCATGTCGGCTGCCTCCTTCGGATGCTCAGCCGCATACGCATATCCCCTGGCAGCTGCCTTGAGAAATGCTTTCGCAACATCGGGAGATTCCTCCAGGAAGCTGTCATTTGCCAGGATCACCGGTGTATAGTAATCCAGCTCAGGGCTGATGTCCCCGAAACTCCAGTAATCACAGTCCACGCCCTCTATCTGTGCATTGATCCCGCTCCAGCCATAGAAAACCCAGACCGCATCCGTCTGGTGCGCCGCAAGCGCAGCAGGCTCATCCGTAATATCGTTCGGAATCAGCGTCACCTTAGAGAAGTCACCGCCGTCCTGCTCCATCACATATTCGATCATCTTCAGTTCGATGGGAGACTCCCAGGTCGAGTAGACCTTCCCTTCCAGTCCCTTCGGGGAATTGATTCCATCCCCGGCTCTCGAGAGAATGCCTGACGTATTATGCTGAATCATCGCCGCAACCGCGGTAATTCCCAAAGGTTCGTCCTGATCAAGCGCTGCAGCCATCGTATCCTGTGCATCGATCGCAAACTGCGCCTGCCCTGCGGCGCACATCAAGACCGCTCCGTTTTCCGGCGGCTGGACGATCTCCACGTCAAGGCCTTCCTCCTCAAAATATCCAAGCGCCTGCGCCGCATAGATGCCTGTATGGTTGGTATTCGGCGTCCAGTCCAGGCAGAAGGTGATCTTTGTCAGGTCCTCAGCCGGCACACTCTGTGCGGCAAAAGCTGCCATACACCCGGCTGCAATCATAGCTGTCAGTATTCTTCTTGTAGATCTTTGTCTCATATTCTCACTCCATTCTTTGTATGACCGCAGGATTCTTCAAAACCCCGGATCTGTCTGTTCCATGCTGTCATTCATCACGGCCTGCTGTCCATGGCATGGCCAGATCCCGGAGAAGGTTCACCAGTGCCATCAGAAGCAGGCTGATGATCACGATCAGAAATATGACCGCGAACATCTTGTCAAACGCGTATGCTTTCTTTACTCTGGTCATGTAAACGCCCAGTCCCTCGAATCCACCAAGCCATTCGGAGATCACTGCACCCACAACCGCGTAGGACGCTGAAATCTTCAGTCCGGCAAAGAAATGCCCCAACGCCGAAGGAAACTTGACATGGCGGAAAATCTGCACACGGTTTGCCCCCATGGCACGCATCAGGCTGACTGCATCCTGGTCAACACTGCGGTATCCATCCAGAAGTCCTACCGCGATCGGGAAAAAGGTTGTGATCACGACGAGGGTGATCTTCGGCGCCATTCCAAACCCCATCCAGAGAACCAGAAGCGGCGCGATGGCGATCGTCGGGATCGTCTGTGTGATGATCATCAACGGATACCATGCCCTCTCCAGGATCATGAACCGGTCCATCAGCGTCGCCATCACAAATGCCAGCAGAATCCCGGTCAGAAGTCCCCATGCCGCCTCCTGCAGCGTTGTCGCGGCATGAAACATCAATGTCGGAAAATCCTGGATGAACGCTTTCACCACAGCCACCGGAGATGGGAGCATATAGGCCGGCACCGCGCCGCTGATGCAGAGCAGTTCCCACAGCACGGCAATCAGGACCAGCGTGATTGCTGCCGGCAGTTTACGCGTGATATTTCCCGATCTTTCTTTCAATGGAAAGAACCTCTCCTTCCGGTTTGTAGCTGACCTTGACATAGACTGCGACAGAGGGAGCGCCGGCGCGGATTGCGATATGCTGGCACTCCTTTACGATATCCATCAGTTCGTCATACGGACCTTCAATTGTCGTCTCGAACGGTCCGACATAATAGTTGTATCCTGAGGCGGCGATGTACGCGATCACCTCGTCCACAATCCTGCACAGTTCATCATCATTCGGTGCGGACGGCAGGGTCTGAATTGCCACACTTGCTTCCATATGCGCTTCCTCCTTTGGTCTGTTGTTCCTGTCTGTAGATGTCTTTTCTGCAAAGCATGCATATTCCGGGTTTCACTTCAGCAAAACCGGCTGCACCATGGCTTATGGCTCGTCGCTTTCACAAAAAAGAGAGCACCCTTCTCAGAGTGCTCTCCGGATGAATCCGGTCATAATGCTTCCCTACGCTGGCATTAACCAGATCAGGTATTGAGGGTCTGCGGAATCTCTCCCGCATTCTCAGCTTTCGCACCCCTAGCAGATATGCTTATCATACATGCCGGAGGGCAAAAGGTCAAGAATAGGTTTTGAAACACCGAAGGTGCGGCAGCGGCGCTGCAGCACGGGAGCTGCTGTGTGCCGTCAGCGCGTGATACGCGCTTATCCTGCCTGTGCCGAAGCTGTCTCAGCCTCCGTCATGACTTCACTTTCCGTTTCCGTCTCCGTCTCAGTCTCAATAATCAGGTCGATCTTTGTGACGGATTCCAGATAGTCGAATGTCTTATCCATCAGCAGGCTGATCCGTATGGTCGGCTCGTCAAACGCCTGTCTCAGCGCATCGGCAGATTCATACCCGTAGCGGGCCGCGTAATCCGCGCACCCCTTCACGTATTCTTCGTCCGAAACAGTAATATTCTCCTTCTCGGCAACGGCCTTCAGAAGCAGTTCCTCCTTGAGTGTCTGGCCGGCAGCCTTCTCTACCTGCGCATGGAAAGTCGTCTCGTCTTCTTTCAGGTATGTCTGCAGAAAAGCGGAGAACTCCATCCCGTACATCCGGGCATATTCCTGATAGGTATTCGTCAGGCTGCCAACTGTATAATTCATCAGATCCGGAGGGAGCTCTTCAATCGGATACAGAGAAAACAGCTGTGTCATAATCATCGTATCAATGGTCGTCTGATACGCATTCTGCGCTTCTTCCGAATCATCCGCCGGAGGATAAACCGTCAGCTGAATCTTCTTGTATTCATCATCATTGATCTTTACATAATCCAGCGCCCGGTAATCCGGACGGGTTTCCGGAACCGGCGCAGGCGCTTCGCCCTCCGTATCCGGTTCTGTCTGCTCCTCTGCCACCTGCTCCGGCGCTTCAGACGCAGGTGCCTCGTCAGCGTACAGGCTGGTTCCGTACAGAGCCGCTGCAAGAGCAGTGGTCAGAAAAAGAAGTGCGAACTTTTTTCTCATGATTGCTTTCCTCTGATTCTGCGCCGGAAACGGGCCTGCGGCAGGTTCCCGGCACAACAACTTTGACAGATACTTGTACTGATCTGCGCAAACAGACAGGACACTTCGCGCGGGTGATTACTCCGCTTCCGTCTGCGCGGCAGTTTCCGCTTCGGTCTGCGCGGCTGTCACCGCCTCTGTCTGCGCGGCGGTCTCCGCCTCCGTCTCAACGGCTGCGCCAGTCAGGTCACCTGCTTCTGTCTCTTCGATCTCCTCGATCTTCACATTCTCATACAGCCATTCCATGGTTTTCTGCTGCAGCTCGCTGGAGCGAATGGTCTCTCTGTCTGTTCCGGCTGTCAGTTCCTCCACAGACATACCATACTCCTTCGCGTAGCCCTCAAGCAGCTTGTCAAGCTCTTCGTCCGTCATGGTAATGCCTTCCTTATCGGCAATCGCGGTAAGGATAATCTCCTGGGACAGGTTCGACTGTGCTGCAGGAACCACCTGCTGCGCACGGAACTCTTCCTCCGTCACACCATAGGAAGCAGAGATGAAATCCTCCACGCTCATTCCATACATAGAGGCGTAAGAATTAATGTATCGTTCCATGATGTCATTGACATAATACTCCACATTCTCCTCAGGATACTGATCAAGCGGATAAAGCTCGTTCAGCTTTGTCATAATCTGTGTATAGACATTGTTGCGATACTCATCGTCATAGTTCGCCTGAAGTTCGCTGCGCACGGACTCAACATAATCCTTCACGTTGTCGTATTCTTCTCCGGACAGTTCCTTCGCCAGCTCATCCGTCAGTTCCGGAAGCTCTGAAATATAGTTGAGCGTAACATGGAATACCACATCGGCGCCGTTCAGTTCATCCACACCATAATCTTCCGGGAAGGTCAGGTTCAGATCAACTTCGCTTCCGATCTCCTTGCCGATCAGCCCATCTTCAAATCCATCGATAAATGACCCGGAACCGATCTCAAGATCATAACCCTCTGCGGAGCCTCCGTCGAACTCTTTGCCGTCCTTGGTTCCGACATAGTCGATATTCACCGTGTCGCCGGTCTGCACTTTTCCTTCTTTCTTCTTGACAACGATCTCATCGTAGTTCTCGAGATAAGACATTGCATCGTGAATCTCTGAATCGACTTCCTCGTCCGTCACCTTCAGCGCAGGAGATACCTGGACGGTAATATTCTTATACGCGTCATCCGTGATCTTCAGATAATCGGAAACCTCGTACGCCGGCTTGGGCGGCATCACATATTCGGTCTCAGTCTCTGTGTAATCGTAAATTTCAGTTTCGGTCTCTCCGAGAAGCGCATAGAGTTCTGATTCGCTGATCTCGTACCCCTCTTCTGTCTCAGTCTCTGTGTATTCGTATACAATCTGCTCTGTCTCAAGTGTTTCCGCTTCCGTACTGACAGCGACTGCTTCCGCTTCCGTATCGGCAGCCTTCACCTCAGTCTCAGCAGCCTTCGCCTCGGTCTCAACGACCTTCGCTTCTGTTGCAGCGGTTGTCTCTTTTACCTCAGCCGCGGCGGTCTCAGACTGCTTCGGTGCTTCCGTCTCCTTCTCTTTACTGCTGCACCCGGCAGCCACCAGTGCACTGCAGATCAAAAGAGCAGCAAGTAAGTTCTTTTTCGTCATTGTGTAAATCCTTTCCTTTCATAAACGATCGTCTTTATCTGACTGACTGTTATCGTTTCCTTCGCCCTTCCGGCACGAAACTCAAAACAGTATATCACAGAATCATCGGTTTGTGTAGAACTGTACCCTTGCGCTTTCACACAGAAGATGATAGAATTCCCGCGTGTATGACTTATTATTCGGAGGGATTGCATCATGTCAACCTTAACAATTGTACTTCTGATTATACTTGCTGTTCTGGTTGCCGGTCTGATCTTTCTCTACTTCTGGGGCAAGAAGCTGCAGAAGAAGCAGGATGAATCACAGGCGCAGATGGAAGCTTCAAAGCAGACTGTCCAGATCTTCGTCATCGACAAGAAGATGCTTCCGCTGAAGGAATCCGGTCTTCCCCAGATTGTGATTGATCAGACACCGAAGCTTATGCGCCGGTCCAAAATGCCGATCGTCAAGGCCCGGGTTCAGGGAAAGATCATGACCCTGGTTGCGGATCAGAAAGTATACCCGGTCATTCCGGTCGGAAAGTCAGTCAAGGCAACGCTCAGCGGTATCTACATCATGGATGTAAAGGCAATCCGCGGAAAGCTCGAGACACCGCCGCCAAAGAAGAAGTGGTATCAGAAGATCGTCCCGGGGAAAAAGAACTGAACCGAGAGAATTCCTGAAGGAGCAGACACCCAGAAGGTGCTGCTCCTTTTCCTGTTGCCGGACGTTCCTGTCTGAAAGCAGCTCAGCCAGTGACATGCTCCCTGCGGTCAGAAGATTATGAAAAAATCACGATATCCGGCTGCCCCGCAGACGCTTCCTCCCCGCCTGTTCCTGCCGGCGGCATGAGTTCTTCCTGTCCCGCGGGCGGTATGATCTCTTCCTGTTCCACAGAGTCCGCAATCTCTTCCTGACCGGAAGGCATCACCTCGTCCGGTCCATCCGGCGGCACCGCTTCCTCCGGTTCGAAGTCCCATGCCTCCTCCCCTGCATCATCCACACCGGAATTCACGTTGGATTCTGTGTTCCAGATGGTGATCGTGTCACGGGGATCTGCGACCGGTTCCTGAGCGGCCGGCTCCTGCCAGCCGCCGCTTCCTCCGATTCCTCCGGTTTTGCCGGCAGCAAGAGATCCGTCTCCGTGGATGCTGCAGTAATACTGCGGCTGCGTCCCCTTTTCAAACATTTCATCATATGACTGAGGGCATCTCACCGAAGCTGCCATGTGGGAAGTACTGCAGACCGGGGCGGTCAGGACGTCCTGCGTCAGATGAAATCTGCCGGGTGTATCCAGCGCGCTGACCCGGTTCATCACAGCGTTCCACAGGATCCTGCTGAAGGTATGGTACCTGTCCTCGTCCGGAAGAATCTCATTGTTGTCATAGCCTGCCCAGATTCCGCAGGTATAGTAAGGCGTATAGCCCACAAACCAGCTGTCTCTCCACTCCGAGGTCGTTCCTGTCTTTCCGGCAACACTCATCGCGCCCAGATCAATCAGGCCATGCGCTGTACCTGCTTCGTCCAGGATAACGTCCTCCATCGCGCTGGTCAGAAGCTGCGCCGTACTCTCCTTCATCACTGTCCGCGGTTCCTGATGGGTATTGTCCAGGATCACATTGCCCCGCTGGTCCAGAACCTCCGTATAGAACTTCGGTTTGTAGGCATGGCCCAGATTCGCGATGCCTGCGTAGGCGCCGGTGAGATCCAGATTCGTGACGCCCCGTGTGATGCCTCCCAGAGCCAGTGTCTGCCCGACATCTGTCAGAACACCGGAATCTGTCTCATAATGGTCGGTCAGCGTCGTAATCCCCATCTTCTTCGCAAATTCATATCCCACCTGCGGTGTGATCCGGGTCAGCAGCTTGACGGCAGGTACATTGATGGACTCCACAATCGCGCGGCGTACCGTCACCTCGCCGGCATAGGAACGGCTTGCGTTGTTGACCGGAGCGCCCCACCCATAGGAATAGGGTTCGTCTACGATCGTCGATGCCAGGGTGACTGCTCTGTTTTCGATCGCAGGCGCGTAGGTCGTCAGGATCTTGAATGTGGAGCCGGGCTGGCGCATCGTGTAGGAGGCCCGGTTCAGCGTCAGGCTCGCTTCCTTGTCTCCCCTTCCGCCCACCAGCGCAGCGACCAGCCCTGTTGACTGGTCAATCACAACGCAGGAAGCCTGGGGCTGGGGCGTGATGGTGATTCTCTCCCCCAGAACCGTATCGTCCTCTTTGACAGCATCCTGTCGGAATGCGGCAGCGTCTGCCCTGGCCTGTTCGGCGGAATCGTACATCAGATTGCCGGAAGGAGCAGAAGGATCCGAATGGGCGCGTATCCAGGTAATCAGATCCTGATTGCCGTAATCGGTCACCGTCTTGTCCGCGCTCATCACACTCAAAGCATAATCGATGCCGACCTGTGTCTTTGTGGGGAAATTCTCCGGATTCTCAAATTCCTCATCACAGATCTGCTGAATCCGCATGTCCTGCGCGGAATAGATCCGAAGGCCGCCGGAATAGACCGCCCGGTAAGCCTGCTGGTAGGTATAGGCCAGCTCGTCCTGAAGATCCTGCATCACCTGGTCGATCAGTGCGTCCTGGTAAAATGTATAGACAGAGCTTGTCGTATCCACCTGTGTCACATATTCCTGGATCCGGGCATACACATCGTCAGCCATCGCCTCATCATATCGCTTCTGATCGATATATCCCTGATTCAGCATCGCGTCCAGCACCATCTTGCGGCGTTTCCTGTTATTCTCCGGATTGGTGATCGGATTATAGGCGGTCGGGTTCTGGGTGATGCCCGCAATCACAGCAGACTCGGCAAGCGTCAGATCACTGACCGACTTGCCGAAATAGCGGTAGGCAGCTGCCTGAACCCCGTAGCATCCCGCACCCAGATTGATCAGATTCATATAATACTCGAGAATCTGGTCCTTGGTCAGGATCTTCTCCAGCTTCAGGGCCAGATACTGCTCCTGGATCTTTCGCTCCAGCCGCTCTTTGAAGGTTGTCTCCTGCGTCCAGCCAGGGAACACACTGTTCTTCAGAAGCTGCTGCGTGATGGTGCTTGCTCCCTGGGAAAATGACCTTGACTTCAGTCCTGTCACCAGTGCTCTTGCGATTCCGACCGGATCGATTCCGCGATGCTCATAAAAACGGGAATCCTCAATCGCAACCACTGCATGCTGAAGGTCAGCCGGCACGTCCGACAGATTCACGATGTCCCTGTTTGCTTCCGGAAGGGTAAGCTTCTGGATCCGCTTCCCCTCCTGGTCGCAGATATAGGTCGCGGATTCGCCCGGCTCGAACGTCACACCCGTGATATCCGGCGCACCGTCCACGATCGCGTTCCAGCTGACAAACGCATAGATACACGCCGCCGCGGTCAGGACAATAAAAGCAAACGCCAGCAGCTTCCAGAAGGCAGAAAAAATCCTGCCCGCAACTCTTCGCGACGTGCGGGGGCGAAGCTTTTCTTCAATTCCGTATCTGGTATAGTCGTACATGAATACTCCCGCCTGGACACGATCTGCCCTGTATTGACGTTTCGTTACGGAATATTGTATAACGGATTCATTGAAAGCAAAGGATGGATTTCCTTAAAGATTTTGTAACTCTGGTCACCGCCGGAAGAAACCGGTTTTTGTTGACGTTATGAGGTCAGAAGGGTCCGTCACCGGAGGGGTTCGTGAGGATTATACTGGAAGGCGCCACAGCCGAGATCACGGAAAAAAAGTCCAGATTCATCGCCACGGTGCTGAGCGTCCGCAGTCAGGAAGAAGCGGACGATTTTATATTGCGCACAAAGAAGAAATACTGGGACGCACGGCATAACTGCAGTGCCATGATCCTGGGGGAACGCGGGGAGATGTCCCGGTGCTCGGACGACGGCGAGCCGTCCGGAACGGCCGGAAGGCCCATGCTCGGCGTCCTGTCCGGCGAAGAGCTGACGAATGTCTGCGCGGTTGTCACCCGCTATTTCGGCGGCGTTCTGCTGGGGACCGGCGGACTTGTAAGGGCATACTCCGGCGCGGTGCAGGCAGCGCTTGCCGCCAGTGTAACCGGAATACGCACCGAAGGCGTGCGGCTCAGAATCCGGTCCAGTTATAACGACGCCGGGAAGATCCGCTATCTTCTGGAACAGAGGCTTCTTCCGATTACGGATATTGCCTATACGGATCGGGTGGAAACAGAGACACTTGTACAGCAGGATGCCATCGGCTCTCTCAAGGCAGCCGTCACAGAGAAGACAAACGCCAGGGCAGCCTTCCCGCTTGAGGAGAAAGTGCTCTTCGCGCTGACTGACCAGGGGCCTGTCCTTCTGTAAGAATCGACATTTCAAAGATGAACATCATGGATAAGAAAAACCTTCCAATTGCATTTTTCGATTCAGGCGTAGGAGGCATCAGTGTGCTCCGGGAAGCGGTGAAGCTGCTCGCGCCGGAAGACTTTCTGTTCTTCGGGGATTCCGCCAACGCACCCTATGGAACCCGTCCCAGAGAAGAGATTCTCCGCCTGACCCTGGCACACGCGGCACGTTTCTATCAGCGCGGCATCAAAGCGCTGGTCATTGCGTGCAACACTGCCACCAGCGCAGCGATCAATGAGCTTCGCCGGATCTACACGGATATCCCCGTGATCGGCATCGAACCCGCCCTGAAGCCTGCTGCCCTGATGAGCCTTCATCCGACCGTTCTTGTGATGGCAACACCGGGGACGGTGAACGGAAACAAGTTTCATGACCTTCTCGGACACTATACGGACCGGGCAGACGTCATCCCGCTCGGATGCCCCGGCCTGATGGAGTTTGTGGAAAACGGCGACACCGATGGTCCGGAAGTGACTGCGTACCTCACAGCCCTTCTGACTCCGTATCTCAGGCAGAATCCCATTGACGCCATCGTCCTCGGTTGTACCCACTACCCCTTTGTCGCGCCTGTCATCCGCCGGATCGCAGGGGATGCGGTAAAGATCTTTGACGGAGGGGAAGGAACCGCGCGCGAACTGAAGCGCCGCCTGGAGCAGGAATCTCTTCTCCGCGATTCTGCGCACCACGGCAGCGTTACCTTCGAAAACAGCCTGCCGGAGAAGATTGCACTGTGCAAAAAACTTCTGACGGCAGGCCCGGACGCATAATCATTCAGTTATCACGATGGATGGTTTCGCGCTTTCCGCTTTCCCGGTTTTCCATCATTCATATCTTTCGTCGATCACACGCTTTGTCTTCTTCTCACTGCGCGGAAGAACGCCGACCTCTACCACCTTCACCAGCGGCGTAAAACCAATCCGGCTCTTCACGGCAGTCTCGAGTTTCTTCGCCAGCTGCATGAAGTCAATGTCCCCGGTGGTCTCTACATAGAGCCGGAGCGTATCCCTTCTTTCAAGATGTGAGATCCTGATCTGATACTCGCTGGACACCTCCGGGAACAGCGCAAGGATCTCCTCGATCTGCTTCGGGAAGAAATTCACTCCCTTGAACTTCACCATGTCATCGCTGCGCCCCTGGATCACATCAATCCGCGGGAACTTTGATCCGCACGGGCACTCTCCCGGTATGATACGGGAGATGTCATGGGTCCTGTAACGGATGAGCGGAGCCCCTTCCTTGACAAGCGTCGTCAGGACAATCTCACCGAATTCCCCGTCCGGCACATTTTCGCCGGTTACCGGATCAATGATCTCCAGGTAGACATAATCGTCCCAGATGTGCATTCCCTGATCGTACCTGCAGTTGATGCCGATACCCGGTCCGTAGATCTCCGTCAGTCCGTAGATGTCATAAAGCTCAATTCCCAGTTCACTGGCTATGCGCCTGCGCATCTTCTCTCCCCACCGTTCAGAGCCGATGACGCCCTTCTTCAGGCAGACCCGGTCCTTGATCTGCCGCTTTTCAATCTCCTCCGCCAGCAGCAGCGCATAGCTTGAGGTCGCGCAGAGAACCGTCGTCTGCATATCCATCATAAACTGCAGCTGCTTGTCCGTATTGCCGGGTCCCATCGGGACAGCCATCGCGCCAAGTTTCTCCGCACCAAGCTGGAAACCGATTCCGGCTGTCCACAGTCCATAACCGGGTGTGATCTGGATACGGTCCTTGTTCGTGATCCCCGCGAATTCATAGCAGCGCTTAAACATTTCAGCCCAGTCTTCCACGTCCTTCTTCGTATAAGGAATAATCACCGGCGTACCGGTTGTTCCCGAAGAAGAATGGATTCGGACAATCTCCTCCTCCGGCACTGCCATCAGTCCGAGCGGATAAGCGTCCCGCAGATCCTGCTTATGGGAAAACGGCAGCTTGAGAAAGTCCTCGACTGTCTCCACCCCTTCTATGCCGGCTTCCTTCAGTTTTGTCCCGTAGAAGTTATTGGAAGCGACCAGGCGCTTAATCTGCCGGTCAACCTGTCTGAGCTGTTGTTCGTTGATTCTCATTCCTGCAATTCCTCCTCTGTAAACGATGTCTGATATCGGATGATATCTATTCGGACGCGGTATACATCAGCGCCTTCCGGTTCAGTCCGAGCAGCTTCTCCGGCAGCCTGGCCTCCAGTGCCTTCCCGATATCCTCCTCTGTCAGTCCCAGCGCTTTGCTCCGCACGGCTGCGCCGAGCAGCACCACATTCAGGCACTTGGCGGACCCGAGGTCAGCCGCTGCCCGGGCGCTGTCCACCAGTGTCAGGTGTTTTACGTGCTCCTTCAGATAGGCAAGGATCTCATCCACCGGATAGGATGAAGCGCCAACCATGGCACTGACAGGCATAATCGGTTCCATCGATACCACCGCCTGCGCCTCTTCTTTGAGATACGGCAGCATGCGCACCGCCTCTGCCGGTTCAAAAGCAATCATCAGATCCGCTTTCCCCAGGCCGATCCTTGGCGTTGGTACGTCCTCTCCCAGACGCAAATTGGTAAATACACTGCCGCCCCGCTGCGCCATGCCGATCGTCTCTGCCGAACGGACGTGGATTCCCTTCTGCATCGCCGCGTCCGCAATGAGCCTTGACGCCAGAATCGTTCCCTGGCCGCCGACACCGCAAAGAACGATATTGACCTGCTGTTTGTTCTTTTCCTCCTGCATGTTCATGCGTCCTTTCTCTAATACTCTGTTCCTGATCCGGTGACTGTCATCCTTCCCTGATTGCCCCTGCCGGACAGACCTGCGCGCAAAGCATGCAGCCTGTGCACATCGAGGCCCGGATGCCGGCTTTCTTTCCGTCCAGGACAAGCGCCGGACACCCAAGGGAACGGATGCATTTTCTGCAGCCGGTGCACTGCTCCGGATCGACAGCCGCCTTCCGCCTGGACTTTTCAATGGTGATACAGGGGGACCGGAAGATAATCGCTTTGACGCCGTCCACTTCCTGGGCACGCCGGACCGTATCGATGGCATGCTCCAGATCCAGCGGGTCTACCGTCTCCACAAAGGGGAGGCCGATCGCCAGAAGGACAGCTTCGATGCTCACCTTTTCCACAACCTGCCCCATCACTGTCCGTCCGGTGCCCGGATGCGGCTGGTGACCGGTCATGGCAGTCGTAGAATTGTCAAGAACAATCAGTGTCAGCTGTGCCTGGTTATAAAATGCATTGACCACCCCTGTGATCCCCGAGGCGAAGAAAGTGGAATCGCCGACGAACGCGAAGCACTTCGTATCCGGCTCGACTCTCCAAATTCCCTGTGCGATGTTGATGCCCGCACCCATGCACAGACAGGTGTCGCACATCTCAAGAGGCTGCGCATTGCCCAGCGTATAGCAGCCAATGTCACCTGCGAACAGGGTCTTCTGGCCCTTCATTGCCTGCTTGACGGCATAGAAGGACGCGCGGTGCGGACAGCCCGCGCAAAGAACAGGCGGACGGACCGGGAGCGGCGGAGCGTCTGAAAGGCCGCAAGCAGAAGGCTTTAAGGACGCGTCCTCAAAGAATGCCGCCAGCGCAGCCGCAACACTGTCTGTCGAATTCTCGCCCGACGGAGCAATATCACCGGTCAGCTTTCCGCGGATCCGCACCTGCAGACCATACTTTCCACAGACATGGATAAGAGCCCTCTCAATCACCGGATCCAGTTCCTCTACACACAGCACCTCGTCCTTGTCCTGCAGAAACGCCGCCGCCAGGTCCTCCGGGAACGGGAACGGCACGGCAACACGCAGAATCTCCGGACGGGAGGCTTCGTCAAAAGCGTCCAGCACATACGTATAATTGATTCCATGCGTCGCAATCGCTCTGCGGTTGCCGGAACCGCAGCCATCCTGCGCTGCTTTGCCTTTTGCCTGCCAGCGTCCTTTGGCCGGAAGAATGAAATTCCGCGGATACTCTGACAGCGTCTTTGACAGCTGCGCATTTCTCTTCTCAATCAGTGCGTGGTTCTTTACTGAAAGCTTCGGAAAGATCACAAAGCGGGACGCGTCCTTGACAAAGCCTTCCGGCTCATGCTTTTCATACTCCGGCTCGTCCGGTATCTCGATCGATTCATACCCGTGGTCCACCCTGGTGGTCGAGCGGAAGAAGACCGGCGTCCCCCATTCCTCGGAGAACGCGAAAGCTTCCTTCATCATCGAAAAGGCTTCCTCCACAGTGGAAGGATCGAACAGAGGCACCTTCGAAAACATGGCAAATGTTCTGGTGTCCTGCTCCGTCTGAGAAGAGATCGGTCCCGGGTCGTCCGCGACCATGATCACCATGCCGCCCTTGATCCCGATGTATTCCAGTGACATCAAAGGATCAGCAGCCACATTGAGTCCTACCTGCTTCATCGTTACCAGCGCGCGGGCTCCCGCATAGGCCGCTCCGGCTGCCGCTTCCATCGCAGCCTTCTCATTGACGGACCACTCCACGTAAACACTTCCCGGATTGCGCTTCGCGACGGTCTCAAGGACCTCGGTTGAAGGCGTGCCGGGGTATCCGGCCACATAATTCACCCCCGCGGCAAGCGCACCGATGGCAATCGCTTCATTTCCCATTAAAAACTCTTTATGCATCCTGTCTGTCAGCACCTCCATTCTGTGTGTCAGAGCCTTCCATCCTTCCCCGGATGTCGTCCAGTTTCCGTATCATCTGCGCCTGTCTGTCCTCAAACAGCAGCGCCTTGTTATAGCGATAGTAACGCGGGCATTCATATTCTCCCAGGAACCACATCGCGTGCGGGCTGCAGGACAGCTCAGTGATGAAGACCACCATCTCCTGGCTTTCCCCGAAGCACAGCTCCATAAAGTCAAATGCATGCTCCAGCAGTTCCCCGGTTTTGAGCAGCTGCGCTTCCAGCGCTTCTCTCCGTTTGCCGAACGCCTGCTTCAGAAGAGTCCAGATTCCGTCCCCGGAATCCTTTTCTCCCATGCTCTTTGCCTCTACCAGCCAGCCGTCCAGCGCATCGAAGACAGGGCGGTATTCCTGAATCAGCTGTGTCTCATCCTGCCCGGCCTCTATACGGCACCGGATCTGTTCCTTCTTCCCGGCAAGCAGCGTCTCGTATGCCTTTACACTGACTGCCGCAGTCCCGTCTGACGCTTCTGTACCAGCCGCTCCGGCGGCATGCTCCCGGACCGCTTCTGGGGACACAGCCTGCTGCTCCCGCAGTTCCATCAGGAAATCATACAGATGCGAGACACATCTGTCCGCCCTGCGCACAGCCAGAAAGTACCCGCCGAGCGAAGACAGAAGCAGGGTGATAATCTGCAGCCGCTCGTCAAACGGCGCATAGCGCAGCCGGTTCTGTACCTCGTGTGAAACAGTTCCCGCCAGAATCTTTTCCACCCCATAGTCCCTGCTGTACCGGTAATACAGCTCCAGATAATCGGCGAAGCTGCGCGCGATGGCAGGATACTGCAGATACTGCCCTGTTACCTCCGCGTCCATCTTCCTGCCGAGACGCTCGTAGGCAAAGATCAGCTCAGACAGGTCTTCCCAGCCGCGGGCTGTGACAAACCGTCTGCCGTCGACAGTGGTCTCACATCTGAAAAAATGATCCCGGTGGGCGTCAAGATATCCGATCACGGCGGAGTGAATTCCGTTCTGATAGGCGTATTCCTTCCAGACATCGAAGTCCGGCTCCACATCCATCACCTTGACACGGTCCAGCGTCACCACATCAAAGTCCCGGACCGAACGGTTGTATTCGGGCGGATTGCCTGCCGCGATGATCACCCAGCCCTTCGGGACATGACGGTTCCCGAAGGTTTTGCACTGCAGAAACTGCAGCATCGTCGGTGCCAGCGTCTCTGAAACACAGTTGATCTCATCGATGAACAGGATCCCCTCCCGCTTGCCGGATTCCTCCATCCGGTCATATACCGAGGCAATGATCTCACTCATGGTGTATTCTGTGACACGCTCTTCCTTTCCTCCGTAACACTTTGAGGAAATGAACGGAAGCCCGACCGCGCTCTGCCGTGTATGATGTGTGATCGTATAGGCCACCAGCGCGATGTCACATTCCTGCGCGATCTGCTCCATGATCTGTGTCTTGCCGATTCCGGGCGGTCCCATCAGAAGGACCGGCCTCTGCCGGATCTCCGGAATCAGATACCGGCCATACGCGTCCTTTTCCAGGTACGCACCGATGGTATCGATAATCTCCTGCTTTGCTCTCTTGATATTCATGCCTTTATCTCTCCTGCTCTGACCAGATAAATCTCTCGTCCTCCAGCCGCTTCTCCTCCTCCAGCTGCCAGGCCGGAAGAATCAGCCTGATTGCCCACGGCGGAACTGCGCTGTCGTCATAGTCCTCCGCGCAGAAGATAAACGCAGTCTCGTAAGGCGGCTTCTTCGCAGGATAGATTCCCTTGCCGTCTGTAAAATACAGCAGCCCGCGCAGGGAGAGAAACCGTTTCTTTCTGATCAGATCATCCACATACGCAAATGCCGGACGGAAATCTGTTCCGCCTTCACCGACCAGCTGTATGTGCTGCATATATTCCTCCAGATCCTTCTTCGATTCGATTTTCCTGTCGCTCAGAACCTGTTCGTCACACATCAGAATCCGGATATTCACTTTGCGCAGAAAGCTTTCCGATTCGCTGAGCACACTGAAGGTCTGCTCCAGAAAGCTCTTCACCAGCCTTCCCGAGACAGACATCGATGTATCGATCACAATGACAAACTCATCAATCCTTTTCACTTCCCGGGTTTCGACCGGTTCAATCAACGGCATATTACCATACATTTCCAGTCCGAGGGAATACAGGATACTGTCATACGAGTCCGGATCCATGTGCATCTCTTCCCGCAGCACGGCAAACTTTCTCAGAAATGACCTGTAGGAGATCCGCTCGCGGTTTTCAACCTGTGTCTGCTCCAGCAGAGAGGAATCCTGCGTGGAAGCCTCCACGGAAAAGGATTCCATCTGTGTCATCATCTTTCCGGACAGATCCTCCCACTTCTTCTGAAGCATCAGGGTCTTTACCGGAGGCTGCTTCCGGTTCTGATCTTCCTTCAGTGCCGGCCACAGGCTGTGATAATCCGGGGAGAACTCCTCCTGAAGAAGCATCAGGACAGCCGGCTCCGGAGCCATTTCCACCAGCGCGGCGTAGATTCCCTCCGCGTTCAGAACCTTGATCCGGCAGCTGATCTGTGCTCTCCATCTCTCCCGCAGCGCGCTGCGGCCTGTCCGCGTCGCGCGCAGGTTCTGGGCATCGATCAGAAACTCCACCGCCATGTCACAGGCAAGCATCCACAGTTCCCGGTCAGGACGGATCCTCTTGAAAATGTGCCGGAAGAGGCAGTGGTAAACCTGATGCAGATAGACGCGGTTGACCAGAAGCCTGTTTTCCCGGTACAGGCTGGCAAGATCCTTCGGGTGCACTGCCAGGGATTCCCCGTCTGTCCCGATTCCTCTCATCTGTGTATTGACGGCATAACGAAATGCGCCGAGCGCGAGCGCCAGATAATGCTGGTCCATGTACAGCTCCGCGCGGCTGTCGTCGAGAATCTGTCTTGTAATCCTCTGGTATTCTTCTGTGATCTCTTCCCTTCTCATCTGTAACCCTGTGTATATTCCGATGCTGAGCGTGTACCGATGGTTCACTGCGCCGCGTCAGGAACACCGCCGGCCTTCCCGGACACAGACAGTCACAGCTCATATCTGCTTCTGCTCTTTCCTGCACTGCCCCCTGCAAAACGCCGGCCGCGAATTTCCATCAGGCAGCTGACTGCACGGGAATTCCCTTTCCGGGAGGCAGCTTGTATCGATGCATCGATCAATGTCGATGTAAAGAATTCCATCCCGTCAAGAATCCTCAGCTCCGATTCCGGGCCGAAGTCAGGATCTGACAGAATTTCATCCATCAGCACAGTGTGCTCCCGGCGGAGGTACTCCAGATACCGCTGCTGCATCTCCTTCTTCGGCGCCGGTCCCGACCGGAAACGGTTCAGGATCAGGTGCACATTGGTCTGGGGACTCTCCTGTGCTGCAGCCAGAGGAAACACTTCGTCGTAGCGGTCAAACTGAAGCACCCTGTTCAGAAAGCAGTTCCTGTACTGATGCCCTGTTCCGTGATAGATGATCTCAATAATCCTGGCGGGCGTATTCTCCTTTCCCTCCTCATAATAAGCCGGAAAGCGGAGACGATAAAGCTCCTCATCATCTCTTCTGACAATCACGTCAAGCTCATTTGGCAGCGTGTCCAGCAGTTCCTTCATCGCAGGAGGCGTCAGCTCCTGTGTTTCTTTCAGTTCAAGCACCAGCCGGTTTACCTTCCTGCAGCCGTTGAACATTCCCCAGCCGATCCTCTGTATTGTGGAAGGAAAGCTGACCTCCCTGAGCTGATAGAGGCCATAGAACGCATAATTTCCGATCTGCTTTACCCCTTCCGGAATGTGTACCACACTGACCCTGTCCGCGCGGAGCGCTTCCTTCTCCAGGGTCTTCATCACCCGTGCCGGCAGTTCCCTTTCCGGATTCTCCTGTGATCCGGCCGGTCCCCCACACCCAGAATCCGGGAAAAAAGCGGACAGCGCCTCCCCTTTCAGCCCTGTCCAGGAATTTCCTTCCATTCTTGCCAGAGACATCTGCTTCGGATCACCAAGGGCAGACATCTCATCGGCAAACAGATGGTCCGCAAGAATCTCCACCCTTCTTCCATCAATCCGGTCCGGGACTTCAACAACCGGCCCCGTCCCATAGAGACGGTACAGTATGACATGGTCGTCCTGTACGGTATAAGCGGCATATTCCATACCGGTATTCCTTCCCTCTCATCTGACTTATGTGGATATCTGACTCTGTCCGGTCTTCTTTTATACGAGATCAGCCTCCGCCAAACGGCACCTGTGTGCAGCATTCATGCACGGGACTGATACGGAACAACTTCACAGACGGTCAGAACCTTGTCCTTCACATGGTACCGGATGTCCCATCCGGCAAACGCAGTTCCGTACCGCCGGGCGGGATCGTTCTGATACGCAGGCCGGGGATCTTCTTCCAGAATCTTTACTGCCGCCGCTCTCTTGCTCTCAGGCAGCTTTTCCAGAAGCTCCTCCGGAAACACCACTTCCAGCCGGTAATCCTTCACCCTGTCGGCAAATCCGCTCACGGCGTCCGGATGGCAGTCGGTATAGCGGATATAGGGCTTGATGTCAAGAATCGGCGTCCGGTCCAGAAGATCCGCTCCCAGAACATGCAGAACCGGCCCGTTATCGCGCGTCATCTCAATTGACTCCAGCCTGACGCAGGACATCCCGATCGGGTTGGGACGGAAGGGGGAACGGGTCGCGAACACGCCCTTGTGAATCCTTCCGCCAAGCCTCGGCGGAATCACGGTAGGCGACCAGCCGGCCTTCTCATTTTCAGAGAACGCCCAGATCAGCCACAGATGCGAGAACTCCTCCAGTCCCAGGATACAGTTCGGATCGCGGAATTCTTTCTCAAAGACGATCTCAGCCTTCAGCTCTTCTATGATACCACTCTGCCGCGGAATTCCAAATTTCTCGGGAAAATCACTTCGGATCCATGCAATTGTTCTGATCTTTTCCATAGCTGCCTCAATTGGGGAGCGTTGTTTTTGCTCCTTCATCGCACACTTCAGGATGCACACTTAGTATAATTCCAGACGCTTTCATTTGTGAAGGGATAAAACAATCAGAAGGGACTGCCGCACCAGATGCGGCAGTCCCTCCGGAAGAGTATGATACAAATCGCGCTCTGTATCTCAAATACTCTTTTGTCATTCACGAAATTTTCTTATTCTTATACTTGAGCGGTGAGCAGCCGCCATATTCCTTACTGAAAGCGGAGTAAACGCCTACAAAAAACTTCTTGCGGTGTTTGGGAGACTTCTTGCTGTTGTAGGTAAAGTAACCACTCTTTGGCAGCGTAATCTTATACGTCTTCTTATTGCCCTTCACCCACTCATTGTTGATAAAGACTCCGGGGGTTCCGGGTTTCTTCTTCATCTTGACCGTCACCTTGATCTTATAGGTGTACCAGTATTCCTTGATCTTACTTTTGTAAAACCAGCCATAGTAGTAATAAGTCCGGCTGTGCCTTTTTACCTTGACCGCCTTCATCGAGATCGACTTGACCTGCAGTTTCGGCTTGCCTGTATGGACTTTTGTGTTATAGAACACTCCATTGTCATACCGTCCAAACATATCTGTCGCACGCAGCCTCACATAATAGACCTTATCAGGCGTCAGTCCTCCGATTTTGTATCTGCCGTCGTAGTAGGCGAAAGGAGCGTCATTGGGCTTCCAGTACTGATCATAGGTTCTCCCGTCCTTGCTGACCTCCACGACGAAATAGGTGACACCTCTCCCATAGAAGACTGACGTCAGCAGGATCGGACTGAAATCGATGTAGTTGGAATACACCCAGAATGGTTTCTGATCCGGGTTAACCGCAGCAGGAAGCTCCCGGCTGTCCTTCCCCGTACTGTTATCATTCTCAACCATATTCAACAAGTCAAACGGATAATCGTTTTCAAAGGACTTTACTGCTTTTTTCACAGCCCCGATATCGCTGCCTGCCATATCTCCCGCTATGACTGTAAACGACAGGCTGATGACGGTCGTAACCACTGCCACCAAAAAACGAAGAAACCATCTATTGTTCATATGTATCCTGTTCTTTTTCATCTCACACCTCCCGTGTAACCCTTTCTCATATATCCACAACTCATTCGGGATGTTTGATCATGTTTCCGTCTATACTCAAATAGTATTATAGAACATGGTCTTTCGCAAGCATATTCTGCTTTTGCTGCGCTGTGCTCTATACACCACTGACCGGAACACCTGTCTTACATTTCCCTCTTCACCCCATAGGACGCAGTCTGATGCGTGAAGGTCACAGCAGGATTCCTCTTTTCTTCGAAATGTTGTGATTGACTCTGCCGGGCACGGCTTCGCACCCCTTACGGCATTCGGAAATCCGTCGTTTTTCCCATCGATGCCGTCTATGTCTTTCGTAAAAATGTGACAGCGAAACCAGGCTTTTTCGCCTATATTTATCCGTTTCGCATCATTACTTTTCAAAGCAAAACTTGATATAATATCAGTGTACTGTAAAGATGTCAATAGTGTTCAGCTAATCTTTCATGATAATCATACAGCGAATCAGAAGGATTTCGACGTTTGCTGGACAAGATCGGAAAAGACTGATGAAAGGAGTGCCGGGAATGTTCTGCATTGGTGAGTTTATATCGTATGGTAACAGTGGTGTCTGTGAAGTCATGGGAACTGAAGTGATGGAACCCTCTGCCGGAAGCCCGGCCGGACGTGAATGCTATATTCTCCGTCCGCTTCACGATCAGTCCTGCAAGATTATGACTCCGGTTGACAACCAGAAGGTGATCATGCGGAATCTGATCTCTCCTGAGGAGACGAAGCAGCTGCTTGAAGATATCCCTCAGATTGAGACGCTCCCGGAGCAGAGTGCCCGCCAGCAGGAGATCTCCTATTCGAAAGCGCTGCATTCCGGAAACTGCCGTGAATGGCTCTGCCTGGTCAAGACGCTCACCCAGCGCATCGAATCACGCAGGCAGAAGGGAAAGAAGGTCACCGCAACGGACGACCGTTATTTCAAGGCTGCCACAGAGAAACTTGTCGAGGAATTCTCCGTGGTCCTGAAGATGGATGCCGGTGAGGCGAAAGACATGCTGATGGGCGCTTTTGAGAACAGCTGATCAGATGTCTTTCTGAATGTAGATCAGCATCTCCTTCAGTTCATCCTCCTGAACAATATCACGTCTGCTCTTAAATCTGCGGTAGGGAATGTAGTTCACTTCAAAGGACTCCTCCCTCCCGTATTTTTTCATCGTCATCTCTATCTCGTCCAGCGTCATAAGCCCATCCGTGTTGTAACTGAGAATGATATGCCGGAACCGGGCGTGCTTCATCAGCTCGTCAAAGGCATGTACCACCGTCTTTTTAGAACAGAACTCTGAACGCTGCGGTGCATCCGCGCGCTGTCCGGTTACTCCCTTCAGCTTAGGAAAATCATACTTCGCCGCAGTCTCCAGTACATGATAATTCGGCAGATACTGCCGCGCATTGTAAGGTGGGTCAATGTAGAGAATGTCTCCGCTGATCTTTTGCAGAAGCTGCGCGCCGTCCATGTTGTATGACCTGTTGCTGCGTCCGTTGCTGACAACAGGCAGGTCCTGCAGCAGAAACTGCTTGTACGAACGGGGATCCCACGTCTTGTTGTACGCTCCGTATGTTCCTGCTATGTTCGAAACATACGGAATCCCTTCAATGACCGACGCAACCAGATAATAATATTCGTCATCGGTCAGCAGCCTCTCATCATGCCAGTTCTCAATCTTGTTCCGGGCATAGTCAATCCGCAGCGCATTCGCGTCGGTGACATACATTCTCCCGCCGGCCGGGGCATAGCTGTTCTGAAACAGACGCCTGCTGTTTTCCAGGCACTCCATCTCCTCCACCGGGAAGGTATTGAAATACCGGATCGGATCCGAGATTCCCCTGAGCTCTCTCAGATGATCAAAAGACGGCCTGCCGGGGTTCTCAATCGTTCCCCTCTGCAGGCAGTAGGAAAAGTACAGGATGTCATTGGAATAGACTTCGTACCATTCTTTAAAAAACCGGGCGACAGCAGCCGTCCCGGAAAAGATATCGCAGAATGACGCTGCTTCTTTCGCATGTCTGTCAACAACGTCTTTGATGTTGTTTAAAAGCTGCGTTTTGTTCCCGATAAATCTCATATGGACTGTTCCTCCGGCACCACAACCGGTGCATCGTCTGATCACATCGCTTCTGCTAAAGGATCAGTTTCCTCAGTGTTGCATACAGCTGTTCCGGGTCAACAGGCTTGGCAAGGTGTTCATTCATACCCGCCTGCAGTGAATTCTGTACGTCCACGTCAAAAGCGTTGGCTGTCATGGCAATGATCGGAACCTTCCCTGCGTCAGAGCGTGAAAGCGAACGAATGATGCGTGTTGCTTCCAGGCCATCCATGACGGGCATACGAAGATCCATCAGGATTGCATCGTAATAATCAGTCTCATAGGTCTGGAACATCTCTACCGCAATGCGCCCGTTCTCCGCACGGTCAGAAGTGATTCCTTCCATCTCAAGCAAGTCAGACAGGATCTCCGCGTTCAGATCAATGTCCTCCGCGATCAGCACATGATGCCCTTCCAGAGAATCTGCGCTCTCTTCCGCCGGAAGAGCTGTTTGCGTATCCACGCTTCCTGATCCGGAAACATCCGAAGCAGCTTCCTGAACGTGCTCCGACGGTTTCAGGGGTACCGTAACGGTGAAGGTGCTGCCCACACCCTTCCTGCTTTCTACATGAATCTCGCCGTCCATCATCTCGACAAGATTCTTGGTGATTGCCATACCGAGGCCTGTGCTGCCGTACCGGTTTGCGGCCTCACTGTTCTCCTGTGAAAAGGTCTCGAAGATCTTCGGGATATATTCCTCGCTCATCCCGATTCCTGTATCCTGCATGACAAAACGCATCCGGCAGATGCCGTCAGCATCGGAGATCTGCTCCGTTATAAACGTGACCGTTCCGGGCGCCTCCGTAAACTTAACAGCATTGCCGAGAATATTGATGATCACCTGCTTGAGCTTCATGGCATCGCCGATATAATAGTCACGCGTCTTCCCGGAAACACGCCACTCATAGGTCAGTCCCTTATCCTGGCACTGCCCATTGATAATCACGTTGATCTGGCCGAGGAAATCCTTCAGCGGGAATTCTTCCTCCTTCAGGGTCATTTTCCCGGATTCAATCCGGCTCATATCCAGAATATCGTTGATCAGATCCAGCAGGTGTCTGGCGCTTGCCCCGATCTTTTCCAGCTGGTCCCGTGTCTGCGGCGAAAGATCCGGATCCTTCAGGGCAATATTGTCCAGACCGATGATCGCATTCATCGGTGTACGGATCTCGTGACTCATATTGGATAAAAAGCTGGTCTTGGCACGGCTCGCTTCTTCCGCAAGTATCTTCTCCCGTTCGATCTGTCTCTCCCGCTTATGTATGATGGAATAGATACTGATCAGCATAGCCATCGACAGGACAACGAACATGCTCTCGACGGCAGTATCCTGCGTCAGGGATCTCTCAAAGTCGATCTTCTCCTTCTCGATGAAAGCTTCCATCTTCTGCGTATCTTCTTCAGTAAGAGCCGCATGTGTTTCGATAAACTCCTGTGCGTAGAAGGCTTTCATTCCTTCTATGTCCTTACTCGCTGTCATCACGGCGGACTGGCGCATCCAGACCAGTGACGTAAACATTGCGAGCGAAAGCATAACGATCCACACGACGGTGGACCGTCCCATATGCCGCTTCTGGTCGTGCTGCAGCAGAAAGCGGAATATGACAAGGCCAAGCGCGCTCCAGGATGCAAGAATCAGATAGGATTCCTTTCCCATGGCAGTCACGGCAAGAAGATTCGGGATCAGGTAATACAGCAGGAAAACCGCGGAGATCAGAAGGCCGATGAAACCGGTCGCAGCAACAACATGCCGGCTCTCCTTCCGTGCCTTTGCAAATGCGCAGGCCGATACATACGCATAGATAATCGCGGACCCGACTGTTGTCACGTCCACAATCCAGCCGGTCGCGGTACGCCCAAACAGAGGAATGAACACAGAAATGCTGATAATCAGCCAGACGGCATTGCCCGGAACGCCCCGCCGGTTCAGCCTGGAACACCTGCGCGGCATCATACCTTCTTTTGCCATCGCGTAAATCAGACGGCTGGTCGCCAGGGTATTGCCTACCAGTCCGGTCAGCACAGCGCCAAGTACAACGAAGATCAGGACAGGCGTTCCGACCGGTCCAAGCGCAGTTCGGACGGCATAAAATACCGGAGCTCCTTCCCTGACATCAAGGCTGTCCAGGGCAGCGATATAATCCGGCCAGTTACGAAAGCCCTCCGGCAAAGTGGACGCGGCGATCACTGCCAGCACACAATAAATCGCGGCACCGAAGGCAAGGGAAACTGCCATAACGATAAGGGCCTTCTTCACAGGGAAACGGAACTCTTCCGCTGAGTGGGAGATCGACTCAAAGCCGATGAAAGCCCACGGCCCCATGGCAATGATCGTAAAGACGCCTGTCAGGCGGCTCCTGCCCGGCGCAAATGCCGGTGTGATGGAAGCCAGTCCTCCATCCAGACCTTTGAATACCGCGACAGAACAAAGCAGCACACCGCCGCACAGCACCAGCGCCATGACAAGCTGGACCAGAACAGCAGCCCGCCCGTGCGCACAGAGCAGCCCGCAGACAATCAGCGCGCCGCAGGCAAGAAGCAATTCGCCGAAATAAACATGGAATCCGGCAATACTGTATGTAAACCCAAACTGGAATACGTCGCCGAGCAGAAATCTGCCGATCAGAGGAAGGGCGGTTGCATTGGCCCAGACGATCGCGGTATAAGTCAGCAGAAGGAACCATGCCCCGACAAAGCCATGATCATAGCCGAAGGTTCCCTTGATATAGCTGAAAGCACCGCCGGCGTCAGGATAATCCTGCATCATAAAGCTGTAGTTGACGCCGACGATCAGCATGATCAGAGCACCGGTCAGGATTCCGATTACCGTGCCGAGCGGCCCCGCAACAGGCAGAAAGGTATTGCCGGGCATCATAAATGCCCCCCAGCCTACTGCACACCCAAGGGACAGTGCCCATGCGCCAGGAAGAGACAAAGAGCGCCGCATGGCACTCCCGCCTGTGTCTGTTCCTTCTGTGGCATTCATTTTGCTCATTCCAGGATATCTCCTCACTGATGTATGATTCGATCGGTCTTTCCTGTCTATTATATACTAATATCCACCTTATAAGCAAAATGAAGTTGAGAACTCCGCCACAGCCTTCGATCTGTTTACAGCGCGGCAGCAACCGCTTCTCTGACTTCCTTCATGTCCGCGGTTGGCTCAAACCTGGCTATGACCTTGCCTTCCCGGTCAATCAGAAACTTTGTGAAGTTCCAGCCAATGTAAGTCTTATCGCCATATTTCTTATTATTCATAGCGGCAAACTTGTTCAGCGCCGCATTTTTCAGGCCTTTCCCAAAGCCTTCGAAGGGTTTTTCCGTTGCAAGCCAGGCAAACAGCGGATCCGCAGTCTCTCCGTTGACATCAATCTTCTTAAACTGCGGGAACTGGGTTCCGAATTTGATGGTGCAGAATTCATGGATCTCGTCATCGCTGCCGGGTGCCTGGTTCGCGAACTGGTTGCAGGGGAAGTCCAGAATTTCGAAGCCCTGCCCCTTCATCTCCTGATACATCTCTTCCAGAGGCTCATAATGCGGGGTAAAGCCGCATCCCGTAGCCGTATTCACGATCAGCAGGACTTTGCCCTGATACTCTGACAGGCTGACGTCGTTCCCCTGTCTGTCCTTTACTGTGAAATCATAAACTGTTTTCATAGTGCTGCTCCTTTCAATGATCTGTTGTTTCTGCCTCGCTGGCTGTCCGGCGGTTCATACAGCAGATATTATATTTGATACAATTATATTTTATCAAATGTTTTTATACTGTCAAGCACTATTATGAAATGCAAAAAGAAAAACCCTGGAAGCTTTGAAAAAACTCCAGGGTTTTTGATAAATCGAAGTAACGATTAACGCTTTGAGAACTGCGGAGCACGTCTTGCGGCCTTCAGTCCATACTTCTTTCTCTCCTTCATACGCGGATCTCTGGTGAGATACCCGGCAGCCTTCAGCGTCGGCCGAAGCTCTGCATCTGCCTCAAGCAGCGCACGGGAGATTCCGTGACGGATCGCGCCGGCCTGACCGGTCATGCCGCCGCCCTTGACATTGACAAGGACGTCAAACTTATCCGTGTTCTCAGTGAGAACCAGCGGCTGGCGAACAATCGTCTTCAGGGTCTCAAGTCCGAAATAATCATCGATATCACGCTTGTTGATCGTCACCTTGCCGGTTCCCGGTACAAGGTATACACGCGCGACAGAGCTCTTTCTTCTTCCAGTTCCGTAAAATCTATCCGTAGCCAAAGTTCATTCCCTCCTATCAGATCGTCATGGTTTCCGGCTTCTGAGCCTGATGCTTGTGCTCAGGTCCGGCATAGACGAAGAGCTTCTTGGCCATTGCTCTTCCGAGCGGGCCCTTCGGCAGCATACCGATGACTGCATGCTCAACAACTCTCTCCGGCTTCTTCGCAAGCATCTCGCGAAGGGTCGTCTCCTTGACTCCGCCGATGTACTTGGAATGAGAGAAATACGTCTTCTGATCGAGCTTCTTTCCGGTTACACAGATCTTGTCCGCATTGACGACGATCACATAATCGCCTGTGTCCAGGAAAGGAGTGAAAATCGGCTTATTCTTGCCGCGAAGTGTTGCCGCAACCTGGGTTGCAAGACGTCCGAGCGTCTGTCCTTCGGCGTCAACCACATACCACTTTCTCTCGATGCTGGCTGCGCCTGGCATATAGGTTTTCATTATCGAATATCCTCCATGTATCATATTGAGCCCGGCGGTGTTTTACCTCCGCCTTGCCGGTATCGATAAGCATCCTTTCCGGGGTAGGCAGATGCGAATCATCATGAAAACAGCGTGCGTCTGTCCGGCGCACACTTAGACATTATATTCACACTCCATGTGACTGTCAAGACGAAAATTACCGCGGACGGAATCTGCCGTACGCGGTGAACCAAAGGAAATCAAATCTGACAAAACCTCCCCGCCAGCAGGCGCCCGCAGGGTTCTGGCAAGGCGGGGAGGCATCCTCTTTACTGATCGAATCCGGGCAGATAGAGGAATCAGGTTGCGTTCACGTCCCCGATCAGGTCAACCAGAAGATTCAGGGTTTTTTCTACACCGATTCTTCCAACATCGATGATGATGTCATAATCATGATAATTTCCCATCTCGTGGCCGGTATAGGCACGGTAATAGGTTTTTCTCCAGTGATCGCAGCGCTCTATATACTTGTCGACATCTGCCTTCCCGTATTCGTTCAGTTCAAGCGCATGCTCTCTGCGGAATGCGTGGTCGGCGTGCAGGAAGACGTCAAACGTCTTAACGCCGGCCTCGCGGAGAATGAGATTGGAGCAGCGCCCCACCATAATGCAGGGCTTCTTTGCCAGATCCAGGATGACCTCTTTCTGTGCCAGAAAGATCTCATCGTAGGAACTGTTATAGGCACTTGTGCTCAGGAAGGTGTTGATAAATCTGGTTTTGGCGCTCAGAGACTCTCCCTCCCGGGAGACGTCCTCTTCCGAATAACCGCTCTTCTTCGCCGTCATCCGGACAAAGTCCACATCATAGTATTCGATTCCAAGCTTTTTGGAAAGCGCTTTCGCCACAGAGCGGCCATATGCACCGTACTCTCTGCTGATTGTAATAACCATTCTCTGTCTCCTCTTTTCTTTTTATTCGTCCTTTTACAGATCCTGTCAGCACATCGTCAGGCCGGGGATGCGCTCTTCTTTTGTGACATCTGGATGGCAAAGATTCCGACCGTAATGACAATACCGATAATATCTGTCGCTGTTCCCGGATAGATCAGCATCAGCCCTGCCGCAGCCAGAACAATTCTGAACACCGGATTCAGTGACGTTGTCATGTACCCCTCAATTGCCGCAGAGATGGCGAACATGCCGATGACACTCGTAATGATAATCATGACGAATTCAGGCACATTGGTATCAATCAGCAGCATGGCCGGATTCAGGCAGAAAATATACGGGATTAAAAATGCGCCGATGGCGAGCTTGGACGCGTTGAGCGCCGTCCGCATCGGGTCAGACTTCGCAATCGCGGATCCTGCATAGGCAGCCAGCGCGACCGGCGGTGTGATATCCGCAACGATTCCGAAGTAGAACACGAACATGCTGGCGCAGATTGCATTCAGCCCCATACCTGTGGTCAGGATCGGCGCACAGGTCGTTGCCATGATGATGTAGGTCGCTGTCGTCGGGACGCCCATTCCCAGGATAATGCAGCACAGCATGGTGAAGATCAGCGCAATCAGCATATTTCCATGAGAGATTCCGACGATGACATCGATGAACACCTGTCCAAGGCCGGTCATCGTCACAACGCCCGCGATGATGCCCGCGATACCGCAGGCAACTGCGATGCTGAGCGTATTCTTTCCGCCAGTCTCCAGTGCGTCGAGGAACTTCTTCGGTGTCATGCGGTGTTCTTTGTTGAACATACTGACCACGATGCACAGCCCGGTGGCTATGATCGCCGCACGGCTCATGGTATAGCCTGCCGTAATCAGATAGACAAGTGCCACAAGCGGAACCAGCAGGTAGATCTTCGGCAGGAGCGTCTTTACTTTCGGAAGTTCCTCTCTCGGAATCCCCTTCAGGCCAAGCCGCTTCGCTCTCAGATGAACCATCAGGAAGATTCCTGTGAAGTACAGAACCGCCGGCAGGATCGCTTTGATAACGATTTGAGAATAAGGAACACCGACCATCTCCGCCATCAGGAACGCGGCAGCGCCCATGATCGGAGGCATGATCTGTCCGCCTGTCGATGCCGCCGCCTCAACCGCTCCGGCAAACTCTCCGGGGTAGCCAGTCTTCTTCATCATCGGGATTGTGACGGAACCGGTTGTAACCGTGTTGCCGACAGAAGATCCGGAAACCATGCCGCACAGCGCGGAGGAAATAACCGCAACCTTGGCGGGACCGCCCGACGCGAAACCGGCAAGTGAGTTCGCGCAGGAGATAAAGAAATCGGATATTCCGGTTGCCTCAAGGAAGGCACCGAAGATGATAAACAGAACAATATAGGTGCTGCAGACGCCGACCGGGGTGCCGATCACACCCTCTGTCGTATAGAACAGATTATAGATGATAATGTTCAGGGATTTGCCTGCATAAAATGCATAAGCCACAAAGCAGGCCGCCACTACGATAATCGGGATGCCTGTCACTCTGCGGCAGCATTCCGCAAGTACCAGGATTCCGACGACGCCGATCCATACCTCCAGATCCGATATCCGGATTCCATGCTTGATGATCTGCTGGCTGTTCACGACAAAGTAAAAGAAGCTGCCTGCTCCCGCTGCTGCCAGGATAATATCATAGATCGGAATCCGGTTGACCTTCTGCGGTCTTCCGCCAGACTTGCGTGCCGGATACAGGATAAACACGAACAGGATCACAATCCCGAGGAACAGTGGGCGGCGGATTCTTTCATCCCATACCGCAAACAGGTTCATGTAGATCATGAAGACGGAAAATGCGGCAAGCATCACCTTGATCACGATCGCCGGGATTCCCTCCCACGGCCGGACATTCGATTCCCGGTCGTACTTTTTCATCAGCTCTTCGACATCTTCTGCCGTCCCGACAGCCGCGTCCTCAACCGGCATATTGTTCAGAAGATCCTTCTCATTGTTGTCTTTCATACTCAACCTCATATTTTCCAGACGGCTTTTTCTCAGGGGTCACCATTCCAGAGCAAATCTCACCTTCGCGTTCCTTCCGCAAAGATCCCGCAGACTGATCTCTTTTCCATCCTCCAGTGTGAGGGTGTGATCCGAAACTGTACCGACATAATAAACCAGGTCGTCCATTTTCCGGTCAAAGCCTGTTATGATCATGCTCCCGTCGTCGCCGTATTCCAGCTTCTGTCCCTCTTCCAGTTCTGTCTGTACACCCGCGCCGAATCCATAATATACCGTTTTGACAACATAGATCCCGTCCGGGCGGATCTCATAATAATCCGTGACAGGACTTTTGTTCACCGAATGAATGAATCCTATGCTGAATGTATCAGATGTGTGCACCGGATAACGTGCATAGACCTCGCCGGTCTTCGCAGACGAGAGTACCAGATAGCCGCTTTGATGATGATACGCAAATGCGGCAGCCAGAACCGCATAGATCAGGATCAGGACTGCCGCATTACAATTTACTTTAAGTGCCCCTGCGTTTTGTCCGCCCGAAGCGCTCTTTTTACTCAACCTCGATACCCTGCTCCTCAAAATACTTCTTGGCACCCGCGTGGAACGGTACGCTGATTCCCTTGACTGCGTCTTCAGCATTCAGGAATTCGAACTTCGCATGTCCGGCGATCAGAGCTTCCTGGTTGTCGAACATTGCCTTCAGAAGTTCGTATACAGCCTCTTCGCTGACATCGTTGGAAGCGATCAGTGTTGCGCGGACGGAAACCGTGGTAGCATCCTCGTCAACTCCGTCATAAGTGCCGGCCGGGATTACGGTCTCGGTATAGAAATCATAAGAACCCTGCAGCTTCTTGATATGCTCTTCATCAAGCTGAACCAGGCTGACATCCTTTGTGGTAGCCAGGTCGACAACCGCTGTGGTCGGAGCACCGGCAACGATGAATGCCGCGTCAATCTTGCCATCCTTCAGGCTGTCCGCGGAATCACCAAAGGAAGCGTTCACGACATTGATATCATCAAAGCTCATATCATAAGCTTCCAGAATCTGCTTCGCGTTGAACTCTGTTCCTGATCCTGCGTCACCGACAGAAACTGTCTTGCCCTTCAGATCCGCCACGCTCGCGATGGAGCTGTCGCAGGTCACGATCTGGACGGTCTCGTCATAAAGGCCGGCAACCGTGGAGAAGGTCTCATACTTGCCCTCATCCTCAAACAGGTCCGTTCCGGTATAGGCATAATACATAACATCGTTCTGAACGATCGCCAGATCCGCTTCTCCTACATCAACAAGCTGGATATTTGCCTTCGATGCGCCGGTGGAAGTAACCGTCAGGCTGGACTCCTTCAGAACCGGATTCAGCACAGTCGCCATAACGCCGCCAACCGCATAGTAGGTACCTGTTGTTCCGCCGGTTCCAAGTGTCAGGCTGTCTGCTGCCATCGCGGCTGTAGATGCGCCGATTAACATGCTCGCAGCCATTACGATACCAAGAATTCTCTTTTTCATGCATACACCTCCATAGATACCAATTTTGATAGTTCCCTCACAGGCTCCTGAGCGGGCCCGTAAATATGAATTATTTTAACGCTTTATTGCATAAAAGTCAACGATTAGAAAATGAAAGGAAACGAGTCAGAATAGGATGATAAACACAGAAGAGGACCTCTTGCGAGGTCCTCTTCTGCAACGACCAGCTCGCGCTCTTCCAGAGTGCCTGCCACGTTATTATTCACGATAACTCCCCCCAGACCTCAGATCATCCATGCTTCGCATGTCTGTCGCTGCTTCGCAGCTTCTGTCTGAGGTTGCGGGGGGAGTTACCGCTCCGCGGTCCTGATCTGAGTCCACGCGCTGCCGCTTACAAGCCCTGCAGGCTTGCCGCGTCAGCTTCTGTACTCAGATCGACCGTGAATAATAACTGTTTATCTGCCAAACTGTGCATCGTTGTTTCCGGAGTTGGTCAGCCACATCTCGAGCATGTTGATCGGATCGTTGTAGTCTGCCAGCCATCCTTCACGTGCAAAGTCGAACTGTCCGTTCTTTCTGTCGTTCAGGAAGACGTTCCACTCTTCGGACTTGATGTCCATGTTGATGCCGACAACTGCCAGATCCTGCTGGATCGACTGTGCGATTGCGACATGTCCGGTTCCGTCGTTGGTCAGATACTCAACTGTGATCGGTGTAGACTCGGAGAGCATTCCTGCATCGTCAAACTCGAAGCCGGCTTCCTCAAGGAGAGCTCTTGCCTCATCAACGTTGTCCACGCCTGTCAGAGTCGGATCGAAGTAACCGACAGCTTCCTCACCGTTGAAGTCCCAGGTGACCGGATACTGATAATCAGCATCGTTGACTGCGAAGACGCCGCCCTGGCCGTCTGCCATTCCTGCCGGAATGAAGGTACCTGCCGGCTGCTGTCCGGTCTGTCCGACAGCGTCAACAATGTACTGACGGTCGATCAGGATGGAGAATGCATGTCTCATCGCTGCAGCCTGCTCCGGGGTCTTGCCGTCAAACAGCGGGCTGTTGACGTTGAATGCAACATAGTAGGTTCCAAGGTTCGGAACGATGAAGAAGTCATCATTCTCTTTCACGTTCGCGATCTCATCGTTCGGAACGGTATCGATGAACTGAAGGGAACCATCGTTGTATGCGTTGTAGATCGCGGTATCGTCCGCGCTCAGCATGAAGTTGATGGAATCCAGGGAAACGTTCTCCGCATTCCAGTAATTCGGGTTCTTCTCATAGGTCATGGACTCGTTGTGCTTCCATGCGGTGCAGGTCATCGGACCGGAGGTGACAAATCCGCTCTCCAGTGCCCATGCGCCGGGGTTCTCGCCGTCCGGGTCTGCCTCGGTGACAGCCTGCTCCGGTACCGGGAAGAATGCCGGGAAAGCGCACAGATCAAGGAAGTATGCGCACGGCTTGGTCAGATGTGCGGTGAAGGTGGAGCCATCCTCGGAAGCCTCGATGGTCAGAGTGCCGTCATCGTTGAAGCCAAGGTTCGCGGACTCACACAGATAGCTGTAATCAGCAGCAGTGTTCGGATCCGCAAGACGGTTCCAGGAGTATACAACGTCCGTTGCATCCAGCGGCTCGCCGTCAGACCACTTCAGGCCTTCCTTCATCTTGAAGGTATAGGTCAGGCCGTCCTCGGAAACCTCCGGCTCGCCGTCCGCAAGTTCCGGAACCAGGTTGCCGTCTTCATCATAAGCATACAGGCCTGAGAAAGAGAGGATCGCAAGGCACGCGCCGTCTACAGAGCTGTTCAGCGCCGGATCCAGGTGATCCGGTTCGGAAGCCAGGTTTGCATTCAGGACATTGTCCGGCGTATTCATGTATGCAAAATACTTGAATCCAAACAGGTTGTAATACAGGCCGGTGCAGTCTGTATTCAGCATGTAGATATCATTGTAGAAATAGATCGGAATAACAGCCCATGTATCCATCAGCTCATCTTCCGCCTCATGCATCAGCGCCTCACGCTTTGCAAGATCCGTCTCCTGATAAATCTCGTTGATCTTTTCATCATAGTCTTCCCAGTCCGGGGCAGCCTCACTGCTCTTTCCGGCCTTCTCGCCTTCGGTCTCGTCCGCCATCGCGCACATGCCGAAAGAAGACAGTACCATAGCGCCGGCAAGCAGCACTGACAACAAACTCTTCTTCATTCTTTCCTCCTCCTTATGAGCAAATATTTAGTTACATCAAACCGGATATTACCCCGCTCAGCCGGGAACCGGATGTCTGTACAAGATTGAATTATACTATATCACTTCTCAAAAGAGAAGGATTTATTTATTCCAGCAGGCAACCATATGACCATTTCCGCGGTCTGTCAGCTTCGGCATTTCCTGCGCGCACTGGTCTGTCGCGTACTGGCATCTCGTGCGGAACGGGCAGCCGCTTGGCATATGAAGCGGACTGGGGACGTCGCCCTTCAGGATGATACGCTTGCTGGACTTAGCAATCTTGTATACGGATGCACCGGATGCGCGTTCAGTTCATCGGCATCGGCCATTTCGACCATCTTTCCCAGATACATCACCGCAATCCGTTTGGAGATGTGATGCACCACAAGAAGGTCATGGGCGATGAACAGATAAGCCACCCCCAGCTTATGCTGCAGATCTTCGAACATATTGATGACCTGCGCCTGAATAGAGACATCAAGGGCGGAAACCGCTTCGTCGCAGACGATAAAACGCGGATTTGTCGCAAGCGCCCTGGCAATCCCGATTCTCTGCCTCTGGCCGCCGGAGAACTCATGCGCGTAGCGCGTCGCATGCTCGGCATTCAGACCCACCAGCTCCATCAGATTCAGGATCTGCTCTCTCCGGTCCTTCTTGCTTGTATACAGCTTATGGACATCCAGCGGCTCACCGATGATATCCTCCACCGTCATACGGGGATTCAGGGACGAATACGGATCCTGAAACACCATCTGCATATCCTTGCGCAGCGAACCGATGGACTTGGCGTCCACTCTCTTCCCGTCAAAGAAGACATCTCCGTCCGTCGGTGTATAGAGCCGGATCAGGGCCCGTCCCACCGTCGTCTTTCCGCAGCCGGATTCTCCGACCAGTCCCAGTGTTTCTCCCGGACGGATCGCAAAGGATACACCGTCCACCGCCTTGAGCGGCGTTGTGGACAGCCAGCCTGTCTTCACCGGAAAGTACATCTTCAGGTTATTCACCTCAACCAGGTTCTCCCGGTCCGGTTTGTAATTCATATCCATGTTCTGTATTCTCCTGTCTTCAAGTCCGATCGGATCCGTCTTCCGTCCGGACCATGCCTGACGCAATCTCAGCCTGAATCATCTTCCAGCAGGAAGCGAAATGTCCGTCAGGAGTCAGTGTTTCCGGCGGCCGCTCCTCCAGGCAGATCTTCATTGCCTCGTCGCAGCGCGGACAGAATGCACAGCCCTTCGGCATATTCAGCAGGTTGATCGGAGTTCCGGAGATCGGTTTCAGCCGCTTCCCCATAGAGTCAACATTCGGAATCGAACGAAGGAGTCCCTTCGTGTATTCATGGCAGGGACGATAGAAAATGTCCTCAGCGGTGCCTCTCTCGCAGACGCGGCCTCCGTACATGACGATGATCTCATCCGCCATCTGGGCGATGACACCCAGATCGTGCGTGACCATGATGATCGCCATGCCGAGCTTTCTCTGCAGGTCCTGCATCAGTTCCAGGATCTGTGCCTGGATCGTCACGTCAAGCGCCGTCGTCGGTTCATCCGCAATCAGGATGTCCGGTTCGCAGGCAAGTGCCATGGCAATCATGACCCTCTGCCGCATGCCGCCGGAAAACTCAAACGGATACTGGTGAATCCTCTTGCGCGGCTCATTTACGCCAACCAGCTCCAGCATCTCGACTGCGCGCTCCTCCGCCTCTTTGCCCTTGCGGTTTGTATGGAGCTTGATCGCCTCCTTCAGCTGGTATCCGATGGTAAAAACCGGGTTCAGACTGGTCATCGGGTCCTGGAAAATGATAGAGCAGCACTTGCCGCGGAAATCACGCATCTTCTTTTCCGGCCACTTCGTGATATCTTCCCCTTTGTAGAGGATCTGTCCGGACTTGATGGATCCATTCTTTTCCAGGATCTGCATGACCGAATACGCGCTGACTGACTTGCCGGAGCCTGACTCGCCGACGATTCCGAGAATCTTTCCTGCTGTCAGGTCAAATGAAACACCGTTGACCGCCTGCACTTCTCCCTTGTCGGTGGTGAAGGATGTATGGAGGTCGACTACGGACAGAATGTTCTTCGCTTCAGCCATCTCTCTTACCTCCTTAACTTCGGATCAAACGCGTCTCTCAGACCGTCGCCCAGCAGGTTGAACGCCAGGGTAATCAGTCCGATCATCAGTGCCGGAAAGATCAGCTTATAGGTGTAAGTGGTGATTCCGCTTCTGGCCGCGCTCGCGAGAGATCCCAGAGACGGCATCGGCGCCTTGACGCCCAGTGAGATGAAGCTCAGGAAAGACTCGGTAAAGATCGCTGACGGAATCTGCAGCGCGGCGGAAATGATAATCACGCCGATGCAGTTCGGCAGAATGTGGCGGCGGATAATCCGCGTACTCTTCGCGCCGCTGACCTTTGCTGCCAGAACATATTCATTCTGCTTGATCGTGAGAATCTGTCCGCGGACAAGTCTGGCCATGCCGACCCAGTACAGAAGGCCGAAGACGATGAACAGCGAGATCATGTTCGTGCCCAGGCGGGCAAGGATCCCGTTTCCGTCAAACTTCAGGACCTCGTTGAGCACAACGGACAGAAGGATAATCATCAGAAGATCGGGAAGGGAGTATATGATATCGACAAACCGCATCATAATCAGGTCGACCTTCCCGCCGAAATAGCCTGAGACAGATCCGTACAGAACGCCGATGATCAGGACGATCACACTTGCGAAGACACCTACCAGCAGAGAGATTCTCGTGCCGTAGGTAACACGGACAAAGTAATCACGTCCCAGTTCATCGGTTCCCATGATGTGCGGGAACACCTTCCCGCCTTCATCAATATACTGCTGTTCCAGCTTGGAATAGGTGAAGGGCGCCATGTTTGTGGCACTCTTGTCTCTTTTTCCGTTGACCGTGATAATGTCGGAATAGCTGTACGGCACCACAACCGGAACCAGAATAATCATGAGGATAATCGTGATCAGCACGATGAGGCTGAGCATTGCGAGCGGATTCCTCCGAAGCTTTCTCATGCCGTCGCGGAAGAAGGACGTGGACTCGCTCATCACCTCCGCCTGCTGCTTTTCCTCGTCGGATGCCTTTTCGAATTTCTGAAGATCGATCTGCAGAGAGAGCGGATTCTTCTTCGGCATCTTATTGACATCGTATGCTTCTTTTGCCATAGTGCTCTCCTCCTTAATCCAGGTTGATGCGCGGATCAATCAGTTTGTATACGATGTCCGTCAAAAGGTTCATGGTTACCATAAATACCGCCAGGAAGATCGTGACGCCCATGATCATCGGATAATCACGGTTCGTGATGCTCTGTACGAATTCCGCGCCCAGACCGCCGATCGTAAAGATCTGTTCAATGACCAGGGAACCCGTCAGGACACCTGCGATCATCGGGCCGAGATATGTAACGACAGGGATCAGCGCGTTCCGGAGCGTATGCACGAACAGAACCTTCCACTGGGCGACACCCTTGGCACGGGCCGTCCTGACATAATCCTGTCCCATGACGTCCAGCATGGAGGTCTTTGTCAGCCTTGTGATATAGGCTGAAGGATACATCGCCAGGGCAATGACCGGAAGAATCAGGTTCTGGTTGGTCGGACTCCACGCCTTCACCAGACCGAGCTTCACTGAAAAGATTACCAGCAGGAACGATCCCAGAACAAAGCTTGGCAGCGATGTAAACAACGTCGACAGAAAGATGATCAGCCGGTCCGGCCATCGGTTTCTGCACAGAGCAGCAATGCTGCCAAACACGACGCCGAGAAAGACCGCCAGCAGAACTGCCATGACACCAAGCTTCGCGGAGACGGAAAACTTGGACCAGATCGTCTCGGAAATCTCACGTCCGGTCTTTGCGCTGATCCCGAAGTCTCCATGCAGGAGATTCTTCATGTAGATCACAAACTGCTGTCCCACCGGCTTGTCAAGATTAAAACGCTTCTCGAGCGCTGCCTGTACCTCCGGTGACTTTGCCTTCTCACCCGCAAACGGTCCGCCCGGTATCGCGTTCATCGTGAAAAACGTAATAACGCACACGATAAAGATCGTTATGATTGCGAGAAGTACTCTTTTTACTACGTACTTACCCATATACTGCTCCTTCTGGCTGCTTATACTGTATTCCGGCACAGCAAAATGATAGTGTGCCAGCATAAAAAGTATTATAACTTTTTGACTTTACCACGTCAACGTTCCAAATCGTTTCCGTACATTTCTGCCGTCGGCCGGCTTTTCCCGGCGCGTCCTCTCAACTGTTACCTGTCATCATCAATCACGGAAGACGCATCAAAGAACTGTGTAAAGTACACCGGTGCGTTGACCAGTGTGTATCCGTCTATGAATCTTCTGGTCATGCGCATGTACAGGTCTCCAAGCTCCCGGAAATCCGTGTCTCCCCACAGACCGCACAGATAACAGAACCCATGATCAATCAGATAATTCAGCTTTTCTCCGGGATATTCCACCTCCGCTCCATACGGATAAAACAGAATATCCGAAGGACCGGTCAGGCTCCCGATATATTTCAGCCAGTCATCGATCTCCTTGCAAAACTGCTCCATGGACATGTCGTTCATATAGTTGTGGGACCAGCCGGCGCAGGCGATACTCCAGCCTTCTTTGGTCAGTGCGCCGGCAATCGCAGATATGGTATCATCCTGGCCGGAGGAGGACATGCCTGCCGCACTCTGTCCGGAGGAATCCTGTCCTTCAGCGGCCGCCGCGTCACTTCCGGAAGAAACCCGGTAACCAAACACACCTTCACTCCCCGAGACAGATACGATTCCACGCGCGCCGCGGAAGGAAAAGTCCGGATGCTCTTCGATAAAGCTGTCCAGAATGGGAATGAAGTCATAGTCTCCCACAACATCATGCCCCTCATTGTCCGTATACTGGGCCTTCACCTTCCCGTCCTCGTCCAGCACAAGCTTTGTCGCGATGCCGTCGCCGTTCTTCACGGTGCTGTAATTCAGGTTATCCTGGGAAAGGATGATCGGCCGCTTCCCATCCGGCAGCTTCAGCTTCTGCTCCTCCATGGAGGACGTTCCCCTGTCATCCGTTATCATCGCCGCGATGGAATGGATGTCGATCAGAATATAACCGCCTTCATACAGGCTCTGCAGGATAGAGCTGAATTCCTTGCAGGTCACCATGGTTGTATTGTAGTCAGATGCCTTGTCATCCCCGTCAAATGCCATGGTGGTATCATAGATCAGAGTCGGGAAGCACAGGTGCGGAATCTCTCCGTCCATCCAGTTCACCAGGTTGGAATCCCCCGACTCATATCTCTCCCTGGCTTCGCTCACGCGTGCGTCCCTGGCCTGCGCAAGAGGGATCATGTTGAGGACTGAGATAGCCTCCTCATAATTGTACCCCTGCGCGAGTTTCTCCGCCTCGTCCAGATACTCGAGCAGCGTAGCCTCTTCTGATTCTGATTCTTCCAGAAGTTTCCTCTTCTCAGCCATTCTCGGTGTCTCAACAGGTTCGTTATTCTCATATTTTCCGGCCGTTCCGATCGCCTCTGCGATCTGATAATTGATCTGGCTCCTGGTACAGCCTGTGATCATCATCACGCAGCCCAGGGCAAGGGCGGTCACGGAATGAAGGATCTTGTTTTTCATGAAAGGTCTCTCCTGTTTACCACTCATTATCCAAAGCGATCTCGCCTTCAAACACCGTCACGGCCGGTCCGGTCATGAATACAGTGTTCTGCTTCTGATCCCACTCGATCTGAAGGTCTCCTCCGCGCAGATGGACTGTTACAGCTGTCTCTGTCAGCCCATTCAGGATGCACGCGACACAGACCGCGCAGGCACCTGTCCCGCAGGCCCAGGTCTCGCCGCTTCCACGCTCCCAGACACGCATCGTCACATTTCTGCGGTCATCGATATGAATGAACTCTGTGTTGACTCCCTCCGGGAATACCGGATTGTGCTCAAACAGCGGCCCGATCCCGCTCACATCGAATCCGGGCACGTCTGGCACCTGCACGACACAGTGAGGATTGCCCATGGAGACACAGGTTCCGGTCATAGAAAAAGAATCCTTCAAAGGAATCGCCGCTTCCAGAACCACCTTCCCGAACTGGTCCAGCACGGAAGTCAGGATCCCTCCCGCAGCGTTCACATCGACCGGAATCTCTTCCGGTGTCAGGATCGGCGCTCCCATGTCGACCCGCACGAGATTCACCTTTCCACCCTCTTTAAAAAGCTTCAGATGCTTGACCCCCGCGAGGGTCTCTACCGTGATCTCGTCCTTGTCCGTCATATGATGGTCGCTGACATACTTGCCGACGCAGCGGATGCCGTTTCCGCACATTTTCCCGCGTGACCCGTCCGCGTTGTACATCTCCATCTCAAAGTCCGCATGCTGCGAAGGATTGATCAGGATCAGCCCGTCTGATCCGATCCCGAAATGACGGTCCGAGACAAATCTTGCAGCGGCAGCAGGATCTGCAATCTTCTCTGCCGATCCGTCCACATAAACATAGTCATTGCCAATCCCATGCATCTTTGTGAATCTCATCTTTTCTCTCCTGTCTTACGCATCCCGCAGACACTGACTGCCTGAGCGCGCCGCATCCGGTCCGCGTCCTGGTTCAGGCATGCTGTTTCCCGGTTTCTCTGGCCTGAAACAGAATCCTGTCTGTCTCCCGGTCGTAGGCACACCCGGCGCCTTCCGGCTTCAGCCCGGCCTCAGCAAGAAGAGTCTCAACCTCTTTCACGCTCCATGCCCGCTCCCGGTGTGTTTCCAGAAACCGTTCGTACAGTCCCTCTTCCCTGCGCAGGAACAGCGTGAGGTCATATTCATTGATCCTGCTTTCCGGATCATAGCTGTTTTCCCAGATGAAGCTGCAGTCGTCCCGCGATTCCGCGAAGGTATTGCCCGCGCACAGGCTCTCATAATGGTAGATGCTGTTCATGTCAAAGAGAAACAGCCCACCCGGATCCAGATAATTGTTGACGAGCCGGAAAACCTGCAGAAGATCCTCCCGTTCAGTCATATAGTTCAGACTGTCACAGGTGGAAATGACACAGCGCACGGTCCCGTACAGTTCAAACGACCGCATATCCTGCATCAGGTAGAGAATATCAAGGCCGTCCGACTTCTCCTGCGCAATCTGCAGCATATCCGGCGAGCTGTCCACTCCGATCATGTCATAGCCAGCCCGCGCCAGGCGGCGGGTCATCTGTCCTGTCCCGCAGCCCAGGTCCAGCACAAGGCCATCCCCGATCCCGTCCTGCTGCATCCTGCGGATCAGGCAGTCTGCCCAGGCATCGTAGGGAACCTCATCCATAAATGTATCATAGACCTGCGCGAAGGACTCATACATCTTCCATTCCTCCGGGTTCTTTTTCCCTGCTGCACTCATCACCCTACCACATTCGCCAGGAATGCATAGGAGAAGACCGTCATGATGACCGTCGCAAGCAGCACGCCCAGAAGAATCGGTACGATCGCCTTCTTCCAGTCCATATCCAGGATTGTGGCAATCAAAGACCCTGTCCAGGCCCCGGTACCCGGGAGCGGAATCCCGACAAACAAAAGCAGGCCCCAGAACTCTCCGTATTTCATACCGGTGCTCTTCTTTTCGCCTCTGGCCTCGATCCACTCCGCGAATCCATGCAGCGGCGTTTTCTTCAGCCAGCCCAGCACTTTTTTGAGAAAGAGCAGAATGAAGGGAACCGGGAGCACATTGCCCAGAACACAGATCGGTACCGCCCTCCAGGGATCCACGCCCAGAAGGGCAGCCACAATCAGACCGCCTCTGCATTCAAGAATCGGAAACAGAGATACGATGAATACCACGAGTTCCGCGGGCATCACCTGTCCCAGATTTGACGCAAACCATGTTGCAAGCGTATTGGTCATAACGATTATTTCCTTATCAGTTTTTTCAGGCACTCACACAGCGCGTCCATCTGCTCATCTGTCCCGATGGTAATGCGCAGATAATTGTCGATCCGCGGTTTGTCAAAATAGCGCACGAGAATCTTTTCCTGACGCAGCGCATGAAACAGATCCCTGGCCTGATGTTCCGGATGCGTGACAAACAGGAAATTGGCTTCAGAATCCGGGAACAAAAACCCGAGCTTTGCCAGTTCCTTCTTCATCCGCTCTCTTGTCCGGATAATCTTCGCCGTACAGACACTGTAATACGCCTCGTCCGCCAGTGCCGCGCTTCCGGCAGCGATCGCCGCCTGGTTCATGGTGTAGGAGTTGAAGGAATACTTCACATCATTCAGATACCGGATCAGCTTTTTGGATCCAACCGCCCAGCCGATCCGCATCCCCGCCAGCGCCCTTGACTTGGAGCTGGTCTGGACGACCAGCAGATTATCAAACTCATCTGTCAGATGCAGCGCGCTCGCGGCCGGCACGCCGCCGCTCTGCAGCAGCTCTTCTTCACTTCTGGCAAAGTCAATATAGGCTTCGTCCACGATCACGACAACATCGCGGTTGTGTTCCAGAATCTGACGTATCTCGTCCAGATCTTTCTTCACACCGGTCGGCGCATTGGGGTTCGGAAAGATAATCCCTCCGTTTTCCTTGTAATAATCCCGGTTTACAATCCGGAAGTTTTCATCGAGTGGCTGTGTCTCATAGGGAATCCGGAACAGGTCCGCCCAGACATCATAGAAGGAATAGGTAATGTCCGGGAACAGAACCGGCCTGCCGGACGCAAAGAAGGTCAGGAAGCACATGGCAAGCACATCATCCGACCCGACCCCAGTGAAGACGCGCTCTGCTCCGATACCCAGATGGCGCGCAACCGCTTCATTCAGAAGCGTTGAAGCAGGATCCGGATATCTTCTGATCCCCTCATCGTCAAGCGCGCGCAGCGCCTGAAGTACTTTCTCAGAGGGCGGATACGGATTCTCGTTGGTATTGAGTTTGATCAGGTCCCGGATCTTCGGCTGTTCGCCCGGTGTGTAAGGGACCACTTTCCTGACATTGTTTTCCCACTTTGGCATAGTATTCTTTCACACCTTCTGTTGTATGTAAGAACCGGTCTTCCGGCATTTCTGCACTTTTTCTTCTGCGGAAGACCTTGATGATTCTCTCCGTTTCCGAACAGAACGCAGCTTACGGTCTGTCCTGCTCCTCGCCGGATTTCGCGAGTTTCTCTGCCTGGTCGGCAGCGATCAGCGGATCGATCAGTTCATCCAGATCCCCGTTCAGAATCTGGTCAATTCTGTACAAAGTCAGCTTGATCCGGTGATCGGTGACCCTTCCCTGCGGAAAATTGTAGGTGCGGATCTTCTCGCTCCGGTCGCCGGAGCCGATCTGGCTTCTTCTTTCCTCCGCCTCAGCGTCGTGCCGCTCCATCAGTTCTTTCTGGTAGAGAATCGACCTCAGAATCTTAATCGCCTTATCTTTATTCTTGAGCTGGCTCTTCTCATCCTGGCAGCTGACTACGATTCCGGTCGGTTCATGTACAAGACGGACCGCCGAGTCTGTCGTGTTGACGCACTGGCCTCCGTTGCCGGAAGCGCGGAATACATCAAAATGACATTCATTCAGGTCCAGATGGAAATCAATCTCTTCCGCCTGCGGCATGATTGCCACTGTGCAGGCGGAGGTATGAATCCGTCCGCCGCTCTCTGTTTCCGGAACCCGCTGTACCCGGTGGACACCTGACTCATATTTCAGGCGGGAGTACGCGCCCTTTCCATTGACCAGAAAGACACATTCCTTGAAGCCGCCCAGTCCACTCTCGCTGACGCTTGTCAGTTCCACTTTCCAGCCATTCGCTTCCGCGTAGCGAAGATACATGCGGTATACCTGCGCGGCAAACAGGGCAGCTTCGTCTCCGCCCACGCCGGCACGAATCTCTACGACAACGTTCTTCTCATCATTCGGATCCTTCGGGAGCAGCATGACCCTGAGTTTCTGTTCCAGCTGTTCGATCTCTTCCTTTGCCCCGGTAAGCTCCTCCTTCAGCATGGAACGCATGTCCTCATCCTTCTCAGAGGAAAGCATCTCCTGGCAGTCTTCGATCGTCTCCTGCATCTTCTTCCATGCATTGTACGCTTCTGAAACCGGCGTCAGATTCGCCTGCTCCTTCATCAGCGACTGCAGGCGCGCGGCATCCTTCGCGGTATCCGCGTCCGAGAGCAGTCTTACGATCTCCTCCAGCCTTTCATTTACTTCTCTCAGCTGTTCAAACACTCAAACACCTCTTTGGCCAAGCACGATGCGGTCATGCCCTGCCAGATCCTTTATCACCTGAACCGACTCATACAGATGATCGATAAACATCGATCTGACTTCCGTCCCCTGGTCATAACCGATCTCCACAATCAGCCAGCCTTTTTCTTTCAGATGGTTTCCGGCACCTTCCAGTATTCTTCGATAGAAGGCAAGGCCGTCCGGTCCTCCATCCAGTGCCATGCGCGGCTCATGATCCCGCACTTCCTCCATCAGTTCATGGATCTCCTCCGACGCAATATAGGGCGGATTCGATACAATCATATCATAGGTCCCGGACGCTGCTTCAAACAGATCACCCTGCCGCAGCGTCAGACGATCTGCCACACTGTGCAGCACCGCATTCTTTGACGCTGTCTCCAGTGCCCGCCCGGAAAGATCACAGCCCTCCCCCGAAAGGTTATCCCCCATCTTCAGGAGGCTGACGGCAATGCACCCGGACCCGGTACACAGGTCCAAAAAGCGGTCCCCGCGTCCAAGCCGCTTCAAGGCTTCTTCGACAAGCGTCTCCGTCTCCGGCCGCGGGCAGAGGACATCTCCGGTCACCAGAAAACGCAGTCCGCAGAAATACTGCTCACCTGTGATCTGCTGAAGCGGAATCCTGGCAGCACGCAGCCTGACCTTCTCCAGATAGCGCTCTGCCTCCTCCAGCTCCTCATCCATGCACGCATAGTACCTTGCGCGGTCAATCCCACAGGCAGACTGAAGAAGCAGCATAGCGTCTGTCCCTGCGTCCGGCACCTGATTCTCTGCCAGATGGATCTTCGCCTTCTGTACTGCTTCCCTGATCGTCATTTTATTGTATACAGGTCGTCGCTGCGGTGCGGCTCGTCTGCTTCGGTCAGCTCATACGCCGTACCGAAGTTTTCGTTCAGGTATTTCTTCCAGTTGAATACTGCCTCGACCGATGCCATTCCGACCTTGATCTGCTCATCGTCCGGCTCCTTCGTCGTCAGCTTCTGCAGGAGCATGCCCGGTTTGCTGAGAATGTTGACGCACTTGTTGTCATACTTTCCCGCAAGACGGATAAACTCGAAGGATACGCCAGCGATCACCGGAATCAGCAGGATACGGATCACGATCCGCATCACCGGATCCGGCGTCCTGATGAAGAAGAAAAAGATCACGCTGACCACCATGACAATCAGCAGAAAGCTTGTACCGCAGCGCTTGTGCTGCCGGGAGCTTGCGCGTACATTTTCCACATTCAGCTCAAGTCCGTGTTCGATGCAGTTGATGCACTTGTGCTCAGCGCCATGATACATGAAGGTTCTCTGAATATCTTTCATGCGCGAGATCAGCAGGAGATAACCAAAGAAAATGACCATTCTCAGGATCGCTTCACTGACCGAGATCAGGGACTCGGAACTGGTCACCGTCCGAAGCGCCCTGGACAGGAAGTAAGGCAGCATCATGAACAGCGCAATTGATACGGCAAGTGAAAAGATCAGCGTCAGTGTCAGCAGCAAAGAGTTGTCGGAATCCTTGGATTTTCCGTTTCCTGATTCCTCCCGCTCTTTCAGCTTCTTACGCTCCTCCTCTGCCTTCTTCTTCGTTTCCTCCAGCAGACGGTCCGCCTGGTCCGCCTTTCCGGCTGAGCGAAGCTTATCCGCCTTCTTCTGCGCCTTCTTCTGCTCGTCCTGCAGTCTTTCCTCAAGTTCTTTCTCCGATTCCTCGGCGAACAGGTCCGCTGAAAACATCAATGTTTTCATTCCCAGATACAGAGAATCGATAAAGCTGCACACACCGCGCAGGATCGGAATCTTCCCTACGGTTTTTGAAGGGATCACGCCCTTGTAGATTCCTGTCTTGACAGTGATCTGCTGATCCGCGGTTCGCACCGCGACCGCCCACTTCTCGGCATTGCGCATCATGACGCCTTCCATGACCGCCTGACCGCCAATGTTTGAATACTTCATATGACACTTAACTCCGCATTGAAAAAAGAGGGCTGAGGCACTCAGCCTCAACCCTCCTTACCTTATCCTGATCAGTTCTGGCCAAGACCGTACTTCCTGTTGAACTTATCGATACGGCCGCGTACCTGAGCTGCCTTCTGCTGACCCGTATAGAACGAGTGGCACTGAGAACAGATCTCAACGTGGATCTCCGGTTTTGTGGAACCGGTCGTAAATGTGTTCCCGCAGTTGCAGGTAACCTTTGCCTGATAATACTTCGGATGGATTCCTTCTCTCATGTTAATCACCTCTCTATATTGATGTGAACTGCTTACGGCTTCTGTCCTGTACAGAACCGTCCATTCCCCTCTCTGGGGCAATCCCCGCAAGTCCATGCGGTTTTCCATGTTCCGGTTCCGCTATCTTAAGCGGAATTGCCTGAGGCTTCCGGACACAGCAAAGGGATTATAACACGGTGCATTTTATGATGCAAGACAAAGTTTCTAACGGCTGCCCATGACTGCCCATGCAGTTTTCACTGACAGTCCGCACGATGTCCTGCATATCAGCAAATACAGGATTTCTTCGCTCCGACCCCCAAAAGTCTTCGCTCAGGAATCCTGTATTCGCTGCTGCTGCAGGACGATCTGTGACAGAAGGCAAAGTTTCAGACGGCTGCCTGTCCGGCAGCCGTCTGAAATGTAGTCCTGTATGATGTTCTGAACCGGCTCACTTTGCCCTGGAATTCTTCCACATAATGGCCAGTACGGATATGATTCCCATCACAAGGCAGATCACTGCCCATGTATACATGTACCGGTAAATCGGTGTCATGGCAAATGCAAGCGCGGTCGCTATGCCGAAAAAGACCAGCGAAAGAATGGATCCGGCATCATCCTCCGCACTGCGCATGCCGATCCTGACAATACTGCCGGCCAGCAGAAGCACTGCAATCAGAATTCCGATGAACCCGTTGATATGGCCGCTCATCGTGAGCACATTCCACGCTGCCTCATAGCATGAGATCAGCAGAATATACACTGCAATCACAATTCCAAGAATACCCGCCAGAAGCTTGACTGTCTTCATTCTATGGCACCTCCGCGTCCGCTCACGCTCTGTCTGCATGTATAAACAAATTCTTACAAACAGATCATAGCACGTCAGCCGCAGGAATACAAGCCACTATGAAAAGAATCTGCAAATCTTCCGGCATCAGACAGACATCTGCCATGTCAGGCATCTCCAAGCATCTTATACAGAAGTGTATAAAGTGTCCTGGACTCTTCCGGCGTCAGCTTCACACAGCAGCTCATTTTCGCCGGAACTTCCGCTGCCTGGTCGCGCAGTTTTTTTCCCTTCTCTGTCAAGGTCACAATCAGGACTCTTTCATCTTCCTTCGCCCGCTGCCTGGTCACCCAGCCTTTCGTCTCCAGCTTTTTCAGAAGCGGTGTCAGCGTTCCGGAATCAAGATACAGGCACTCTCCCAGTTCCTTCACATTGATCTGTCCATGCTCCCACAGCACCAGCATCGTGATATACTGCGTATACGTCAGATCCAGCTCGTCCAGATAAGGTTTGTATTTTTTCACGATCTCCCTGGAACATGCATACAGCGGAAAACAGAGCTGGTTTCCAAGCTTCAGTCCTGCGTATTTGTCTTCCATCGGCTTAAGGTCCTTTCCTTTTCTGCCACAGACCACAAGAGGCAGCGTATATAAAACAGGCAATTGTATTGCGTGCAATTTTGTTTTATTTTATATAAAAGGGATCAGGGTGTCAACCGACCGCATGATGCCGGGGAATGCTTCCGTCACGCAGGATGTCGGGGAACAGTCAGATCATAAGAAAATGAAAGAAGAGCCGGCACTATGGATACAGCCAGATATCAGGAATCAGCGCTTCCATTTCATCTGAATCAATGCACGCTTTGCCCGAGAAGATGCGGCGTAGACCGCGTCGCAGGCCAGACTGGTTTCTGCCGCAGCACCGCAGCGATGCGGGTTGCCCGAGCAGCCCTTCATATGTGGGAGGAGCCTTGCATCTCCGGAACAGAAGGGTCCGGAACCGTGTTTTTCACCGGCTGCAGCCTGCGATGCCGGTTCTGCCAGAACGCGGAAATCTCGGGCAGTCACTCGCTGCCCGGAATTGACGTGACACCTTCCAGACTGGCAGAGATCTTTCTGAAGCTGCAGTCCGAGGGAGCCAATAACATCAACCTGGTCACGGCCGGCCACCATGTCATTCCATGTGCAGAGTCGCTGAGAACGGCGAAGGAACGCGGTCTGACAATCCCTGTGGTTTACAACAGCAGCGGCTATGAATTGCCGGAAGCGCTCCGGCTGCTGGATGGTCTGGTGGATGTTTACCTGCCCGACTTCAAGTTCATGGACCCGGATCTTGCCCTGCAGTACTGCAGCGCAGCCGATTATCCGGACATTGCAAAAAGTGCTCTGGAGGAAATGCTCCGGCAAATGGAAAAAGGCGGTACGGAAGGTGCGCTGTTTGACGCGCGCGGCATCATGACACATGGTGTGATCGTCCGGCAGCTTCTGCTTCCCGGCCATGTCAGTGACGCGAAGAAGATCATCGAATACCTGTATCATACCTATAAGGACCGCATCTGGATCAGTATGATGAGTCAGTACACGCCGATGAGCGCGGTAGAGAAAGACCCGCTTCTTGGCCGGAGGGTCACGAAGCGGGAATATGACAGACTGGTTGATTACGCACTGTCTCTCGGCGTTGCCAATGCCTTTATTCAGGAGCGCAAAGCCGCGGCAGACAGCTTTATTCCCTCCTTTCACGGGGAAGGCGTACTCTGAGCAAGTGCTTTTATCTTATGGTACATCTCCGGATAGCCGATTCCGCTTTCCCGGCTCAGCCGCGTCACGCTGTCCGCTTCCGGATAGGCGACGCTGTCCGCTCCGATCCGGCACACTTTCACATCAGCCATACCCCACGGAGTTTCCACCTTCCTGTTCTCTCTCGGAAGTACCGAACGGCCGCAGGGAATCTCCCGGATCCCGATGGTTGTCGTGTTCCGGAAGATGATTTCCTCAAACCGATCCTTCTCTTCTTTTCTGCAGAGTACATTCAGCACATAAGCGGGACGGTTTTTCTTCATGAAAGCAGGCGTATAATAAACGTCTCTGGCTCCCTCCCTGAGGAGGAGCTCCATCACAGCGCCAAGCGCTTCCCCTGTGCTGTCATCGATATTGGTCTCCAGCTTGACGATTTCATCTCTGTCTTCCCTGGCCGCTTCTTCCGGCTCAATCAGCATAGCCCGCAGAACGCCTGAAGTCGCATACGCCCGTTTTCCGGCGCCAAGTCCCATCCCGATCAGCCGGAATCGCTCCGGGAGGTGCTCCTGCGACCAGATCGCTGCAGCAATTGCAGCCCCGGTCGGTGTGATCAGCTCTCCCTGGACATTGCCCAGAATACGGAACGGAATCTGATGATCACACAGAATCCGAGACGTAGCGGGAACCGGAATCGGCAGTAAGCCATGCTGGCACATCACAGTGCCTGTCCCCTCTGAAAGATCCGTAATAATCGCTTTTTCAATGTCCAGATTATCCAGGCATACAGCCACGGCGGCGATATCCATGATGGAATCCACTGCTCCTACCTCATGAAAATGCACGCGTTCAATGGGCTCGCCGTGCACTTTGCTCTCCGCCTCGGCGACAATCCGGAAAATCTTCAGTGCAAGGTTCAGTGCCCGGTCTGTCAGGTTCCCTGAACGGAGAATCGCCTCGATATCCGCCAGATTACGTCCATGATGATGGTGATGAGCATGCGCATGATCGTGGCCATGGTCGTGATCATGACCGTGGTCGTGGGTATGATCGTGGCCGTGGTCGTGCGCATGATCGTAGCCATGGTCGTGATTGTGGCCGTGGTCGTGTGCATGATCGTGGTCGTGTTCGCAGGCATGATCGTGATCAGGGTGCAGATATGCCATGTCATGATCATGGTTTTCATGTTCCTCGTCCAGCACGACATTGAAATCACATGCGTCCAATGCAGACTTCTTCACCCTGCTGATCACAATACCTGCACCTTCCAGATGAAGGCTGTCAAGCGCGCTGCGCAGTACCTCCTGGTCCGCTCCTAGATCGAGCAGTGCTCCCACTGTCATGTCACCGCTGATGCCGGAGGAAGCGTTGAATACCAGTATTCTCTTTCCCATTTTCCCTGACTCCATTTCTCATACCGTAAATGCCGACTTGCACAGATCATTCAGACAGCACCGATCGCAGAAGGGCTTCGTTCTTGCCGAGCACACTTCTCTTCCATGCAGAACAAAACGATGGCAGAGTGCATTGCCTTCTTCGGGCGGTATGATCTTCCACAGCTGCATCTCAACTTTTTTCGGATCCTTTTCGGGAAGTTTCGGATTCTTCTCATTTTTCACAAGACCGATCCGGTTCGCGAGCCGGATACAGTGCGTATCCGTCACAATCGCCGGTTTTCCGAAAACATCTCCAACAACAAGATTCGCGCTCTTTCTGCCGACTCCGGGCAGCTTCAGAAGCTCATCAAAATCATCCGGAACCTTTCCGTCATACTGTTCAACCAACATTCTCATACAGGCACTGATATCTCTAGCCTTGCTCCGGCCCAGTCCGCAAGGACGGACAATCTCTTCTATGTCATTCGGATCTGCTTTAGCCAGTGCTTCGATGGAAGGATACTTTTCATACAGCAGCGGAACAATCTCATTCACTCTGGCGTCTGTGCACTGTGCTGCCAGACGGACACTGACCAGCAGCTTCCATGCGTCGTCATACTCCAATGTACAATCAGCGTCCGGATATGCTTCTGCCAGACGTTCTATGACACGCAGCGCGAGTTCTTTTTTTCTCATAGCCTCCCTTTCTGAAAGATAACCCTGTCAGTCCCCTTTCTTTTGTTTAACAGGCAGGGTACTGAAAGGAGCAGATGATCACTTCTTCTTGTTACCCTTATTCTTCTTAAGCTGCTTTTTCGAAGCCTGAATGGCCTTTCCACACTTGATGAGCCTGTTTTTCACAAGGGTGATCTTCTTGGAACCTGTCACATAGATTCCCATTGTGTTCTTTCCAATCCCGGACTTTACATTTCTGACTGCATTTCCGGAGATTTCATCGCCATTCCCGTTCTCAATCCAGACTCCCGCGCCGGCGCCGGCCTTTCCTTTCTTCTTAAACTGGCACTTTATCGTATTCCCTGTGACCTTCGTATTCACGGTTCCCGTCAGCCAGATCCCGCCGCCGCGCACATTCATCGTAATATTGTTGCCTTTTATGGTTACTCCACCACAGCGCCAGTCTCCCTTTGGCATGCTGCCCTTCTTTTTCTTGAGTTTCTCGCCGAAGAGCCATATCCCATAGTTCGCATTGTTGTAGCTTTTGCCATTGGCACCGATATTGATAGAAATCGTGTTGTTATAGATCTTGTTATTCAACTGCTTTGGCGAATTGCGGGAACTGGACGTCTTGGCAGAAGCATAAAAATTCTTATGACTGCGCTCGGAAGTTGCGCAAAGAATACCGCATCCGCAATTGCTGATCTTGTTGTTATATACAGATGAATTCGTGTAGTTCATCATGCTGATGGCATAGCCGGTAATGTTTTTGAAGATATTGTCATGAATTTTGAAATTCGTGAAATAGCTGTTCGCGATCGCTGTATGGGATCCAACACCTCTCTTAAGCCCGTCAAAGGTGCACCTTGTGATCTCAATATCACGGCAGGTTGTCTCATCATTGATGGGATGATAGCCGTTAAAGTGTCCCTTCCCTACCCCGGTCAGAACCTCGAACTGAATCGCTTCTCCGTTGTAAGCACTGCCGAAGTCGCCATAGTATCCTGTAAATTTACAGTTGATCAACCGGATTCCTTTACACCCGGCAAATTCAATATGGTGACTTCCTGTTACATTCTTAAATGTAACATCCTGAAATGTCATGTTCATCGCGTGACCGAACTGCATAATCGACTTGGATACCTTGCTTCCGTCCCATGTGCCGCCTATAAACGTAATATCAGAAAAGTCCTTTGAATATCCAGGCTGACCGGCACCACTGTTGTAATCATCAAAATCCTCTGATTTATATCCAAGACGGCACATTGATTTTTGACTGGATGGTTCGCGGACCAGTGTAACATTATCCATCTTGATCGTTGTGTGCCCCCAGACAGCGAACTGATTCACCTTATAGGTCCCGGAAGGTATGATGATCGTAAGCATGCCTGATTCTTCCTTTGCTTCATACGCAGCTTCCATGAATTCAGAAGTAATGTTCTGACCATTTGAAACTTCCAGAGTAATGGTTCTGTCTGCATACGCCGGAATGGCAATGAACAGCATCATAGCCATCATTACCGTCAGGATAGAAAAGCGCTTTCTGCAGCCGCAGAATGTATCATTGATCTCTTTCTTAAAAGTATTGCTGATTCTGTTGCATATAATCATTCGATAGCTCCTTCCTATTGCTGCTTTTATCTGATGAAAGTACGAATACATCTCATCTTTGCAAATCTGATTGCCTTCACAATACCCTTCTGAATGATATAGATTATAAATTCAGTCATTCGAACAAGTCAATGCAAAACCTTTATAATACAAAAACCTCCACCCTTTCGGATGGAGGTTTCGAGGCGTCAACCAGAATCGAACTGGTGATAGAGGTGTTGCAGACCTTTGCCTTACCGCTTGGCTATGACGCCATATTATTTTTTAAATGACCCCTACGGGATTTGAACCCATGTTACCGCCGTGAAAGGGCGGTGTCTTAACCGCTTGACCAAGGGGCCGCATGGCCTCATTCCGCTTTGGGCCTGCTGACGGTTTCCCGCCGAACTCCCCGAGTAGGGCTCGAACCTACAACCCTTCGGTTAACAGCCGAATGCTCTACCATTGAGCTATCGAGGATTATCTCCGCACTCTGAAAACTGCATACAAAATATCATATCTCTTCTCTTGTTTCAAGAACCAAATTCCGCTTCGCACGATTTCTTCAACCATGCTCTGGACAAGCCTGCGACCGATTAGTAACAGTCAGCTCCATACATTACTGCACTTCCACCTCTGTCCTATCTACCTCATTCTCTCTAAGGGGTCTTGGGATA